>PLSZ01000340.1 GCA_003164305.1 Acetobacteraceae bacterium
GCCGGTATCGCATGGTAGACGGCGAGGCGGCAACCGAAGGACGGAAACGCGGGTGAGCGAGCAGGCGGCGGAGTCCAAACCCAGATATTTTGAGGATTTCACGGTGGGTTCCGTGTACGAGTTCGGCTCGATCACGGTGACCGAACCGGAGATCATCGCGTTCGCCCGGCAGTTCGATCCGCAGGTGATGCACACCGATCCGGTGGCGGCGGCGCGGGGCGCGACCGGCGGGTTGATCGCCAGTGGCTGGCACACGATCGCCTTGATGATGCGGATGTACGCCGACGGGTTTCTGCCGTCGAATGGACTGCCCGCGCCGGGCGTCGATGAGGTGCGCTGGCTGAAGCCGGTGCGGCCGGGCGATACGTTGCGCATGCGCGTCACCATCAAGGAAGCGCGGACGTCTCAATCGAAGCCCGACCGCGGCATCATCCGGCCGTTCTCCGAGGTGTTGAACCAGCGCGACGAGGTGGTGTTGACGGTGTTGCCGATCAACCTCGTGCGCCGGCGTCCCGCATGACCCATCCGCGGTTGGATTGCGTCAAATGCCCGAGTTTGTGCTGCCGGATGGCGGGTTATGTGCGGGTGGGACGGGAGGATATTCGCCGGCTGGCGAAACATCTGGGGCTGACGGTGACCGATTTCGAGAAGCGGCACATCGTCGAGGTGACCAAAAAGGGTGAGAAACGCATCAAGGAGGGCTTCAAGTCCTGCCAGTTTCTGACCGAAGACAGAATGTGCGGCGTGTATGAGGCTCGGCCGGCGGATTGCCGCGGGTATGTGTGCTGGAATCAGGAAGACGAGACAGTGTACGATTACGCGGTGTTCTTGCAGGAAGGCGTTGGGAAGTTACGCGACCGGGAGAAGAATCTTAAGAAGTCGTCCTGAGAGCGTCGCCGAAACGCTTCACCATGTAGACGCGATCGAAACCTTTCTCAGTCATACGTTCCGTCTCGACATAGCCGATCCGTGCATAAAGCTCGATATTCTCCGTCATCAGCGCGTTGGTGTACAGCCTGATTTCGTCCCAGCCGCGCCGCTTCGCTTCGGCTTCGGCGAATTCCAGCAACAGGCGGCCGAGACCTTCTCCGTGCCGATCGGGCATCACCGCGATGTTGTCGAGCAAGAACGCGTCCGGCGTTTCCTCCAGCACCAGGACGCCAACAACGCCGCCGGCGTCATCCAGCACCCAGACCTGGCCATCGGCGATCCGTCGCGGATAATCGTCGAGCATAGGGCCTGGCGGCTTGCCGATGCGCGGGATATAAGAACGATACGCGGCGTTGACGACCTCGGCGACCGCGCCGGCGTCAGCGATTACGGCTGGACGGATCGTCACGGTCATGCGACCGCCTTGCGACCGGAACGATCGCTTCCGTCAACGGTTTCGGTCGCCGCCTCCAGGTCCAGCGCCTGCGCCAGACGAGTCAGCCGGCGCACGATCGCCTCACCGGCGAACACCCCGGCGTCCTCGTGCAGGCTCAATATCAGGCGGCGTCCTTCGACCCGCAACTTCGTCCCCGCCAAAAGGTCCGGCGTGCCGGCCGACAGCGTGTACGCCAGGCGCAGCGCCATCCCCAGGATTTCCGCCCGCTTGGCGGTGGCCGGATCGAGCAACCGGCGCACCGGGGTGAGGAACGGCGCCGCCGAATCCGCCTCGTAACGAAGCGCGATGGTCAGGGCCAGATACGCGCGCGCCGGGTGGTCCAGACCGATCCCGGGCTGCCGCAGGATGCGCAGAAACGCCTGTTCCGGACGGAACTCCGGGTGATCGTGGCTGCCGACATCGGACATCCAGCACGCTGCCTCCCGCAGCCGCGCCATGGCGGTCGTTTCGTTCGGGAACAACGGCGCGGTCCACACCAGCAGCGCCGGAGGCAAAGTGGGATCGCGGCCATACAAGGCGGCGAGGTCCTGTCCGGCGGCGAGCATCGAATCCTGAGCGCGCACCTCCGGTGGCACCAGCCGCATCAGCCAGCCCTCCCGCAAACCGCTGGCGCTGAACACCACGCGGCGCGCCCCGCTCATGCGCAGCAGGCGGCGCAGCACCACGGCGGCGAACGGCAGATCCTCCACCCTGCGGCGCGAGATGCCCGCCATTTGCGCCAGCTCCCGGCTGGATGCGCCGAGAATCCGGGTGCACAGTTCCCTCGCCTGATCGTTGCCGATCACATAATGATGCACCATGCGCAGGCTGTAGTCGGTACGCGCCATGTCGATCCGCGCCAACGCCCGCCACGCGCCGCCGACCAGATACAAATCGCGGTCGTAAACTTCATTCAGCCAGCCGATCGAACGGAACGCGCCCTCGGCGATCAGCCGCGCGGTCGATGGATCGCCGCCGGATTGTTCCGCCAGCCGGATGACCCCCAGAGGCAAGGTCAGCGCCGCCCCGCGCCGCCCCTGATCCAGCCGCACCAGTTCCAGCGAGCCACCGCCAATATCCGCCAGCAGGCCGTCGGCCTCGGGGATACCGCACAGCAAACCGTCAGATGAAAACTCGGCTTCTTCGACGCCGGACAGCACGCGCACTGGCACGTCGGGCATGCGTTCGCGGACCTGGCGCACGAAATCCGGACCGTTGCTGGCGTCGCGCACCGCGGCGGTGGTCAGGATTTCGAACGGGTGCGCGCCCATCGCCCGCGCCACCGCGCGATACCGGTGCAGGATCATCATGGCCTGCGCCATGCCGTCGGTGTTGAGCAGACCGGTGGCCTGCAGGCCGCGGCCCAATCGCAACACCGCCTTTTCGTTGAAGATCGACATCGGATTGCGGCCGAGGCCCTCAAAGACCACCAGCCGAACGGAATTCGAGCCGAGATCGACCACGGCGCAACGTGGCGGAGTTTCCCGCGGCGTGTAAGGCATCGGCTTAATCCTGACTCATGCGGTCCGCGCGTCGCTGCACGCCCTGGGGCACCAAAGGCGGGATCGTCACCTGTCCATGCAAAGCCGAGCCGCGGCCTGACAACGAAGGATTGGTCATGAAGTAATCATGCGCCGACATCGGCCGCCGTCCCACCGGCACGCGCTTCCAGGTGCCATCGGACTTCAATTCCCACGACTGCAACGAATCGCGCAGGTTGACCGCCATGATCTGGTCCAGCACCTGCTCATGCACCGTGGGATTGGTGATCGGCACCATGGTTTCCACGCGCCAGTCCATGTTGCGCTCCATCCAGTCGGCCGAGCTGATGTAGACCTTGGCGTGGCGGCCGGGCAGCGTGTAACCGTTGCCGAACGCGAAGATCCGGCTGTGTTCCAGGAACCGTCCGACGATCGACTTCACGCGGATATTGTCCGACAGGCCGTGCACACCGGGACGCAGGCAGCAAATGCCGCGCACGACAGCCATGACTTTCACGCCGGCGCGCGAGGCGTCGTACAACGCATCGATCAACCGCGTATCGACCAGGCTGTTCATCTTCAGCCAAATGGTCGCGGGCTTGCCGGCGCGGGCGAAACGAACCTCGCCCGCGATCAGGTCCAGCAATACGTCGCGCGTCAGGATGGGGCTGAACGCCACCGCTTCCATCGACTCGGGCTTCGCGTAACCGGTCATGAAGTTGAACAGCCGCGCCGCGTCGCGGGTCAGCGCCGGATCGCAGGTGAAGAAACTCAGGTCGGTGTAAATCCTTGCCGTGATCGGGTGATAATTGCCGGTGCCGAAATGCGCGTAGGAGCGGATGGCACCCGCCTCCCGCCGCACCACCAAAGACAACTTCGCGTGCGTCTTCAACTCGGTGAAGCCGAATACCACCTGCACGCCCGCCGCCTCCATGGTGCGGGCGAGGTTGATATTGGCTTCTTCGTCGAAACGGGCGCGCAACTCCACCATCGCGGTGACCGACTTGCCGGCTTC
>PLSZ01000087.1:0-14326 GCA_003164305.1 Acetobacteraceae bacterium
TCGCCGCTACCGTCTCGAAAGTGCCGCCGTCCATCTCCAGCGGGCTCAGCAGCGGACCCAGGGCCTGATCCTGCAGCGTGTCGGCGCGACCGTCCCAGAACAGGCCGCCCTGAGGCACCAGGTTGGCCGCGGCTGCCGTGGTGTCGCCCGCCGTCTTGCGGGTCCGCGGCGTCTGGGCCGCCAGAGCCGCCAGTTGAGTCAGGTTGACGTCCTCGGCCTCGTCATTATCGGGGCCGATGCTGAAATTGGGTTGCCGTTCCAGGTACATCAGCGAGGGCACGGCGCGCACGCCCTGGCGCGACAGGTCCGCGCCACCGTTCACCGCCGGCGAACCGTCGGGAGGACCGTAGGCGTGCTCCGGACTGTGACAATTCGCGCAGGACAGCCGGCCCGAGGATGACAGGCTGGCGTCGAAGAACACCTCGCGTCCCAGTCGCGCCATGGCCGAGAGCGGGCCGNNGCCGCGCGCCAGGGCGAAGCTGGCCAACGGGTGGGTCAGCCATGCGCGCGCGGGCAGCGGACCGCTCTGGGCCATGGCGACCGCGACCAACAGCAAACCGGCGGAGGCCACCCACCACGGACGGGTCCTCATCGCCAATCAGGGAGGCGACGCAACCTGGGTGCCGGTTAACGGATCCAGATAAAGCACGTTATCGTGGCCGCCAGACGACAGATCGAACAGGTCCATGATCGACCCCGCCGTCTCGTCGAAGGAGCCTCCGCCCAATCGCGCGCCATGCAGCCAGTTGTCCTCGATGAACCGTGCCACCGAGGCCTCCGAGATGCGGTCGTGGCTGATGTAATTGGCCTTGGCCCAGGGCGAGATGAGTAAGAAGGGAAGGCGGGTGCCGGGGCCGCAGCGGCCGTTCGCCGGCTTGCCCGCCACGCCCGCCCGCGCGCTTCCCTCGCCGCATTTTCCTGGGCCGTTCAACTGGTCGGCCTCGGAATCGAACGACGGGTTGGTGGTGGGGGCGAAAGCGTGATCGTACCAGCCATCCGAGTCATCCCAGGTGACGATGACCGCGGTGTCTTTCCAGCCCGGTTGCTGTTGCAGGAAGTTGATGACCTCCACGGTGCCGGTCTGCTCGTCCAGCGGATCGGAGTATCCGGCGTGGCCATCCTGGTAAGCGGGCAGCTTGATGAACGACACGGCGGGATAGTTCCCGGCCTTCACCGCGGCGTAGAAATCCCGCAGGTCATATTCGTGGTTGGCCGGATCGGCGGTCGTGCCGTCGGCCTGGAAGGAATAGCCGATGGCCTGAAGCGAACTCGGGCGGGCATGGGACGGATTGGCGGTCGAGGCGTAATACTGGAACCAGTTGTGGTGCGCGATGTAGTCCGCGATGTCCGCGCCGACGACGCGGGAGTGCGTGGCGCGCGCGCATCCCGTGGTGCCGTTGGCATTGATGGTCTGCAAATTGAAGCCACCCATGAAGCCGCCCCAGGTGATGCGCCCGGCGTTGAGCTGGTCGCCGATATTCTTCCCCTCCAGCATCGTCTGATCACCGGGTACCGAGCAAACATCGTAGCCGGGATCGACGTCGTTGATCATCGTGAAACCGCCCTGCCCGTCGGCGATGTAGTAAGACACGGCGGCGAGCGTGGATGGCTTTTTGGTGGTGGCGACCATGCGCATGCCGTTGGTCTGGCCGGACACCAGGTTGATCGCGCCCGGCGTCGAGGGCCCGTACGTTTCGTCAAAGAAATTGTCGCTCATGGCGAAATGCCGCGCGTAATTCCACAGCGCGGTGACGGTGTTGCCATCGTAATATCCCATGACCTGGCCCTTGGTGCCGAAAGCGCCGACGCCGCCGGCCGAGGCCCGTCCGGTGTATTTCGGAAACAAATCGGCGTTGCCTCCGTCGTAAGCTTGCTGCTCGGCAGTGTAGCGGTGGTCCTGCGTTGCCGTGCTGGCCTGCGTGCGATCCAGCCGGAACGGCTCGGCGACGTTGGCGCCATTGGCCCTGTTGGTGAAGTTTGGATTGTTGGTCAACAGGTTGGCCGCCGCCAGGTTGTTGACGGCGGGCGCGGCCGGTGTGGCCGGGAAGACCGGTTCGTCCGGGGGATTGGCGGCGTTGGGGTAGGTGGCGAAGTAATGATCGAACGACACGTTCTCGTTGAAGATCACCACCAGGTGCCGGATCGGCGTGGCGGCGGGCGCGGTCTCCTGAGGGGTCGTACCGGCCGGAGCCACGGCCCCGTCGGCGGCGTTAGCCGCGCCGCCCGTAGCGGCGAGGGCGACGAAGCTGGCGGCGAACAGCAGGATTTTGCGCGAATTCATCTGGGTCCATGGGGCGAGTGCGTTGCTCCGGCGGTCGCTACAGCAACGGCGGAGGCCTGGGTGTGACAGATTTATAACAGCGACCAAAGCGCGGCGGATCACATGCCCGCGGGCGCCGGTCATCACCGCGACGTGACGGACGCCGCCCGAGCGGTCCGTGTGTCGTCGCTGGCGCGGAGAATGCGGTTCGGCGGCAAATACACTTCCACCGACGTGCCAACGCCTTTGACGCTGCGCATCGTCAGGCGGCCGCCGTGCAACTCCGTCATCCGGCGGGCCAGCGGCAATCCCAGGCCAGTGCCCTCGAACGACCGGGCCAGCGAGTTCTCGACCTGGCCGAACGGCTCCATCGCGATGCCCAGTTCGGCTTCGTTCATGCCAATGCCGGTGTCGGCGATGGTGACGGCGAACCCACCGTCTTTTTCATGCCGCGCGGAGACCGTGATCGAACCGCCGCGCGGGGTAAACTTCACCGCGTTGGACAGCAGATTGATGAATACCTGGCGCAGCCTGGTGGTATCCCCGCGAATCACCGGCAACGTCTCCGGCAGGTTGGTGTCGATCGCCAACCCGGCCTCGGTCGCCTGCTCCCGCACCGTGGTCAGGCTGTCGTGGATGACTTCACGCAACGCGACCTGATCTTCGGCCAGGCTGGCGGTTCCTGATTCAACCTTCGACAGATCGAGGATCGAGTTGATCAGCTCCAGCAAATGGCGCCCGGACTTCATGATGTCGTCGGCGTACCCCGCGATCTGGCCGGCGGCGGGCATCGGCGCGACATAATGCGAGATCAGCTCGGAAAAGCCGATGACCGCATGCAAAGGCGTGCGCAGTTCATGACTCATTTGCGCCAGGAACTGTGATTTCGCCAAATTCGCCGCCTCGGCGCGCTGGGTGCTCAGCACCAGTTCACGGTTCACGGTGGCGAGCTTGCCCTGCTCGATGTGCAGTTCCGCGCGGGCGCTTTGCAGCGCGTCATGTTCCCGCGCCAGTTCCAGTTCACGCTGATTGCGGCGGCGGATTTCGCGCACCAGCAGGATGTTCAGGGCGGCCAGCAATACGCTCGCGGCGACGCCGATGCCGATTTCCAGCACCATGTGGGTGCGCGATTCGGTCAACTCATCGTCCAGGCTCAGGCCCGCGGCGACGATCAACGGGTAGTTCGGCAAGCGGCGCAGCGACCAGATGCGCGAAATCCCATCGACCGCGTCGGAGCGGACGACACCTTCCATCGCGTCTTGCTCCAGCATCACCGGCCACGGGCCGCCCATCGCCGAAGGGGATCCTTCAGGCAGGTCGCCAAACCGCGCCCGCAACAGACCATCCGATCCCACCAGCGCGATCACCCCTCTGGGCCCCAGATCAATCGAGCGGTGCAGCGACGTCAGGTCGTCCGGCGCCAGCGCGAATACCAGGATGCCGAGGAATTTGCCGTTGGCGTCGTCGATTCGTTTCGAAACCTGGATCATCACGCGGCCGGAAATGCGGCCGACGGTTGGCTCGCTGATGTACAGGTCGGGGTTCACCAGCGCGAGGTGAACCTTGACGTACTCCAGATCGCTCATGTCCAGGCCGCTGATGCCAGGCTTGATCGTGGTCGAGATCAGCTTGCCGTTGGCGTCGACCAGGGAGACGAACATGGTCGGATGCGCCAGAGCGGGCAGTTCCTCCGACCAGCGATCCAGCCTGAAGCCGACCGGGTCGGCGCGGATTTCGCGCGCGGTCAGGTCCATCGCGGCGCTGATCGTGCTGAGCGTGTGATAGACCTGCTCACAGAACGCCGCGCTGAGGTTGCCGGCGGATGAGGTGGTGCGGTTGAGCGCGGCTTCCCGCACCGACCAGGCGGACACCATGATGGCGAGCCACAAACACGCCATCAAACCGAAAGAGCCGAGGCTGATCCAACGCGCCAAGGCGACCGCGTGCCGCTGGGTGGAGGCGGGGTCCCAGCGCGCGGAGTCTGATGGACTATCGGGCCGGATGGATGGCGGTGGCATGACTCTGTAATGGTTTCAGCGTGTCAGGTGTCGCACGGCGAGACACGTACGTAAATACGACTTACCCGTCGTTTTGGACCGGGCTGTCTCGCAGGAAAGCGCGCACCTCACGCAAAAAGATGTCCAATTGATCGTGATGGACCCAATGCCCGGCCCCGGCGACCGGCACCCCGCGGGCGTTCCGGAAATAGTCGATCCGTCCGTCATCAGCCGGCGGTTTGGCCCATGAGTCGAGGCCATGCACCAGCAAGGTCGGGCAGGTAATGCGTGACCACAATTCAGCGATGGCGTCGCGGGTCATGTCGTAAGCGGGCCAAAGGCGGACATACTGGTCGAATTTCCAGCTGTAGGTGCCGTCCTCGTTCTGATTGACGCCGTGCTCGGTCAGATGGCGGGTTTGTTCGGTTGTGAGGTGAGCGTTGGCCTCGTGCATGCGCTGATGCGCTTCCTCGAGCGTCGCGTAGCGTCTGGGCACGCGGGCGGCGTAGGCGCGCTGCTCCTCGATCCAGCCGCGCATGCGTTCGGCGATCGGCTTGCGGTCGGCCTCGGCGTGGGATTTGGGGCCGGGCCCGAGGCCTTCGATGGCGACGAGGTGGGAGACGTTCTCCGGATAGATGCCGGTATAGCGCAGCGAAATATTGCCGCCGAGCGAGTGGCCGATGATCCGTAACGGCGCGAGATGGCGTTGGTGGATCAGTTGCGCGAGGTCGTAGATATAGTTGGCGGCCGTGTAATGGCCGGAGTCGGACCATTGCGAGTCACCGTGGCCGCGCAGGTCGGGCGCGATGACGTGGTAGTCGTCCGCGAGCGCGGCGGCGACCCAGTCCCAGTTGCGGCAGTGATCGCGTCCGCCGTGTACGAGCAGCAGCGGCGGCGCGTCCGGGTTGCCCCAGTCGACGTAATGCAGCCGCAGACGCTGTGAAAAGTAGATCCGGGAGGTCGGTCCGTTCATCACGCCTGGCCCATGGGCGGCAGCGACAGCGGCATCACCTCATCCGCGGTACGGCCTTTATAGTCGCGCTGGCGGGCGCCGCTGAGCATGCGTTGCTGCGCTTCCGTGAGAGTTTCCAGCGCGCCGGCGTGGTTGAGCGTCAGAACCTTGCCATTGCGCACCACCTGCTGCCCAGCGATGTAGACGTCGCGAATGGCGCGGTCGGCGGCGGTATAAATCAGCGAGCGTAACGGATCGCGGGCCGGCATCATGAACGGATTCTTCAGGTCCACGAGCACGAAGTCGGCTTTGGCGCCGGGCGACAGGCGGCCGATGTCGTCGCGGCCCAGGGCAGCCGCGCCGCCGGCGGTCGCGGCGCGAAACACCTCAGCCGTGCTGGTGGTTTTGATGTTTTCCGCCAGGATGCGCGCGACGATCGACGCCAGCCGCATTTCCTCGATCAGGTTATGCGGCGCGACGTCCGTTCCGATCCCGATATTGATGCCGGCGCGGCGGTAGCGGCCGAAATCCTCCATGCCGTGGCCGTAGCGGGCGAACGGCGACGGGCAATGCGCGACCGACGTGCCGCTGTCCGCCAACAGGTTGAGGTCTTCGTGGCTGTGCCAGTGCAACCACGAGTGCTCATCGAGGAAAATCGCGTGACCGAGAATCGCGCGCGGCCCGAGAATGCCGATTTGCTTCGCCCACTGCACCGGCGTTTTGCCGTGGCGCTTCACCATTTCCTGAAACTCGTTGACGCTTTGCGCGCAATGCGTGGTGAACGGCAGGTTTCGGTCGGCCGCGGCCTGCCATGAGTCGCTCAGCAGGTCCGCGGTGCAGGTATCGATCTGCGAGGGACAGACGATGCCGGACAGCCGGCCGGAGGGATGCCGGATCGCCTGATCGATCAGCTTCAACGCGTCGTCGAAGCCGTGCCGGCCGCCGATTTCGTCCCAGTTGTATTTAAGGTCCCAATCGTTATCGAGGTGCCAGCGCGCCGATGCGTAACCGGGCGCCAGAAACACGCGCAACCCGCTGCGCGCGGCGAGATCGATCCAGCCGGGATCGTTGCCCGATAAATCCGCGACGGTGGTGATGCCGGTCAACAGCATCTCACAATACGCGACTTCCTTGCCCGCCTGACGGCCGGGTTCGTCCGGGCGGAACACGAAACCACGCTCGTACAGGCCGCTCATGTACATCGACGGCAGGCCGTGTTCTTCGCGCACGCCGCGAAAGAATGGCTCGGTGCTGGGGTGCGAGTGGATATCGACCAGACCGGGCATGACCATCAGATCGGTGCCGTCGATCGTTTCGTCCGCGTCATCGCTGTAATGCTTGCCGACGTAGGTGATGGCATCGCCCGCGAACACGACGTCGCCGTCCGTCAGGTACCCGTGGCTCTGTGTCGTGTTGTCCCACGCCACGATCCAGGCGGCATTCCTGATGCGAGTGGTTTTCGGCATCGGTCTCTCCGGTTTGGGCGATGGACGGCGGTGGCGACGCTTCGTATGGTCACTCGGTTCGATTGCCGGAGCAAGCCGCCATGAATGTTAAACGCCGTGCGCTGTTGCGGGCGGGTCTCGTGGCCCCTGTCGTTTTGTCCGGCGGCGCGGCGTTCGCGCAATCGAAGAAAATTATCCGGTCGGTGCCGATCGGCGACCTGAAAGTGCTCGATCCGATCTGGAGCACGGCGTACATCACGCGCAATCACGCTTACATGGTGTGGGATACTCTGTTCGCGCTGGACTCGCACAATCAGCCGCGTCCGCAGATGGTCGATACCTATACGGTCAGCGGCGACGCGTTGACCTATACGTTCACGCTGCGAAGCGGGCTGCTGTGGCACGATGGTACGCCGGTCCGCTCGGCCGACTGTGTCGCGTCGATCCGGCGATGGGCGGCGAAAGACGGCATGGGACGCGCGTTGCTGGCGGTGACGGCGGAGTTGAAGACGCTCGACGACCGGAGCTTTCAACTGACGCTGCGGCGGCCGGTGGGTTTTGTCCTCGACGCTTTGGGCAAGATCGACAGCAACGTGCCGTTCATGATGCCCGAGCGCCTGGCATCGACCGACCCCAATACCCAGATCACCGAAGCGATCGGTTCCGGCCCGTTCCGTTTCGTGAAGCAGGAGTGGGTGCCGGGCGTGAAAGTCGTCTACGAGCGGTTCGTGGATTACGTTCCGCGCGCCGAACCGCCGAGCCAGGCGGCGGGCGGCAAAACGGTGAAAATCGATCGGGTGGAATCGCTTTACACGCCGGATTCGAGCGTCGCCGGCAGCGCCTTGATCAACGGCGAATTCGATCTGCTGGAATCGCCCGCGCCCGATCTGATCGAGCTGTTGAAACGCAGCCCGAATGTCACGGTCGCGCCGAACGATCCGCTCGGGTATCAATTGTTCATGGTGATCAACCATACGCTGCCGCCGTTCGATAAGCCGGACGCGCGGCGGGCGCTGATGATGGCCGTGAAGCAATCGGATTTCATGCTGGGAACGGTGGGCGATAAATCGCCGTGGCGAGAATGCGCCGCCGTGTTCGGTTGCGGGCCGGACGACGGTTCATTGGCGGGCGTACTGGGCTGGCCGGCGTTCGAACTGGATAAAGCGAAGGCGCTGCTGGCGGCATCGGGGTACGACGGACGCGCGATCGTCGTTATGGACCCGGCCGACAACGCGACATTGCATCCCAGCGCGTTGATCACGGCGGATGTGCTGCGGCGGATCGGCGCCAAGGTCGATGTGCAGGTGATGGACTGGAGCACCCTGGTGCAGCGGCGCGCGTCGAAGGCTCCGGTGGATCAGGGCGGCTGGAATTTGTTCGTCACGAACGCGACGGTGACGGGGATTTCCAATCCATTGCTGGATAATTACGTGAAACATTGCGACAGCGCGTGGTACGGCTGGCCCTGCGACCCCGACGTGGTGAGGCTGACCGACGCATGGGCGGCGGAAACCGATTCTGGGCGGCGACAGAGTTTGCTGGTTGAGTTGGAACGGTTGCACCTGAAGGATGTGACGCAGGTTCCGCTGGGGCAATATCAAAGTCAGATCGCTTACCGGAAGAGCTTAAGCGGCGTGATCCCTGGTCCGGCGTTGTTCTACTGGAACATTGATAAAGCGTGATTAACCCTCGCCGCCGTCATCGATGACCCTCCGTCACCCTCCATAATCCCCCGTCATCCCCCGCGATCATCCGTCATCCCCCGGCTCGACTGGTGGATCGGTCGAGCCAAACCGCGCGGTGAATGATGGCACGGTCGAGCCATGCCATGACGTGGACGTGGCAGTGTCTCGCGGGCAACCGATCAGGCGGCGCGAACGGCACCACGGCCACCGCCGACGCCGAGACGTCTCAGATCGGCGGACGCTTCTTGTGCCACCCGGCGGCTTTCTCATAAGCCGCCGCCACGCGCAGCACCGTCGCGTCCTCAAAATACCGGCCGACGAATTGCACCGACACCGGCAGCCCGTTGTGCGAAAGTCCCGACATCATCGCCAGCGCCGGATGGCCGGTGACGTTGAACGGAGCGCGCGCCTGCCTCGGGTACGTGCGAGCAGTTTCGGCCGCGTCCTCGATCTCGCTGGCCGGATCCATGGAACTCGCGCACATCAGCACGTCGTAATCCCGCAATTTGTCGTTCACNNCAGGCGGCGGCGCGCCAACGCGCCGTAATCTTCGGGCCGTTCGCGCAACCAGGGGGCATGGATCGACCACGCCTCGGAGCACAGGATGACGCGGTTGATGCCGGCGAATTCGCTGAGTTTCGGCAGAGTGACGGTATCGACGATGGCACCCTCGGCTTGCAGGATGCGTTCGGCGTCCTCCAGCGCGGCGGTGACGTCCGGGTGAGCCGGCATGTCTATTTCGTGAAAGTGACGCACGAAACCGATGCGCAGGCCGGAGACGCCGCGATCGAGCAGCGCGCCGAAATGCCGCGCGTTGCTGGCGGCGCTGCCGGGATCCAGCGGATCGTGGCCGGCCAAAACGTCCAGCAGCAACGCGTTATCGGCGACCGTGCGGGTCATCGGCCCGACGTGATCCAACGTGAACGCCAGCGGAAACACGCCGCGGCGGCTGACCAGGCCATAGGTCGGCTTCAATCCCACGATGCCGCAAACGCTCGCCGGATTGCGCACCGATCCGCCGGTGTCGGTGCCGAGAGCCAACGGAAACATGCCCGAAGCAAGCCCAGATCCCGATCCCGACGACGAGCCGCCAGGATGATGCCGCGGGTTCCACGGATTGCGCGCCGGCGGGAACGGCAGGTCGAAACTGGGCCCGCCGATGGCGAACTCGTGGGTGCTGAGCTTGCCCATGACGATCGCGCCGGACGCGCGGAGTTTGCTGACCACGACAGCGTCTTTGGTGGCGATATTACCGACCAGGATTTTCGAATGCCCGGTGGTCGGCAGGCCGGCGACGTCGATGATGTCCTTGATGCCGACCGGAACGCCGTGCAGCGGGCCGCGGACATGGCCGTTGGCGAGTTCCGCTTCGGCGGTTTTCGCGGCTTCCATCGCGCCCTCGGCGTCGAGCCGGATGAACGCGTGCAATCGGGGCTGCAGTCTTTCAATCCGATCCAGCAACGCCCGGACGAGTTCGGTCGGCGACAAGGTGCGCTCAGCGTAGGCCTTGGCGATCTCAGTGGCGGAGAGCCAGTGCAACTCGGTCACAGCGCCGTCTCCGCTTTCATCGGCGGCCACGGCTCCGCCGCCGGATCCGTCGGATACTTCACGGCCTCCGCGTGGCCCATCGCCTGGGCGGCGGCATGCTCGATATCGGCCGGAAATTTGGCGAGAACCTTGTCGAGGCCGGCGGCCTTGGCGAGGGCGGCGATGGTGGGATCCATGGCGAAAGCTCGTGCGTGGTTGTGCGGGTGCGAAAGGTGGCAGGGATTGGGGTTGGGGGGAAGGGTTGGGGAAGGGGTTTGGAAGTGTCCCGGCGGCCGGCGGGATTAATCGCCCATTGACGAGGTTCGGGTAGCGTCGGGATCAAGGCCTGGCGTGGCCGGTCCGCTCAATATAGCAAAAAAGCGATGACATGACGGATTTCCGGTGCTACATATCTCAGACTGGGCAGAATGAGGTCCGCCAGTGGTACGCGGCGCAAAGCCCAAACGTGCAAGGCGCCATCTTCGCGGTCATTGAAGCCTTGCGTCACCGTCCGCGCCACCTCTGGCGCCGGAAACCCTTCGGGCAGTTGCGAGGTCCATTATGTCTGGGTTTGGGCGAAATCCGGATCGAGGAACCAAAGCGATCCCATTACCGCATTCTTGGATTCTTTCCGGGCCCGAGTTCGGATTTTATCTTGCTTTATGGGTTCGCGAAAAGCTCGGACCCTGCTTACGAAATAGCATGCCCCGAAGCCCAGAGGCGGAGAGCGGAAATTGAACAAGATCAATCACAAGCCCAGGATCGCGGATATGCGGCGATCAGACGCGCTCGCGAGTGGAATTTCTGATAAAGCGTTCCGCGCTTCCTTCATGGCACATAGCCTGCGTGCGTTCCTGGCCGACCAAATTCGCGCGCTGCGCGGCGATCTCTCCCAGAAGGCGTTTGGCGAACTGATCGGGAAACCACAAAGCGTGGTTTCACGCCTGGAGAAAGAGGATTACGGCAAGGTCTCGCTGCAAACACTCATCGACATCGCCGAGAAACTCGACATCGCGCTGCTTGTTCGGTTCACGGACTTTCCGACTTTTCTCCGTTCCACCGCCGATTTTTCGGAGACCGCCGTCGCGCCGGTTGCTTTCGACATGCCGCGCCAACAAGCGTCAGCATCCCGGCGCCGGCGATAACGCATCGAATGTCCCACGATGTCATCGTCCTTGGCGCCGGTGCCGCCGGCCTGATGTGCGTCATCGCCGCCGGCCAGAGGGGCCGTCGCGTGCTGCTGCTTGATCATGCCGCGGAACCGGGCGCGAAGATCCTGATTTCCGGCGGCGGGCGCTGCAACTTTACCANNTACACGCCGGACGATTTCATCGCGCTGGCGCGGCGGCACAACATCGCGTTCCATGAGAAAACCAAAGGTCAGTTGTTCTGCGACGGGTCCGCGCGTGGGATCGTCGCGATGTTGCTGGAAGAGGCCCAGGCGGTCGGCGTCGATCTGCGCGTCGCGCATAAAGTCACGGGTGTCAGCAAGGCGGATTCGTTCCGGGTCGACACGGATCATGGCGCGTTCACCGCCGAAAGTTTCGTGCTGGCGACCGGCGGTTTGTCGATCCCGAAGCTCGGCGCCACCGGTTTCGCGTACGATGTCGCGCGGCGTTTCGGATTGCGGGTGACGGACACGCGCCCGGGACTGGTGCCCCTGACCTTTGGCGACGACCTACTGGAATTGATGCGTCCCCTGGCCGGCGTGTCGTTCGAAACGGAAGCCACCCACGGCCGCCACGCCTTCCGCGAGGCGGCGTTGTTTACCCATCGCGGCATGTCCGGCCCGGCGATCTTGCAAATATCGTCCTATTGGCGCGAAGGCCCGGTCGCCCTCAACCTGTTGCCCGGCCTCGACGCGGCGGCCTTCCTGCTGGATCGCAAACGCGCGCGCCCGAAAGCCGAACTCCGCACCGTGCTGGCCGAGCATTTGCCGCAACGGTTGGTCCACGCGTTAATCCCCGAACGCCAGAACGGCCGATTGGCGGATCTGCCGGACCGCACGCTGCGCGATCTCGCGGCACACCTGAGCGCGTGGCACATCACGCCAACCGGCACCGAGGGCTACGCGAAAGCCGAGGTCACCGCCGGCGGCATCGACACCCGCGACCTGTCATCGAAAACCATGCAATCGACCAAAGTCCCGGGCCTGTTCGCGATCGGCGAAGCAGTCGATGTCACCGGCTGGCTCGGCGGATATAATTTCCAATGGGCCTGGGCCAGCGGTTGGTGCGCGGGACAGGTGGCGTAACCCTCAGCGCCTCACGGCACCGCCGACAGAAACAAAAACACGCCAAAAATCACCAGGTGCACCGCGCCCTGCAAAATCGTCGTCTTTCCCGTCGCCAAGGTTACCGTGCTGATGAACAACGTCAGAATCAGCAACGTCATTTCCTCGGGGGCGAGGCCAAGGGTCAGAGGCTGACCCATCCAAAGCGACACCACGGCGACCGCGGGAATCGTCAGACCGATGCTGGCCAAAGCGGACCCCAGCGCCAGGTTCAAACTCGTCTGCAAGCGGTTCGCGCGCGCCGCCCCGACCGCGGCCATGCCCTCGGGCAGCAGCACCAAAGCGGCGATCACCACGCCAACGAAGGAGGCGGGCAGACCGGCGGCGCGGACGGCCGCTTCCAACGACGGCGACAAAGCTTTCGCCAACAACACGACCGCGACCAGGGCCACGATCAGCAACACCACGCCGATCGCCGTGGTGAGGGCCGACGGCCGGATATCGGCATGGTCCGCCTCACCGGCGGCAATGAAATAAGTTCGGTGTCGGATCGTTTGCACGAACAGGAACACGCAATACAGCAGCAACGAAACGAATCCCACGAACAGCAATTGCGCGGGCGCGTAAAGCGGCCCCGGCGTGGCGCGCGTGTAATTCGGCACGATCAAGGCCAGCGCCGCCAATGTTCCCAGCACGCTCAACGCGGCCGAGGCGCCCTGTTCCTGGAAACTTTGCTCGCCATGCCGCGCGCCGCCGAACACCAGGCACAGGCCGACGACGCCGTTCAGCACCAGCATCACGGCGGCGAATACAGTGTCTCGCGCCAACGCGCCGCCGCTATCTTTCGCGGCGAGCATCATCGAAACGATCAGCGCGACCTCGATCACCGTCACGGCGATGGCCAGAACGATGGAGCCGAACGGTTCGCCCACGCGCAACGCGACGATCTCGGCGTGGTGCACGGCGGCGAACACGCACGCCAGCAGCAGGATGGCGGCCGGGACCAGGACAGTGGGCGAGTCGGCCGGCACGACATGCGCGAATTTCGCGGCGAGCAGCAGGCAGGCGGCCAAAGGCGCGGCCCAGGACCACCAGGGAACGCGGTTGATGGCGGCGGCGTCGATAGCCACGTCTATCCCACTCGCAGCAGTCGGGGACCCTCATGCCGCAGCCAGGCCATCGCGTGCGGCGTATGCGCCGTCAGCGAGGACACCAGGTGCCAGAACTCCTTGCGGTGGTTCATGTGTCGCAAATGCGCGACTTCATGCGCGGTCACGTAATCCTGGACGAAATCAGGCGCCATCACCAGCCGCCAACTGAACGCGAGCGTGCCGTCGGGCGCGCAACTGCCCCAGCGGCTGGTGGTGTCCTTGATGCAAATCCGTGCCGGGATCAGTCCCGCCTGAGCCGCCTTGGTCCGGGCCAGCGCCGATAACCGCCGCCCAGCCTCGGCGCGCAGGAAATCGACGGCACGGCGAGGCAGGAACTCGGGGCGGCCCGTGATATGCAGTTCGCCGCTCTCCAGCCAGGCACCGCCACGGCGGTCGGGATGGTGACGAATGATGTACGGGGTGCCGCCGATCGGCACCGCGGCTCCGTCCGTCAAAATGACAGCGGCGGGCAGCGCGGCGATGCGCTTTGTCACCCAATCGACATGGTCCATCAACAACGCCATGCCGGCGCGACGGCTGGCACGGGGAGGCAATGTCACGACAATGGCACCGTCGCTCGGGTCGATGCGCAAACTCACCCGACGCGCCCGCGCGTTGCGGCGCCACTGCACCTGGGCGGCGCCCGACGGCAGGGTGACCATCTCCGAGTCGCCCGTCTTTGGATTGGGGGACTCGGCGGTGCGCCGCGTGGCTGATAGAACGGGCGCCATGCCGTATTCACTCGCCTCCATGACTGGATTCGCCCGCGCCGAGGGCACTGTTGAAACTCTGACATGGGCCTGGGAACTCCGCGCCGTCAACGGTCGCGGGTTGGAGCTTCGCTTCCGCCTGCCGCCGGGGTGGGACGCGCTGGAACCAGGCTACCGCGAAATGGTCGGGAAAGTGCTGAAACGCGGTAACGTCAACGCCAACTTAACAGTGCGGCGAGACATGGAAACACGGGCCTCGATCGATGAGGCGGCCTTGGCGAATGTCATGACTCTCGCAATGGACCTGCATCGCCGCATCAAGGGCAGTCCGGTCCCGCGCGCCGAATCGTTGCTGACGATGCCGGG
>PLSZ01000087.1:14337-15564 GCA_003164305.1 Acetobacteraceae bacterium
CGTCTGGCCGATGTGATGTCCGCGCAGTTGGAGGAAATCGCCCGCCTGCGCGATCAGGCCGAGGCCGAAGCCGCCGATCAACCCGCCGCGCACCAGATGCGGGTGATGGAGACGTTGCGGAGTTTGCTGAAGGAATCTCCCTCGTTGCCCGAGGAGCGGATCGCGCAGGAGGTCGCTCTGTTGGCCGCGCGATCGGATGTGCGGGAGGAACTGGACCGCCTCGCCGCGCATATCCACGCCGCGCGGGCGCTGATGGAGGAAGCCGTGAACATCGGCCGCCGGTTCGACTTCCTGGTGCAGGAGTTCAATCGCGAAGCCAACACGCTGTGCAGTAAATCGGCATCGGTGGCGTTGACCACCACCGGATTGAAGTTGAAGGCGACGATCGAGCAATTGCGTGAGCAGGTGCAGAACATCGAATGACCGACCTCGCGCGCCGCGGTATGTGTCTCGTGCTGTGCGCGCCATCAGGCGGCGGCAAGGGCGCGATCACCGAGGGGTTGCTGGCGCGCGAATCGGCCTTGCGCCGTTCCGTCAGCGTCACGACGCGGCCGCCGCGGCCGGGCGAAGTCCACGGCGTGCATTATCGCTTCATCACCCATGACGAATTTTCGGCGGCGGAACAAAATGGCGATCTGCTGGAATGGGCGCGCGTGTTGCGCGGCACGCATGGTTACGGCACGCCGCGCGCCCCGGTCGAAGCCACTCTGGCGGCTGGTGAGGACATGCTCTTCGACATCGACTGGCAAGGTTTTCGCCAGTTGCGCGACCGCCTCCCCAACGACGTCGTCGGTATTTTCATCCTCCCCCCTGGGCTCGATGTCCTGGAACAGCGGTTGCGCGCGCGCGGCGGCGAGAGCGACGCCGAAATCGACCGACGGATGCGGACGGCGCGGGAAGAAATCTCCCACTGGCGGGAGTTCGATTACGCGATCGTGAACGACCGGCTGGACCAGGCGGTCGATGACGTGGCTTGCATTCTGCGCGCGGCGCGGCTGGCGACCGCCCGGCGATCCGGGCTGGAACGTTTGGTTTCCGGTATGACGCCTGACGTTGCGCCCGGGGAATAATACCAACACGCCGAAACATTGAAACACGTCATGGCCCGGCTCGACCGGGCCATCGCTCGACGCAAACTGTGCGTATGCTGATGACCCGGTCGAGCCGGGCCATGACGCATAGCGATCCAGAGTCAATGTTTCCGCCGCCCGGTAGTGCGCCGGGAGA
>PLSZ01000372.1:0-2878 GCA_003164305.1 Acetobacteraceae bacterium
CGCATTGCCTCGCCTGAAATGTTCCCCTGTGCTGAGCCGTTGCCTCATCTGATTTGTTCCCCACCGATCATCATCGGTGGGGACGGACATGAGGCGCATCAGCATGGCGACACGAGACGAGTTGGTGGTTGCGCTGGCGGGACGTTACGCCGCGAGCAACCGTATGGAACGGGGACGGATCCTGGACGAATTCGCGGCACTGAGCGGCTTGCATCGCAAGCATGCGATGCGTTTGCTCCGCGCTGGCCAGGCCGGCCGAAGGTCCGGCCCGCGTCCTGAACGACGCTTATATAATGAGGGCGTCCGCGAGGCGCTGATCGTGATCTGGGAGGCCTCGGACCGGGTCTGCGGCAAGCGGCTGCGGCCGCTGGTGCCGATCCTGGTCGAGGCGATGGAACGGCACGGCCATCTTCAACTCGCGCCGGAGGTTCGCACGGGATTGGAGGCGATGAGCGCCGCCACGATCGATCGAGCGCTGCGTGAGGCCCGGGAGCCTGGAGGCGGGCGAAAGCGCCGGAACGCGCCTCCATCGGCGGCGATCCGGCGTAGTGTCCCGGTGCGAACCTTCGACGGCTGGGACGATCCGGCACCAGGCTTTGTCGAGGCGGATCTGGTCGCCCACGGCGGGCCGTCGGCGAAGGGCAGCTTCGTGCAAACCCTCACGCTGACGGACATCGCGACGGGCTGGACGGAATGCGCGCCGTTGTTGGTGCGTGAGCAGAAACTTCTGACCGAGGTCCTGAGCGAGGTTCGGAAAGGCATGCCATTCGCACTGCTCGGGCTCGACACCGATAACGACAGTGTCTTCATGAACGAGACCGTCAAAACGTATTGCGATGAAGCGGGGCTGGTGTTCACGCGCTGTCGTCCGTACCGCAAGAATGACCAGGCCTGGGTGGAACAAAAGAACGGCGCCGTGGTCAGACGCACCGTGGGTTACCGGCGTTACGAGGGGCTGGAGGCCGCAGCGGCTCTGGCGCGTTTGTATTCGTCGTTACGGCTATTCGTGAACTTCTTTCAGCCGTCGTTCAAGCTCGCCGGAAAGGCTCGCGTTGGTGCGAAAGTCAAGAAAAAGTATCATCCGCCGGCCACGCCTTATCAGCGGCTGCTGGCGGATACGCGAACCAGCGAGGAAGTTCGGCGCCAGGTTACGGCGATCCATGCCACTCTGGACCCGGTCCAGCTGTTGCGATCGATCCGGGCAGCTCAGCAGGAACTGGTCGAAATCGCCGATCGTCCGATCGCGGACGAAGCACCACCACCCGCCGCGCCGACGATAGAGCAATTTCTCGCGGGACTGCGCACGGCGTGGCGGGAGGGCGAGGTACGTCCAACCAGCAAGCCAAAGGCGAAGGCGCCGCGGGGCCGGCGGCGTCCCGACCCGTTTGTGACGGTGACGGCAATGATGCGCGAGCGGTTCGAGGCCGAGCCGTGGCGGACCTCGCGCGAATTGTTCGAGCGGCTGCAAACTGAGCAGCCCGGCGTCTTCCCCAATGGGCAATTACGGACATTGCAACGCCGGTTGAAAGAATGGCGGCGCGAGGTGGCACATCAAATGGTGTTTGGCATAACGACCACCGGAGAAACGCCAGTGCCGGCACCGCTCTCCCCGAACACCGGAGCAGATTCCGATGGTCCGGGTTCCGTTACGTAACGCTTGTAAGTGGAGCGGCGACGGCGTGGTCCTCCGACTGGTGCGCAGTGTGCCGCGGTGCTCACTTCGCGGAAGGTCCGGTGCTCGCCAGCCTCGCCATGCTCGCGCGAAAGAACGCGCTGCGCGTGGCTCCGGGTGGCTCCGCTCCTCTCTTCCTCTCCGCTGCGCGCCACGGCTCGAGCGGCGTCAGGTCGGGACGGGAAAGCAGGGTCACCGATCGAACAGGAAAGCGGATTTGGGGCGCAACCCGATTGACAATGCGACGCGCCGACGGGAGCATCCTGATGAGGCAATGCCCGATCAGCTCGGGAACATTCCTGGATGAGGCAATACGATTCTCACCTTGATTGTCGCGCAGCAGCCAGACGAAGTGGCCGCGTTCCAGACGCTTGCTGAACAGGCACATGCCCTGACCGTCATACCAAAGCAGCTTGACCATCCCGCCGCGACGGCCGCGGAAGGCGAACAATGCGCCGTCGAAAGGGTTTTCGTTCAGCACTTCCTGAGCCAGCATTGCCAGGCCATCGATGCCTTTGCGCATGTCGGTCCGACCGCACGCCAGCCAAACACGCATGCCGGCCGGCGGCGCGAGCGCGCTGACCGCTTGATGCAGCATTGGTCTGATCATCCGCGCAAAGCGGCGAGAACGCGGCGCAGCGCGCGTTCATCGACACAACCGTCAACCCGGACTGATGCGCCGCAAGGCAGAACCACTTCGATCAGGCCGGATCGCGCCGCGGGCGTGGTGGTCGTGGGAATCGTCGGCCGAACCGGTTCCTCAACCACGTCGACCCGGGCGAAGCCAGCCGGAGCGACGGCGGGCACACGCCTCAACATCAGCCGGCGCCATGTATAGAGCTGGCCGGTGTTGAGCCCGTATTTGCGCGCGATCACGGTCGGAGACGCACGCGGCGCCACGCTCTCGGCGACGATCGCCTGCTTTTGCTCCCACGACCAACGCCGGCGCCGCTCCGCGCCGGTGATCACCTCGATGCGCTGCCTGGGACTACTCATACGAGCGCTCGTATGAGCGCTTGCTTGCGCGGTCGTATCGGTCTCAGCCGCCGCGCCGTCGGTCGGTGCGCTATCCAATTCCGTGTTCATGACGCAAGGACATCATTGATCCGAGCCAGAAAACAACGTGTGGGCGGGACAACGCTTACCCTCGATGCGCTGCCTGGGACCTCTCATACGAGCGCTCGTATCGGTCTCAGCCGCCGCGCC
>PLSZ01000372.1:2898-6133 GCA_003164305.1 Acetobacteraceae bacterium
CGCCGTTCAAGGACTGGGACCTGCCCGCCGGCCTGGCCAAGGTCCGCGCGAAGCCGAAGTCGCATGCCGACGCCGATCGGCAGTTCGTCAAAGTCCTGGGCGCGGTGCTCGATCACGTACTGGCCGCGGTCGAGACAGCCTGTACCGAACCGAGATGGACGAGCTGATGGTTAAGATCGGCCCGCCCGACGTGCTGACCGACACCGAACGCGCGCGGTTGATGGTGATGTTGAAAGACCGCACAAATGACATGGGCATCGAGATCACGTCATCAGAACGTGACGCGGCGATGATCCTGCCCATCGTGATGCAGATGGCGGCCGAAGAGCAGGCCAACTTCAAGAGCACCAATGCCGCGAAAGACCTGAAACTGATCACGATCGTTTCCGTCGTGGCGGCCGACTCAAAGGAGCCGCACGAGCGGAAGGAAAAGGACGAGTGATGCGAGCCGCCGACTGGAAGCCGATCTTCAAGGTCGGGAGGCCTGTTCATCAGCGCGCTCGCGCTGCTCGTAGGTCTGCCACGCGTGGCATCCGAATCAGTGTCTGGTCGCCTGTGCGATCGGGTCGTGCCTGGTCTCGCAGATCATGGTGGGGGCGGTTGGGCCACCCGATACCGGGTGCGATCATCCAAGCTGTATCAGCATGGCGGCACGTTTGGCGCGAGTTAGCGCGACATATAGCAGCTTGCGCTGATTCTGGGTTTCGTCGAGGACACCAAGAAAGCTGGCGGGTGCCACCACGACGACCGCGTCGAACTCCAAACCCTTTGCACGGTGCATCGTCGCGAAGTGAATGACACCGCGTTGTTCAGCATGATTGCTTTGGGCTGAGATAGTTACACAGGACAAGCCTGCCGTTTGCAGTTGCCAGGACATTGCCTCGCGGTTCTTTTCGCTGGAAGCGATGACGCAGATGGACGGTGTGCGTCCATCAACCTGCTCTGCCTTCAACCGGGTGATGAAACCAATTGCCTGCGTCGCGGCAGACTCCTGCCCATCGGCCGAGGTCAAGATCGGAGCCGGCCCATGTGACAAAGATTTGTATCGACGGGTCTCATCGTGGCCATCGTCAAGGTCATCGACATCGCATCCCTCGAGCAATGCCACGGCCTGTCGCCGAATCTCGTCTGTAGTCCGATAATTCAGATAAAGCCTCCTGGATCGCCCACGGATGTCGATCCCACACTTGCTCATCGCGGCTCGGTTTCGGCTGTAGATGCGTTGGTGACCATCACCGACGAAGAACAGATCGTTCGGACCCGCGGGAATCATCGCGCGCAACAGCTTCAGGGCCTGTGGTCCGAAGTCCTGCGTTTCATCGACAACAATGGCGCTGTAGTTTTGGCATAACGCTGGTGTTGCATTCAGAAGCCCGGCGACTTCCCTATAGGCGTCATCCACCTCCTTCAACTTTCGGGAGGTGAGCTGTCCGCGATATTCCTCGAATACCGGCCATACCGCGTCACGCCTGGCGCGGCTGAGCACACCTGCGCGTCCAATACGGCGCGCCACTCGATACTGTTCGAGGGTCGTTATTCCCTGTGCCAAGATGACCTGCTCAAGTTCCATCTCGTAAAAATCGTTCGGCAGGTCCAGCTTCGTATCCCTGACCGCCAGCGCGGCCTGCCAAGCCTGCAAAGCGGCATCCTGCTTGCGGTCATAAACGATACGATGCTCCAGTTTCTTTGAGCGCATGAAGCCATGAACCCAGGCGTCCAGGTTTCGAACTTCAAGTCTGCTCATCGTGCTGGCCCCGCACAGGGTACGGAGATTTTGCTCGATGTCGTTTGCCAGATTCTTGGTGAAGGTCGTGAACAATACCTTCTGACCCGCAGGTGTGCGCTGTTCGGCCAGCCATTTGGCGCGGTGCATGGCAAGCACAGTCTTTCCGGTCCCAGCGCCCCCCAGGACGCGCACGGGGCCACTGCGGTCTCCTGAAGCAAGTTTGTGCTGAGTCGGATGTAGAAAGACACGCCACTGCTCGAGTGGCGCGTTCATGATGGCCATCATGGCTTCATCGTCGTCGACGATAACGAACCGAGACTGAGATTCCGAAGTCGTCAATGCGGTGGCGAAGTCCGCGGTGTCGACCACGCTGTCCACCCGTGTTTCCCGGTCGTTCAGGATCTGGCTTACGGTGTCCCCCGCCGCCAACAAGAACAGGCCTTCGTAGGCTTNNAACAGCGGCCAGTGAGTCTTCGGGCACGCCAAGACTCAGCAATTCACGATCTCCAAACGTAGCAAATAAGGCGACCGGTGCCTCCGGTTTCGATGGAGTTATCGCCGCACTGGTCTTGGCGGCGTCAGCATGTCCGAGTTCAGGTGTGGAGGGCTCCACGGGCAGTGTGACGCTCTCCACCACGACCATCTGCATGGCACCTGTGACGGGATTGACAGTCAATTTTCGGTTTTCTGCCCAACGGTAGGCGTCGTCGTGATGGTCGACGTAGAGCAGGACATATACGTCACCGCTACTTGGTTTGAACACGATACCACGCCAATCCCGGTCCAGACGAACTGACTTGAGGTTTGGATCCCGGGCCGTCTTAATATTCTCGTAGTTAATGCCTGAGCTGGTTGGATCTGACTGAAACTGAATCGCCCACTTCATGACCTTNNATTCGTCAGTTCAAAGCCCAGGATGGACGCAACCACTGAAGCCCAGGGTTGACCGCCCGCCAGCGTCAAGCTGTCGTCCAGTTGGACGACCGTCCAAGTTTCTGCCTGCCAGACCTCCGCCAGGTCGCCCTGGTCAGGTCGGAGAAGTGCCACGCGTTTCTCGATCCAGGCTAATTCGGCATCAGCAAGCACCAACCCTTTATCGTCCGCCAGTTCCATGCCGACGTCCGGCAATGGAGCACCCACCTTGGCCAATCGAGCCAACCCGAGCTTCAGGCTCGACAGGGACTGGTCAAGCACCGCTTGCCAGGCGCTGTTAATAGCGGCCTGCTCCGAGGGATGTGCTGGTGTCGACTTGGCAAGGCCGACAACTCCGAGAAGGTCGTAATCATGCTCCTCCAAACCGCTGGCTGTGGTCAGCAGCATACCTGGCAGGAACTGACACGCGTTATAGAGCTGAAGCCAGCGACGCCACTCGCGGTGCAAGACCTCCTCATCATCGGCGCTACCCTCGTCCAGCAGTACGACGCCCGGCGCGGTCCATGGCTTTGATGCGGGTAGTCCCTTGGCGAGCAGCCACGGCCACCAGCCCACCTGGATGGCGACGCCGTTCGG
>PLSZ01000395.1 GCA_003164305.1 Acetobacteraceae bacterium
CGTGATCGACGTGGTGTTCCAGGACGGCACAGGGCTTTTGCGACTGGACGATATCGCGGGCTTCGGCGGCACGATCGCCACCTGGTCCGCCGGCGACTCGTTCGTCATCACCGGTGGCACGCTGTCGAACGTCGGTGTCAGCAACGGCAACACTCTGACCGTCGCTGACAGTGGCACCGGCGCGGGAGCGGGCGGGATCGACACGATCATCTTCGCCTCCCCGATCACGGCTGGCGGCTTCGGTATCGTCAACGGCAATACGCTGCAGGCGGTGGCCTGCTTCGCGGCGGGTTCGCGGATCGCGACCGACGCCGGATCGGTCGCGGTCGAGGCCTTGCGCGTCGGCGATCACGTCACCACCGCCGACGGAGCGCGCGAGCCGATCGTATGGATTGGACAACGAACGGTGAACTGCCGCCGGCATCCCGATCCGAAGCGCGTCTGGCCGGTTCGCGTGCGCGCCGGAGCCTTCGCGGAAAACGTTCCGCAACGCGATCTGTTGCTGTCCCCCGATCACGCGATCTTCGTGAACGACGTGCTGGTGCCAGTGAAATTGCTGATCAATGGCACCAGCATCGCCCAGGTTGAGCGGGATCGGGTAACGTATTTTCATGTGGAACTATCGCGGCAGGCGGTGATCCTGGCCGAAGGCCTGACCGTCGAAAGCTACCTGGAAACCGGGGATCGGATGAACTTTTCCGATAGCGGAATTATCGATCTGTTCCCCGATTTCGCCGCCACGCCCATGCCGGATCTCGCTCTGCTGTGGGAAACCCGGGGCGCTGCTCCGCTGGTGCTGGCGGGCGCGCAACTCGCGGCGGCTCGCCGCGTGGTGCGAGAGGCGGCGGCGCATCCCGGAGCCATCGCCGGCCAGCCGCGGTCACAAGTCCGGTAAACACGCGCGAGGCATGACCCGCGGGAGAATTCCGCTAAACGAATTCTCAATCATTCGCGGGCAGACCGGACAGCATGACGTTCCTGACCGATTTCGCCGACCAGGCCGTCGTGCTGCCCCTCGTGGCGGCGGTCGCCCTCATGCTGGCGGTACTGGGCTGGTGGAGGCACGCGCTGATCTGGCTCGGTGTCATCGGCGTCACCTTCGCGGTCGTGCTGATCCTGAAACTCGGCTTCCTCGCCTGCGGCCCCATCTTCGGGCCCTGGGCCTTGCGCTCCCCCAGCGGCCACGCCGCCGCGGCCGCCGTCGTCGCGGGCTGCATGGCGGCGTTGCTCAGCCCGCGCCGGTGGGTCGTGCTGACGATCGCGGCATTGGCCGCGGCGGCGATCGGCGTGTCGCGGCTGGAACTCGGGGTTCACTCGGTGCCGGAGATCGTGCTCGGCGCGATTGCGGGAGTCGCCGGCGCGGCGGCGTTTCGCCATCTGGCGGGACCCCCGCCGGCCCGGCGCCCGGTGTCTTTGCTGGCGGTCGTGGTGGTCGTGGCGGTGCTGCTGCACGGCACCCGCCTGCCGGCCGAAGAGGCGATCTGGAAACTGTCTCGCGGTGCCCTGGATTTCGTGCCGGCGTGCCGCGCCAGCCCGTCATGACGTCGGGTCGCTGAAAGCCCTCGATCAGTCCGGCACGATCGTTCAGCGCCCTGGCTGGGCCGACCATCCAGCGGGGCACATGCCTCACCAGATCCCCGGTTGCCCCGCACGCGACAAAACAGCAACGCGAGCGGCCTGGCACCGTCCGTCCCTCGTCCTGGTCCGGCTCGACCGGACCATCACCGCGAACAAACTGGTGAGAGCGATTTTGGGCGGAGCGATGGCCCGGGCGAGCCAGGCCATGACGATATCCGCACCGTGGCCGCCGGGGTCACACTCGTCCGTAGGTATCCTCGACCCGCACGATGTCGTCCTCGCCGAGATACGCGCCCGACTGCACCTCGATCAGTGTCAGCGGGATCTTCCCGGGGTTTTCCATCCGGTGCACGCACCCCAGCGGCAGATACACGCTCTCATTCTCCCGCAGGATCAGCGTCTCCGAGTCGCGCGTCACCCGGGCGGTGCCATTCACCACCACCCAGTGCTCGGCGCGATGGAAATGGCTCTGCAGCGACAGCTTGCCCCCCGGCGTCACGACGATCCGCTTGACCTGGAAGCGGTCGCCCTGGATGAGGCTCTCGTAGAACCCCCACGGCCGGTAAGTGCGGTTGTGCGCCACCGCCTCGTGCCGGCCGGAGGCTTTCAACCGGTCGACCACCTTCTTCACGTCCTGCGCCATGTCGCGGTGCATCACCAGCGCGACGTCGTCGGTGACCACCACCACCGCGTCGGTCAGGCCGACCACGGCGGTCAGCATCCCGTCGCTGCGCACGTAGCAATCGCGCGAGGACTCCAGCACCACGTCGCCGATCGCCACATTCCCGGCCTCGTCCTTGTCGCCCAGTTCCCAGAGGGCGGACCAACTGCCGACGTCGGACCAACCGAGAGCGGCCGGGATCACCGCCGCCTCATGCGTCCGCTCGGCCACCGCGTAGTCCANNGTGACGATGCCGTCGCTGCGCACGTAGCAGTTGTCGGCGCCCTCGAGCAGCACGTCGCCCACCGCGACGTTGCCGGCCACGTCCTTGGCGCCCATCTCCCACAGCGCGCCCCAACTGCCGACGTCCGACCAGCCCAGGTCGGCCGGCACCACCGCGGCGTGCGCGGTCCGCTCGGCCACCGCGTAGTCCAGGCTGATCGAGGGGCAGGCGCGAAACGGTTCCACGGCGAGGCGGATGAAATCGAGATCGGCGCGCCGCCCGGCCACCGCCTCCCGCACGAACGGGAGGATTTCAGGGCAATGCGCCTCCATCTCCCGCAGCAGACTCCGCGCGGTGAACACGAACATGCCGGAGTTCCACAGATGCCGCCCGTCGGAGGCCAGCCGCGCGGCCGTCTCGGCGTCCGGCTTTTCCACGAACCGGGCGACCGCGTGCACGCCGGGGGCGATCGGCAATTCCGCGCCGGCCTCGATATAGCCATAGCCGGTTTCCGGCGCCGTCGGCTGCATGCCGAAGGTGACGATCTTGCCCGCCCGCGCCGCCACCGCGGCCGCCTTCAGCGCTTCCAGCAGCGCGTCCGTGTCGGCGATCGAGGCGTCCGCCGCCATCATCCACAACACCGCGTCCGGGTTGTCCTCGGCCACCAGCACGGCGGCCGCGGCGATCGCGGGGGCGCTGTTGCGGCCCACCGGCTCCAGTATGATCCGCGCGTCGTGGACGCCAACCTCGCGCAATTGTTCGGCGATCAGGAAGCGGTGTTCCTCATTGCAGACGATCACCGGGGCGGCGAAGCCGGGCCCGCGGCCGCGCGACACCGTCTCCTGCAGCAAAGAGCGGTCGGACAGCAGCGGCCAGAGTTGCTTGGGGAAACTCTCCCGCGAGACCGGCCATAGCCGGGTGCCGGAGCCGCCGGACAGGATAACGGGGACGATGATTTGGTTGCTCATGCGGGAAGTATTTGCCTTAACCGGGACGGTTCGCGCCAGGGGGATTTGCCAGGGGGATTCGTCAGCGGGATCCGGTTCCGTGAGAGTAGCGGGTCGCGATGAAGTCCGCCGGAACATGCCGTTGCGGAGATGACAATCGTGTGTCCGAGACGGCCTTGCACGCCATGGTGACATCCGGGTCATGACGATCGCGAGCGACATCCTGGAGCAACGGAACGCGTCACGGCAACGCCAGTCCGGTCGTGACCATGCCACCGGCGTTTCATGTGTTCCAACCCGGCCACCGTCGCGATCGCCAGGCCGATCCCGCCTCGACGTGCCTCGCACTGCCATGCCGCGCCGGCAACGCCGATCCGTCAAACTGATCGGGCGGCCGGTCCTTAAACGTTCGTATGGCTAATTTAGTCCGCACCCGGCAATTGAGCGCCCCGCCCCGCCCCGGCCTGGTCCGCACCCGGCCTGGCAATGTTTGAGACGTTGTATCTTGTTGTTATCTCGCTGACGTTTCAGCCGCGCGAAATCGCTGCTCCATCCTTTATCATTGCTTCGGCGCGAAGGTCACGGAACCCGGCCATGGATCCTCCGTTCCCCCCTGTGCATGGACCACCAAGGTTCGCGAGCGGCCCTTCGCTCGTGGCCCATTGGCGGGAGGATTGTGTGATGATGAAGATTCGTTACCGTTTCGCCGCGGCCCTTCTTGCTATGACATTGGGCAGCGGCTTCGCCGTGGCCGCCGGTGGCGGAGGCGGCGGATCGGGCGCCAGTGGCGTCGGCAGCGGCGGCGGCTCCGTCGGCACCGGCATGAGCGGGAGCGGCATGGGTTCGAGCATGGGCACGTCCGGCACCGACGGCACCGGCATGAGTTCGAACCTGGGCACCGGCGGCACGAGCACCGGCCTGAATTCTACCGGCAGCGGCATGAATTCGTCGATGGGCTCCGCCAATACCGGCACGACCAACGGGGCGTCCGGGATCGGTTCCTCGACTTCGACCACGCCGAATTCGCAAGGCGTGGCGAGCGGAACCGGCACGGGAAACACCCAGAGCGTCATGATCCCCGGTTCCCCGGTGAACGGGATGCAAACGGACAACGGCAATGGCACCAGCACGCTGTCGGTGCCAGGCCAGACCCCGCAAACCGTTCCTAACAAATAACCATCTCCGCGATGCTTCGGGCTCACGCCCGGGGCGTTGCGCGTGCTTCGCTGCGGCGGGGTCCGAGACCGCCGGTCGCGATCTTTTCGTCATGATGATCTCGGAACAAGCGGCCAGCCTGGCCGCGTAACAACGCAGGAGGTTCAATATGAAACAAGTTCTTATGGCCAGTGCCGCTCTCTTGATCGGTATCGGCTCCGCGTTCGCGGCCACAACGGACCAAACCGGTTCCACCGCCAATCCGCCGGCGAGCATGCACCGCACGACCGATTCGGGTCGCATCGGCACCGCGGCGAACGGGACCGCGTCGGCCGTGCCTGGCGCCGGTGCCGTGTCCGGCGATGTGTTCGCCACCATCCCGGCTCAGGAAGATCTGAGCTCGAAAGTGGTGGGTCTGGATATCTACAACAACACCAATCAGGACATCGGCAAGATCAAGGACATCGCGTTCGACCAGAACGGCGTCTCCGCCTACATCGTCGCCGTTGGCGGTTTCCTGGGCATGGACGATCATTACGTCGCAGTAAAGCCCTCGGCGGTCGATATCAGCTACGATTCCAACGCCAAAAAGTGGCAGGCGAAGATGAACACCAACGCCGCGCAACTGAAGGCCGCGCCGGAGTATAAATACTCCAGCAACGACTAACCGTTTGGCATAACCCGTCCGGCGATCGCGACGCCTCACCCGCGAGGGTGGGGCGTCGTTCGTCGCAGCCTCGAACCCCGGCCTCTGGCGTTCGCCGCCCGAATGTGGTGCGTGTCCCCGCCCGTCACCAATACGGTGCGTGAAAGGGTCCCGGATGAGCGCCATCAACAAGCCCGGCCTGACCTCTCCCACCCCGATGACGCGCGATCCCCCGCGTGGTCGGGCGCTGTTGCTGCGCGGATGGCTGTTCCACGATTCCCCCTGGATCCTGATGCTGCTGCTGGCGCTTGGAGGCGTCACCTTCACAGTGCCGGTCGGCTACTGGATGATCCTGACGCCGGTGTTCGGAATTATCTGCATCGTCGCCGGCTGGCGCCACGTGGCCTCAAGGCAGGATCGCTTGCGCCTCGTGACCACCCAGGCGCTGAACTGGGGCGCCCTGATCGTCGCGATCTATGTGCTCTACAAAGATGGCCCGCAAGGCGTGTTCAGTTCCAACGCCAGTTCGCTGACCATGCTGACCTTGCTCGCGTTGGGCACATTCACCGCGGGCGTGCAGGCGCGCGTCTGGCGGACCTGCGCGGTCGGAGCGATCCTGTTCCTGGCCGTGCCCGGGATCGGCTGGCTCGATCAATCCGCCGTGCTTCTGGTGGTGATCACGCTGGTGATCATCGGCGTCGGCGGCCTGGTCTGGTGGGCCGAGCAGCGCTGATCACGTGGTGGCCTCACCGACGGCGCGCGCCGGCCGTGTCTCCGGCATCGCGAAGGCGACCGTCAGCATGGCGCAAAACCCCGCCAGAGCCAACGCGCTGAACGCGGTTTGCGTCCCCAGTTCGGTGGCGATGGCGCCGGCGGCGGTGTTGCTGATGGTGGCGGCCACGCCCATCGACAGCCCCAGAATGCCCATCCGCAAATTGAATCGCCCGTGGCCCACCGACAGATCCGCCGCCACCAGAGGGGTCACCACCCCGAACGCCGCGCCGCCAAGCCCATCCAGCGCCTGCACCGGCACGATCCACAGCGGATCGGTCACCACCGCCAGCAACATCGCCCGAGCGGGCAACGCGCAAAACCCCACCAGCAGCACGGCCCGCCGGCCCCAGCGCCGCGCCATCCGCCCCGCCAGCGGCGACAGCAAGGCCACCCCGAATTGCGGCACCAGGATGCAGGCGGCGATGATCAGGCTGGCGTGCTCATCGGCGCGTTTGGTGATTTCCACCCCCGCCAGAGGCAACATCGCCGCGTTCGCCAGATGAAACAGCAGCGTGCAGGCGATGTAGGCCAGCAACCGTCGGTCCAGCAGAACCTCGCGCACTGGCTGCTGTTCCGGCTCCGTCAGTAGCCGAGGCGCCGGCGCGGCGATCCGTCCGCCCAACGACCGCAACGCCAGCAACGCCGGCACGCACAGCAGAGCCGCGAGCAGGAATACCGCCTGGGTTGAGACATAAGTGCCGCACACCCCCATCAGCGCCGCGCCGGTCGCGCTGCCGATCGCCGCGAACCGCGCGTTGCGTCCGAGACGCTCGGGCAGCGCGGCGGCGCTGACCAGTCCCAGGGTGAGGGCCGCCAGCGCCGGGTTGAGCATGCAACTGGCGAAGCCCTGAAGCGATTGCGCCAGCAGCACCGGCCAGAACGCCGGCGACCAGGCCATCAGCACCGCGCTGCCCCCGATCCCGATCAGAGCCACCGCCGCCGCGGCCGCCTTGCTCCGCAGCGCGTCCACCAGGAACCCCGCCGGGACCTGCGCCACCATGCTCGCCGCCGAGCCGACTCCCAGAGCCACCCCCAATTGCGCCTGCGTCCAGTGATGCACCGTCAGATAGACCGCGATGAACGGCCCGAA
>PLSZ01000327.1 GCA_003164305.1 Acetobacteraceae bacterium
GCGGGCATCATGCAGGGCCTGATGTGGCGCGCTTACGACCAGTTCGGGTTCCTGCAGTACTCGTTCGCCGAGTCGGTCAGCGCGGTGCATCCGTTCTACGTGATCCGGCTGTTGGGCGGCGTGTGCTTCCTGAGCGGCGCGCTGATCATGGTTTACAATCTGATCCGTACCGCTCGCGCGCCCGTCGTGAACGTCGTGGCCGGTCTCGCGCCGGTGGGAGCATAAGACGATGTTTATCCGTCACGAAACTCTGGAAAAAAACGCTTTCCTGTTCGTCGTTTTCACGGTGCTCGTGATCGCGATCGGCGGTCTGGTCGAAGTCATTCCCCTGTTCACCATCGAAACGACAGTGGAACATGTGAAGGGCATCCGGCCTTACTCGCCGCTGGAGGCGCGCGGCCGCGACATCTATGTTCGCGAAGGCTGCTATGTCTGCCACAGCCAGATGATCCGCGCGCTGCGCGACGAGGTGGAGCGTTACGGTCACTACTCCATCGCCGCCGAGAGCATGTACGATCATCCGTTCCAATGGGGTTCCAAGCGTATCGGGCCGGATCTGGCGCGGGTCGGCGGGAAATACTCCAACGACTGGCACTACGCGCATCTGACCAACGCGCAGAGCGTGGTGCCGGAATCGCTGATGCCGCATTACGCGTTCCTCGAGGAAACGCCGTTGGATCTGAACGATCTGACGATGCGGCTGAACGCGCAACGGACCGTGGGCGTGCCTTATACCGACGACATGATCGCCAACGCGAGGGCCGATCTGATGGCGCAGGCCAACCCGGCGGGCGACAACGCGGAGTTGTTGAAGCGTTACCCGCGGGCGGTGTCGGTGCCCGGCAACGGTCAGTACGTCACGGAAATGGACGCGCTGGTCGCGTATCTTCAGGTGCTCGGCACGATGGTCGACTTCGCCGATCCCGCCAACGAAAAACTCCACCAATAGGAGGCGGGACATGTGGATCGTCCAATGGCTACGCGACTATTCCATCGTGCTGATGCTGGTCACGTTCGTGCTGATGATGGTTTTCACGTTCTGGCCTGGTCGTCAGCAACGCTTCAAGCGTGACGGCGATATTCCCCTGCAAGACGATCGCTGAGGAGGCACCACGTGCCAACGAAAATCGAAAAGGACGACGTCACCGGCCAAATGACCACCGGTCATGAGTGGGACGGCCTTCAGGAACTGAACCGCCCGGTACCGAGATGGTGGCTGTATACGTGGGCCGCCTGTTGCGTCTGGGCTTTGATCTGGTGCGTGCTGTATCCGTCGCTTCCGGGCATCACCGGATATTACCATGGCCTGATCGGCTATTATCAGCGCGACGCGGTGGATGCCGATGTCGCGAAGGTAACGGCGCAACGGGCCGGCGCGATGGATAAGATCAAGGCGCTGTCGTTCGCCGACATCCGCAAGGATCCGCAATTGCTCGCGGTGGCGGAAACCGCGGGTCGCATCACATTCGCCGAGAACTGTCAGCCGTGTCATGGCGCGGGCGGCGGCGGCAATCCGGGCTATCCGGCTCTGGCGGCGGGCAACTGGCTGTGGGGCGGCACGCTGGAGGACATCCAGAGGACCGTGACGTTCGGCATTCGCAGCGGACAGGACGATGCTCGCAACAGCCAGATGCCGCGGTTCGGCGCCGACGCGATCCTGAAGCCGGCGGAGATTCAGGCGGTGGCCGATTACGTATCGACGCTGTGGGGTGTCCCCGGCGGCACCGGAACGAACCCCGCCGAGGGCAAGCGCGTGTTCGCCGAGAATTGCGCGGTGTGTCACGGCGAAACCGGCCAGGGCAACCGTGAGGTTGGCGGCGCGAAACTGGCCGCTCACACGCATCTGCATGGCGATGACCGCGCTGCCATCCTGGCGCAGATCAACAATCCAAAAATGGGCGTGATGCCGAACTGGAACGCGCGGCTCGACGCGGCGAAAATCAAGAGTGTCGCGATTTATGTGCACTCTTTGGGCGGGGGAGAGTAAGCACCACCATGTCCTTCATGGGTAAAGGCAAGAAAGCGGTGGCAGCGGTCTCGGAAGACAGCCTCTACGCCGACCGCGTCAGGGTCTACCCGAAATCGGTGCACGGGCCGGTGCGCCGATTTAAGTGGGCGGTGCTGATTTTCTGCCTGACGCTGTATTACGTGTTGCCGTGGGTGCGCTGGAACCGCGGCATCGGCCGGCCCAATCAGGCGGTGCTGCTGGATATTTTCCACGAGCGCTTCTGGTTCTTCAATCTGGAGTTCTGGCCGCAGGACATCTTCTACCTGACCGGGCTGTTGATCATGGGCGCGATCTCGCTGTTCCTGGTCACCAGCCTGTTCGGGCGGCTGTGGTGCGGTTACGCCTGTCCGCAGACCGTCTGGACCGATCTGTTCATGTGGGTCGAGCGGGAGATCGAAGGCGACCGTAACGAACGCATGAAGCGTGATTCGATGCCGGTGAACTTCGACAAAGTCTGGCGCAAGGGATTGAAGCACGCCGTTTGGTTCGCGGTCGCCTTTTGGACCGGCGGCGCGTGGATCATGTATTACGTGGATGCTCCAACGGTCACGGTGGAGTTCTGGAAAGGCACCGCCTCGTCCGAGGTTTATCTGTTCACCGCCCTGTTCACCGCCGCGACCTATTTGCTGGCGGGCTGGGCGAGGGAACAGGTCTGCACCTACATGTGCCCGTGGCCGCGCTTCCAGGCGGCGATGCTGGATGAGCAGAGCTTCACCGTCACCTATCAGGCATGGCGCGGGGAGCCTCGCGCTCAAGGCAAGCGGGTGTCCGGCGCCGGTGGCGATTGCGTCGATTGCGGAGCGTGCGTGACCGCGTGTCCGACCGGCATCGACATCCGCGACGGCATTCAACTGGAATGCATCAATTGCGGCCTGTGCATCGATGCCTGCAACCATGTCATGGAGAAGACGGGGCGGCCCGGCTGGTTGATCACGTGGGATACGCTCGCGGATCAGGCGGCGAAGGCCACCGGCATTCACGTGCCGTTCCGCGTCTTCCGGCCGCGCACGATCATTTATCTGTCGGCCCTCGGCCTCGCGGCGGTCGTGATGATCGTCGCGCTGATGCTACGCCCAGGACTGGGGCTTTCGGTACAGCGTGACCGGGCGCCGCTGTTCGTGATGCTGGCCAGCGGCGATATCCGTGATGGCTATACCGTGAAGATCGTCAACAAATCGTCGACCCAGGCGATCTTCGAGATCAGCACGCAGGGCATGCACGGCGCGACGCTGACGGAAACCAACGAAGAACTCGGCCCGGCGGAGACGTTGGGTCTGCCGGTGGCGGGGGACAGCGTCGGAACGTTCCGCATCATGGTGACCGGACAGCCGGCGGCCTTGGTGGACGGTTCGCAGCCGATCGACTTCTCGCTGCGGGATACCGCGACGGGCGAACTGACGGTGTATCATTCGGTCTTCATGGGACCGGTTCGGCGGAGATAATGTCGATGGGTTCTCGTTATAATACCGCGGCGGTCCAGCCTCGGAATATCTGGCGGTTCTTTCCATGGTTCATCGCGGCGGCGATGTCGGTGGTGATCGTCGTCAACTTCGGCATGGCCTACACCGCGCTGCACACGTTTCCCGGCATTCCGGGCGGTGGCGACGGGTTCGATCTGTCCAACCACTACAACGCCGTCCTCGACCGAGTGAAGCAGGAAGCGGCTTTCGGCTGGGAGGTTCGGGCCGAAATCGACCCGGCGGGCCGTCCGGTCGTCGTGCTGACCGACAGGTCCGGCGCGGCGCTGTCCGGCGCGGGGATCGAGGCGACCGCGCAACGCCCGCTCGGCGACCCGCGCACCACCGATGAACGATTTTCCGAAATCGCGCCTGGCCGTTACGTCGGCACCGGCGCGCTGGAGGAAAAGGGCCAATGGGATCTGCTGCTGTCAGCGACCGCGGGCGGCCATGAGTTGAGCGCGACACGGCGGATCGTGGTGCGGTGACAACCCTCGCGCTGGACGTGGCCGCCCCCGCGGCGGCTCTCATTGGTGCGAGGTCCATTGGTGCGAAGTCCAGCGACGCGGGATCAAATGGCATGGCGCGTTCCGGCGCGGACTTCGTCGCCGCTGACCCGGTTGACGCCGTTCCAGACACCGCCTGCGCTCATTGCGGACTGCCCGCCGCCGCGGGTCGCCGCTTCTGTTGCCCCGGTTGTGCCGCCGCCTTCGACACCATTCAGTCCCTGGGCCTCGGATCCTACTACGAACGCTGCATCGCCGAGCGCCCGCCGCGTCCCGAACCATCCGAGCCTTTCGATCTGACCCGGTTCATCACCGCGCGTCCGGATGGCGCCAAGGAAGTGGTGCTGGCGATCGACGGCCTGAGATGCGGCGCCTGCGTATGGCTGATCGAATCCGTCCTCGGTCAGGAGAGGTCGGTGCTGACCGGCCGGGTCAACATGACCAGCCGCCGGTTGAAGTTGGTCTGGCGCGGCTCCGAAACAGACGGTGAGCGGCTGGTCGAGCGGATCGAATCGCTTGGCTATCGCCTGGTACCGTTCGATCCGGCGGCCCTGGCGGCGGCGCGGGACGATACCGACCGCGCCTTGATCCGGGCCCTGGCGGTCGCGGGATTCGCGGCGATCAACGTGATGCTGATGTCGATCGGCATCTGGGCTGGCGATGCCTCGGGGTTGCTGGACACGATGGGGCCGGCGACGCGAGACCTGCTGCACTACGTGTCGGCGATCATCGCGCTGCCGGCGATCGCGTATTGCGGCCAGCCGTTTTTTCGCTCCGCGCTGGCGGTGCTGCGGCACGGCCGCACCAACATGGACGTCCCGATCAGCATCGGCGTCGTTCTGGTCACGGGACTGAGCCTTGCGCAGACCATGGCGCACGCGCGCGACGCGTATTTCGATTCCGCCATCACGCTGCTGTTCTTTCTGCTGATCGGACGCGTGCTGGACCACCGCGCCCGAGGTCGCGTGCGCGCCACCGTGGAACTGCTGCTGACCTTGCGCTCCACCGAGGTGACGGTACTGGGCCAGGACGGTACGGCGACGCGACGGCCCGCTCGCGCGCTGGTTCCCGGGGAGCGCGTGCTGGTCGGCATGGGGGAACGCATTGGCGTCGATGGCGTGGTGGAACGCGGCGAGTCCTCGGTCGATACCAGCCTCGTCACCGGCGAGAGCCTCCCCGTTACCGTCGCCCCCGGCGGCCAGGTCTTCGCCGGCACCATGAACCTGGGCGCGCCGCTGACGGTGGTCGTCACCGCGGCCGAGGATGGCACGTTGCTGGCCGAATGCGCCCGCCTGATCGAGGCGTCGGAGGCCAGGCGCTCTCGTTTCGTCGTGCTGGCCGACCGGGTGGCGCGACGCTACGCCCCAGCGGTGCATCTGACGGCGTTGGCGACGTTTCTGGGCTGGTATTTCTGGGGTGGCGCGTCGTTCACCCAGGCACTGCTGACGGCGAGCGCCGTGCTGATCATCACGTGCCCATGCGCTTTGGCGCTGGCGGTGCCGGCGGTGCAGGTGATCGCGACCGCCCGGCTGTTCCGGGCGGGCATTTTGTTGAAGTCGGCGACCGCGCTGGAACGGCTGGCCGAGGTCGATACGGTGGTGTTCGACAAGACCGGGACGCTGACGGAACCGGCTCTGGCGTTGGTCCGGGACGGCATCGACCCGCTGGTGTTGCGCGAAGCGGCTGCGTTGGCGGCGCACAGCCGGCATCCGCTGGCGCGCGCGCTGGTGGTCGCGAGTGGGAATGTCCCGATGGCCGAGCGGGTCGAGGAACATCCCGGCCAGGGCGTGTCCGCCGGTGAGACGCGGTTGGGATCCGCGGCGTTCGTTGGGGCACTCGCATTCCAGACGTCGGCTACTCTGGTTGGTTCGGGGACGGCACCGCGCGCGGCGGGGGCACCGTCCATGCTGCCCGAAGACCGCTCTCCGCCGCTGGCGTCGACCATCGGGACCACGACGCCAAATCCTCGTCATGGCCCGGCTCGACCGGGCCATCTCCCACCGCGCGAAGTCCCGCCGAGCGACCCGATCGTGTCGGACCACACCGCGGCCGGCCCCGAACTCTGGTTCGGCCGCCCGGGCCAGGAGCCGGTGCGCTTCACCTTCGCCGAGCGACCCCGTGTCGATGCCCTCGAAACGATCGCCCGCCTGCGCCGAATGGGCCTGAAAATTCGGCTGCTGTCGGGGGACCGAGAAGCGTCGGTGGCCCGGATCGCGGCGGCGGCGGGCATCGACGATTGGCGCGCGGAATGTTCTCCTATCGAAAAGGTCGCGGCGTTGCGGGAGATGGGAGGGCGCGTGCTGATGGTCGGCGACGGGTTGAACGACGGACCCTGCCTGGCGGAGGCACATGTATCGGCGTCCCCCGCGACGGCGGCGGATATCAGTCAAACACTGGCCGACGCGGTGTTCCAGAGCGCCGGACTTGGCGCCATCGCCGATCTGATCGTCACGGCGCGGCGGGCAAGGGGACTGATGCGTGGCAACATCGGGCTGTCACTGGCGTATAATTCGCTGATGGTGCCTCTGGCGATCGCGGGGATGGTGACACCATGGCTGGCGGCGGCGGCGATGTCGGGGTCATCTTTGTTGGTTATCGGCAACAGTTTCAGGGCGCGCGCATGACCGTTATTTTATGGCTGATCGCGGCTTCATTGTTTCTCGGCGGCTGCGGGCTCGCGGTGTTTCTGTGGTCGCTGCGCACTGGGCAATACGACGATCTGGACGGCGCCGCCAACCGCATCCTGTTCGATCACGATACGAAACGCTGAGACCGGAACGCGTTGAGTTCCTCGGGCAGCTCGCCCTTCAGGATCGCCGGCGCCAACGCCAGAGCGTGCGCGCCGGCGAGGGTCACTCCGCTATGACAGGTCGCGGCGAAGGCGCCCGGATATCGCTCCGACTGTTCGTAAATCGGGAAGCCGTCGGGCGACATCACGCGCAACGCGGCCCAGGCGCGGACGATGTTGGCGTCGCGGAGGTGCGGGAAGACCTGAACGTTGCGCGCGGCGATTTCCGTCAGGGTCGAGACTTTCGTGGTGATGTCGAAGCCCACGTCCTCCTGGCTGTCGCCGAGCATCACGCTCCCTTCCTCGGTCTGGCGCACGAGGTGCGTGGCGTAGTCGAGGAAACGCGGCAGTCGTTCCGTCACGATGATCTGCCCCTGTAACGGTGTGACCGGCATCGACAGCCCGACCATCGGGGCGAGGTCCCTTGAACCCAGGCCCGCCGCGATGACGACTTTGGGCGCGGTGAAGCGGTCGGTGCCGCAACGAACGGTGAAGTCGTTGGGCGCCGCGTCGATGGCGTCCACCTTGCGGCCGGGGTGGTAGGCGACGCCGCTTTGCTGGCCGTGCTGGTGCAGCGCGCGCAACAAATAAAGCGGCGAAGCGTGGCCGTCGATCGGGCAGAACGATGCGCCGACGACTCGATCTCCGAGGCCTGGGACCATGGCGTGGACTTCCGCGCGATCCAGCATTCGCGTGCCGATGTCGCCGCTTTCGTTGTGCATGCGCCGCACGATGGCGGCGCGATTTTCCAGTTCCTCGTCGCTGAGGCAGAACATCATCCCGCCTGGCTGGCGCAGCGCCGTATCGACACCGGTTCGGTCTTTCAGGGCGGTGGCGAGGGCGGGCCAGAGTTCCGACGATTTGCGGGTCCAATGAGCGTAGGGCGGCATGCCGGCGCCTTTGCTCTGCACCCAGACGAGGCCGAAATTGCCTCGGGCGGCGCGGAAGGCGACGTCGCCTTCGTCGAGCAGGGCGACGGAGGCGCCTTCCCGCGCGGCGCCCCAGGCGATGGCACCGCCCACGAGGCCTCCGCCGATGACGATCAGGTCGTGGGTTGGCAATGGTCGGGGTCTCCTGGTGGGCCGGTGCGCGCGGTGGGGTTCGAAAGACTCTACCACGGAGAACACCGAGGGCCACTGAGGGCCACTGAGGGTATGAACGCGTCAGACGATGAAACGGCGGAGACCGTCTATCAGGCGAATCGCGTGAAAATTGATCAGCAGGCCGACGCGGATTTTGCTCAGGCGAAGGTAGGTCAGGATCTGGGCTTCATGCGTTGGGAGCAGGGCGGCGACGGCTTTGATTTCCAGAATGATGGCGTTTTCAACAATCATGTCGGCGCGAAATCCCATGGGGACCGTGGTGCCTTTGTACGTGACGGGCACGGCGACCTGACTTTGAAAGGCGATATTGGCCCGGATTAATTCCAAAGCGAGAAATTCCACGTACACCGATTCCAGAAGGCCTGGGCCGGTATTTCGGTGAACCTCGATCGCGAGGCCGATGACACGTTTCGTGAGATCGGGATGTGGGAGCACCGTTCTTCTCCGTGGCCCTCAGTGGCCCTCGGTGTTCTCTGTGGTAAACCTTGCGAAAGATTGAACGAACACGGGCCTCGAAGTTTTCCCATGAAACCGGCTGTGCGCGGTCGGACACCCTGACTGATGCCCGCGCTCACTCCAAAGTCCGTCGCCGCCGCGCGACAGTTGACGCCAGACCCGCGCCGGGGAACCTTGCCGGCGGGTAGTCGAACAAGGAAACATCCAATGTCATTGCGCGAGGCGGGCGCCGTCACCGGCGTCGGCGAAACGAAATACATGCGCGGCACCGATCGCACGCCGGTGTCGCTGGCGATGGAGGCGTCACTCAACGCGATCGCCGACGCCGGCCTGAAACCGACCGACATCGACGGCCTGATCCCGTATGGCACCGGCGCGGTGGCCGAAGACTTCATCACCAATTTCGGCATTCCCGACCTGCGCTTTTCCGCGACGACGCCGATGGGCGGCGCTTCCGCCGTGGCCTCGATCCAGTGCGCGCTCGCGGTCATCCAGGCGGGCATTTGCAAGCACGTGCTGTTGTCGTTGGGCCGAACCGGTTACTCGGGTGGCCGGATTGGCACGCGCGTGCAACAAATGCCGCAGTTCCGCGCCATCGGCGAGTTCGAGATGCCGTCCGGCGCCATCGCGCCGCCGCAACTCTATGCCGTCATGGCGCGCCGCCATTTCGAACTCTACGGCACCACCTCCCGCCAGTTGGCCGAGATCGCCGTCACCACGCGCCAGCACGCGATCCGCAATCCGAACGCGACGATGCAACGGCCGATGACGATCGAGGATCACCAGGCCTCGCGGATGATTTCCGATCCGTTTCGTTTGCTGGATTGCTCGCTGGAGAGCGACGGCGCCGCCGCGGTAGTGATCAGCGCGCCCGAGATCGCGAAGGACCTGCGCAAGAAGCCCGTGCTGGTGATGGGTGTGGCCGAGGGTCACCCGGACTCGCCGTCGGTGATTTCGCAACGCCCGGATATCACGACATTGGGTCTGGCCAAGGCAGCACCCAAAGCGTTCGCGATGGCCGGCGTGACGCACGCCGACATTGATGTCGCCGAAGTGTACGACTGCTTCACCTACATCGTGATGTGCCAACTGGAAGACATGGGTTTCTGTAAAAAAGCGAGGGCGGCGGCTTCGTCGAGAACGGTGCCCTGGGCATCGATGGCCGCCTGCCGGTGAACACCCACGGAGGCTTGTTGTCCGAGGCGCACATGGCCGGCATGAACCACATCGTCGAACTCACCCGCCAGTTGCGCGGAGAGGCCGCGGTGCAGGTGCCGGACGCTGAAATCGGCCTGGTGACCGGCTACGGCGATCTCGGCGACGGCTCCATCGCCATCATGCGGAGGGCGGCATGAGTTACGACAAGCTGGTCCCCGAGCCGACCGCCGACACCAAACCCTTCTGGGACGCGCTGCACGAGGGAAAGTTTCGCCTGCAACGATGCGCCGATTGCGGCAAGGTGCGGCACTATCCTCGCCCGGTGTGCGACGCGTGTTACTCGATGAAAGCCGAATGGGTCGATGCGTCCGGCCGCGGCACCGTGCATAGTTGGACCATTACGCACCACGCGTTCCATCCCGGATTTAAGGCGGACCTGCCGTTGATGCTGCTGACCGTCGATCTCGATGAGGGCGTGCGGATGCAAGCCCAGGGAAGAGGGATTGAAGAGTCGGAACTGCGGATTGGGTTGCCGGTGAAGGTCGGCTTCGCGCGGGTGAAGGACGATCTGACGTTACCGGTGTTCGAGAACCGGTGACCTGGCGCGCATCGAGCCGCGCCCGTATGCCGCGTGCCCCCCGGCCGGTCCAGGTTCGCGCCCAGTTTCGTGAAGATCTGGTGCGCCCAATCCGCTCATGATTGGTTGCATCCGAACCGGGGGCGCCTTGGCGACGAACCCCGCGGGAACCAACGGCGCCCCCGCGCGTAACACCATTCCTCGCACGACGCCCGCCAACCCCGTCGAGCCGCGCCAGAATTGGTAACGATGATGTGTTTTTTTGGTTGCGTAAACACGATCGCATGTCCACGGTTTCGAACCATCCATTGAATCAGGGAAGAGACGCGATGAAACGTCTGATCACTCCGGTGTCGCTCGGCCTTGGCGCCCTGCTCTGCCTTTCCGCCTGCACCAACCCCTACGATCCCGGCCAGCGCGCCGTGGGAGGCGCCTTGCTCGGCGCGGGCACGGGTGCCGCGATTGGCGCCATCGCTGGCGGTGGGCGAGGGGCCGCGACCGGCGCCCTCATCGGTGGCGCGGTTGGCGCCGCGGGCGGCGTCGCGACCACGCCTCCGCCTCCAGGCTACTACGCGCAACCGCGGCCAGGCTACTACGCGCAACCGCAGCCGGGCTACTACACGCAACCGCAGCCGGGCTATTACGAGCCACCGCCGCCTCCGGGCTATTACCCGCCACCGCCCCCACCTGGCTATTATCGCTGACCGGACACGCGATCCGCCTGTGGCATCAAACGGGCACGCGGATCGCGCATTGCTCCGGACGAAACCGGGGCCGCTCGCGTCGCCGAGTGGTTACGCCGTTCGCACCAAACCGTGCAAAAGCTGAGCCCGAGCGCCGCCCGGGAACACCGCCGTGAGCGCGCTCTGGCCGAGCCCCAGATGGGGACCAAGTATGCCCATGGCGACCGAGCGCAGATCCGTCGTCGGCGCCAGATCGCGGTTCTCGAATAGCTGACCCTGCGCCAGGCCGGGCCAGTTCGCGATCACCCGGCCACCCGCCACCGCGCCGCC
>PLSZ01000355.1 GCA_003164305.1 Acetobacteraceae bacterium
CTCGTTACTGGAACCGGGCGGCGCGGAAGCCCTGGCGCGCGGCGGTGGAACAAGGCCTGGCGCCGGTCGCCATCGGCATGACATTCGCCACCGGACTGTCGCTGGTGCGCGGCACCGAGCACGCGCTGTTGCCGTTCGCGATCACGGCGGGCAGCACGCTGGCGTTCGCGTTCACCGAGGTCAATCCGATCGTGCTGCTGGCGATCGGCGCGGCGCTTCTGCTGCTGGCGGGCGGCTGATGCCTGAGGAGACCGAGCGGTTGTTGAGCCTTGTGCTCGACCCGGTCTGGTACCGGGCGCGGCATCGCGACGTGGCGGCCAGCGGGCTCGATCCGTTGCGCCATTTTATCGATTGCGGCCTGCGCGAGCAACGCGATCCCAACCGCTGGTTCGACGGCGCGTGGTACGCGCGGCGGTATCCCGACGTCGCTGCCTCGGGCGCGCATCCGTTGCTGCATTACATGACGGAGGGCGCGCGGTCGCGGCGCGATCCGCATCCGCGGTTCGACGCCGGGTGGTATGCCGAACAGCACCCCGAGGCCGCGGGCAATCCGCTGTTGTTCCACCTGCGGATCGGTGCCGCGCGCGGCTGGCTGACCGAGCGGCCCGTGGCGATCGAGGACTGGCTGCCGTCGGCACTTCCCGCGTCCGAGGCGGCGGCGGATGTCGCGGTCGATGTGGTGATCCCGGTCTATCGCGGGCTGACGGTGACGAAGCGCTGCGTCCGGTCGGTGCTGGCGGATACGGATCGGCCGGACGGGCGGGTGGTGGTAATCGACGATGCCTCGCCGGAGCCGCGGTTGAGCGCATGGCTGGACCGGCTGGCGCGGACCGGCGCGATCACGTTACTGCGCAATAAGAAGAACCTGGGGTTCGTCGGCTCGGCCAACCGCGGGCTGCGGCACGCGGGCACGCGCGATGTCGCGCTGCTGAACAGCGATACCGAGGTGCCGTCCGGCTGGCTGCGGCGGCTGGCCGCGCAGGCGTACGCGGAGGACCGCGTCGCCAGCGTGTCGCCGTTGTCGAACAACGCTTCTATCTGTGGCTGGCTCGGTTACGCGGGCGCACCGATGCCGGACGGGGTGGGCCTGGCGGAGATCGACGCGGCATGCCGGACGGCGAACGCGGGACGCTCCGCTCCGGCGCCGACGACGGTCGGGTTCTGCATGTATATCAGGCGGGCGGCACTGGACGCGTTGGGCGGGTTCGACGCGCGGACGTTTGGCAAAGGCTATGGGGAAGAGAACGATTTTTGCCTGCGGGCGGCGGCGGCGGGCTGGCGGCATCATATCGCCTGCGACACGTTTGTGTATCACGCGGGGGGTGCCAGTTTCGGCGACGCGGCGGACCCGGCGATCACGCGAGCCTACACGATCCTGACCCAACGTTATCCGAACTACGCGCTGTCCATCGCGGAGTTCGTCGAGGACGCGCGGACCGAGCCATTTCGTTTCGCGGCCACGATGGCGTTGTTCCGGGCGTCCGGCCGGCCCACGGTGCTGGTGCTGTCGCACGACATGGACGGCGGCGTGCGGCGCGGCGTGACTGACGCGGTCGCGCGCGACGCGGGAAAAGTGAATTACCTGGTGCTGGAGCCGGCCTCCCGCGGTGTCGCGCTGTCGGTGCCGGCGCTGCCGGAGTTGCCCAGGTTGGTGGTGGCGGCGGAGCGGTGGCGCGATGTGGCGGCGGTGGCGCGCTCGGGCGGTGTGAGCCGGGTGCATATCCATCATCTGATGGGTTTGGACCTGGACGCGCGGGCGCTGATCCACGAACTGGGGGTGCCGTTCGACGTGACGGTGCACGATTATTTCGCGATTTGCCCTCAGGTGACATTACTGCCGTGGGATGTGGGTCCTTACTGTGGCGAACCGGGTCCGGCGGGGTGCGACGCGTGCATCGCGCACCGGCCCTCGCACGGGGCGCGCGACATTATGTCGTGGCGGCTGCGGTGGGCGTGGCAGTTCCATGAGGCGGCATTTGTGTTCGCGCCCAGCGAAGACACGCGGGAGAGGCTGCGGCGGCATGGCATCGGGGAACACGCGATCGTCGTGCCGCATGAAACAATCGCGCCGAGGAATGTGGCGCCGGAGCGGCCGGCGAAACAGCTGCGGGTCGCGGTCCTGGGGACGCTGGCCAATCACAAGGGGGCGCAATTGGTGGCCTCGGTGGTGATGGCGGCGGATCCGGCGCGGCTGGAGATTCAGGTGATCGGCGGCGTTGAAGCAACGATTTCCGGCGCGGCGCGGGCTCGGCTGACGGTGCACGGGCCGTATCGCGAGGGTGCGTTGCCGGCGTTGCTGGCACGCTACCGGCCGCACGTGGTGTGGTTTCCCGCCGCCTGGCCGGAGACTTACAGCTACACGTTGTCGGCCGCGATCGACGCCGGATTGCCGATCGTGGCCGGGGAGATCGGGGCGTTTCCGGAACGTCTCTCTGGACGGCCGTTGACGTGGGTGACTCCGCCGACTTTGGATCCGGCGGCGTGGCTTGGGTTGTTCGATACGGTCGCGGACGCGTTACGGAAAGCTGGTGCTGGACGCGGGCCGGAGAAGCGGCGAGGCATATTCGATGTCGAGCGGATGGCGAGCGGGAAAGCGTCATCGAGGAGGGCGGCGAAACGCGCCGGAGCGATGGCGGTCGATACGGTAACGGACGCGGTGCGCGGGGATGCGCCGACGCGAGGCCCGGTGCAACGCGCTCGCGCGGCGATGGTCGATACGAAGACGGGCCCGTTGCCTGGCGACACGGCCGCGGCCGGGACGGAGGTCGATACTGAGACGGAACAATTGCGTGGCGATGCGCTTCCGGCCGAACCGGCGAAGCGCGCGGGCCGGGTGGCAGTCGATGCGTTAACGGAAGAATCTCCTGGGGATGCGCCGCCGCGTGGCGCGGCGAAACGAACGCGCGCGGTCGCGGTCGATACGGTAACGGACGCGTTGCCTGGCGATGCTTCGCCGCGAGGGGCCGGGGAGCGGTCCGGAAGGCGGGGAACGGTGGCGCGGTCGGGGCTGGTGGATCTTCGGCGAGAGGGCGCGACCTCGGTCGTGGTCATTCCGGAGACGTTCGACGACGGATCGTTCACGCCCTGCGCCTATATCCGGCTGCTGCTGCCGTTGACCCATCCGGCGAGCGGGCGCGGCCTGACCGTGACCGTCGCGGACGCGGCCGAGGCGGCGCGGTACCAGGCCGATGTCATTGTCACACAGCGTCACGCACTGGCATCGGTCGCGGCGGCGGAGCGGTTGGCGGCACATGCGGCGCGCACCGGGGCGACGCTTGTGTTCGACCTCGACGACGATTTGCTGTCGATCCCGCCGGAGCATCCGGAAGCGGCGGATCTGACCGCTCGGGCGGCGGTGGTGGAGCGGATGATCCGGCTGGCGGGCATGACCCGGACTTCGACCGCCGCGCTGGCGGAACGGGTGCGGACGCTGGCACGGCGGGTCGAGGTGGTGGGCAATGCGCTGGATGAGCGGATCTGGACGCCTCGCGGGAGCGGGCCCGCGGATCCGTTTGGGCCGGTGCGGCTGCTGTGCATGGGGACGGCGACGCACGACGCCGATTTCGCGTTGCTACAGCCGGCACTTGGGGAAATCCATCGGCGGTTCGGTGATCAGATCCAGATCGATTTGATTGGATTCGTGTCCGGAACGGTGCCGGAATGGGTGCGCCGGATCGCGCCGTCCTTGCACGCCAGCCGGTCGTATCCGGGGTTCGTAAACTGGCTGGCGGGGGCGGGGCCGTGGGATATTGGGCTGGCGCCACTGGCGGACACCGCGTTCAACCGCTGCAAATCGCCGATCAAGGTGCTGGATTACGCCGCTCTGGGACTGGCGACGCTGGCGTCGGACGTGGCGGCGTACCGGGGATCGTTGGCGGATGGGGTCGGCGGCGTGCTGGTGGCGAACACGGATGAGGCCTGGTTCGAGGCGCTGAGCC
>PLSZ01000577.1 GCA_003164305.1 Acetobacteraceae bacterium
CGGCGGCGGCGCTTGCGGCGGGGCTGACCGGACTGGAGATCGGCAGCGACATCGGCGGCTCGATCCGTGTGCCGGCGCATTATTGCGGCGTGTTCGGGCACAAGCCGACCTGGACCTTGTGTTCCAACTATACTGACTAAGAAACGAGTCAGGCGGCGCCCACCGACATCGCCGTGATCGGGCCGATGGCACGCTCGGCGGAGGATCTGGCCACCGCGCTGACCGTGCTCGCCGGGCCGGATCCGGAGGAGACGGGACTGACTTACAATCTGCCGCGGCCGCGGGTGACCGACCTGAAGGCGCTGCGCGTCGCGGTGTGGTCGCATGAACCGGGACAGGAAACCGACAGCGAAACGGTCGCGGCGATCGAGGCCATGGCTACCGACCTCGAACGCCGGGGTGTCACGGTCAGCCGGACCGCGCGTCCCGCGTTCGACGCCACCGAGGCGTTTCATATTTATCTTCAGGCGCTGGACGCGGGATGGAGCGCGCGGGCCACCGAGGCCGTGTTGCAGTCGAAACGTAAGCGTCTCGCCGGCCTCGATCCGAACGACATGACAGCCGACGCGGTGATGGCGCGCGCGACCGACATGCCGCATCGCGACTGGCTTGTGTTGAATGAGCGGCGGATGAAATTCCGCCGGCTGTGGAGCGCGTTCTTCCGTGAGTGGGACGTGTTGTTAAGCCCGGTGATCACCACCGCCGCGTTGCCGCACATGCAGGAGGGCCCCTCGATCATGAGCGCCGGCCTTCCAATCACCGCCCGCTACATTCAGACCGGACCGGTGTGGGAACGTCAGGTCACGGTCAACGGGCGCGTTGTCGCTTACAACGACATGCTGTTCTGGCCCGGCCTGACCGCCGGTTTCCATTTGCCGGCCACGGTAGTGCCGATGGGCGCGACGAAAGCGGGCTTGCCTCTGGGCGCGCAGATCACCGGACCGATTTACGGCGACCGCATGACACTGATGGCGGCCAGCCTGATCGAGCAGGCGGGTTACGTGTTCAGGCCTCCCCCGTTGGAGTAAGGCGCGGCAGCGGGTCGCGTGCCCTTGAGCGATGCGGATTCGCTTGCGATAACGGCGGACAAGATCAATCGACAGGGAGTTCTCGTTCAATGCGCCTCACTCGCCGCGCCGCGCTGTCGGCCGCCACAGCGACCGCCGCTTCGCCGTTTTTCCGCGCTCGCGCGCAGTCCAGGCCGGTGATCCGGATCGGCGTCATCAACGACCAATCCGGCCCGTATCGCGACGTGAATGGCCCGACCGGGATCATCTGCACCAAACAGGCGGTGCAGGAGTTCGCCGCGGGTGGTTTCGATGTCGAAGTCTTATCCGCCGATCATCAGAACAAGCCGGACATCGCGGTCTCCATCGGGCGGCAATGGATCGATCAGCAAGGCGTCGACATGCTGATGGATTGCGCCGCGACGTCCGCCGCGCTGGCGCTGGCGTCGCTGTGCAAGGAAAAGAACAAGGTGCTGATCCCGACCAGCACCGCGTCGTCGGACCTGACCGGCAAGGCATGCTCCCCCAACACGATCCATTGGGTGTTCGACACTTACATGGAAGCGAAATCGACCGGTGGCGCCATGGTGAAAGCCGGCGGCGACACCTGGTACATGGTCTATCCCAACTACGCCTTCGGTGAGGCGTTGCAACGCGACACCGCGCACTTCGTTGACGCGGCGGGCGGCAAGGTACTGGGCGCCGAGGCGTATCCGTTCCCGGAGACCACCGATTTCTCGGCACAGTTGATCAAAGCGAAATCGTCCGGCGCGAAAGTCCTGGGTTTCTGCGGCGCCGGTAACGACGTTGTCAACATCATCAAGCAGGCGGCGGAATTTGGCCTGACGAAGTCGATGAACGTCGCCGTGATGGTTGGCTATACGCAGGATGTGCGCTCGATCGGACTGGAGAGCGCGCAAGGGATGCGGTTGTCGGAATCGTATTACTGGGACCTGAACGATCGCACGCGGTCGTTCCAGAGGCGCATCCAGCCGAAGGTGACGTTGTGGCCGAGCATGGCGCAGGCCGGCAATTACTCGGCCACGTTGCATTACCTCAAGGCGGTGACGGCGATGGGCGTGCCGGCGGCGAAGGCCAGCGGAGTCGATGTCGTGAACCAGATGAAGAAGATGCCGACCGACGACGATTGTTTCGGGTCGGGCCGCATTCGCGAGGATGGGCGGAAAATTCACCCGGTGTATCTGTTCGAGGTGAAGAAGCCGTCGGAAAGCAAGTCGGAATGGGACCTTTATAAGCTGATCGGCAGCACGCCCGCGGAAGAGGCGTTCCGTCCGATGGCCGAGGACGGCTGCCCGTTCATCAAGGCGTGATGGAGGTCATACCAACGCCCAGTTCAATTGACGGCTCGGCACTGGCACCCAGGCACGTCATCACGAAAATCCAGTCGATCCCTTCCAGTGCCGTGCTGGAAGAGATGGCCGGCTCGGTGGCCGGCATGACGTGTTTGAGGTTCGTGCGAAAAGTCCATCGTTCGGGCGATATGATACCAGGCGTCCGAAACATTGACCCACGTCATGG
>PLSZ01000096.1 GCA_003164305.1 Acetobacteraceae bacterium
CGAACCCCAACGCCTGGAGCGGCGCCAGAGTGCGCGATCCAATTAGTCCGGTCGCGCCGGTGAGGAGGACGGTCCGTTTCATGGCGGGTTACGGGATCAGCGGCGGCCAATTCAGATCTTGCTCGGAAATGACCTCCGGTCCGCGCGGCCACCGGATACCAGGACCAGAGTCATCGAATCTCGCACCGCGCGCCGCCTCCCGGACATAGGGTGTGTCAATGCAGTAGAGCACCTCCGCATCATCGCTCATCGTAATGAAACCATGCGCGAAACCCGCTGGGATCAACAGCGCCGCGTACCCCGCCGCGTCAAGTTCGATTCCAAACCACCGGTGCCGGGTGGACGAGTCCGGCCGCAGATCAACCGCGACGTCCCATATCGTGCCGCGGGTCGCGCGTACCAGCTTGACTTCCGCGTGCGGCGCGGCCTGCCAGTGCAGGCCGCGCAANNTGCTGATCTGGACAGGCGCGAAGCCAATTCCGGCGGACGCGAATTCCGCCGCGCACCACAGCCGGGCGAAAAAGCCGCGGTCATCGGCGTGTTTTTCCGCGCGGACCACGAACAGGCCGGCGAGTTTGGTTTCCTCGAAAATCATGCGATGTCACGCAAGGCGGGCGAGGCGGCCAGCAACCGGGCGGTCCAGCCGTTCAGCGCCCTCAACTCGTGGGCGATCTCATTGGCGATGTTCCACGGCAGGATCAGAACCTCGCCCGGGCGGGCGTCAAGAAGCCCATGGACGCCGGTGATTGGGATCCGGCTGCCAGGCATCAGTTTGCCTTGCTTGAACATGCCGCGGTCGGCGACCACGGCGATATCCTCCCGTGTTGCGTGGCTGGCGTTGAGAAATGTCGTACCCTTGGCGGCCGCTCCGTAAGCGGAGACGCGCCGGCCAGTGGCCCGTGCCCGGTCGAGATAATCGCGAAACGGATCGATCACCGCCCGCGTTTTCGCACCGAATCCGGTATAGGCCTCCGCGGTGGCCAATCCCGCGCGGGTCTCCGCCGCCGCGACCATCTCCAGCGCCGCCGGTCCGAACCGGCCTTCCGCGGCGGCCAGCACCCGCAGGCTGCCACCATGCGTCGCCAGCGTCTCGACCGAGAATACCGTCAGGCCGTGCGCGGCCAGCACCTGACGGACCGCGTAAAGCGACCAGTAAGCGTAATGTTCATGGTAAATCGTGTCGAACTGGATCCCTTCGATCAATTCGAGCAAATGCGGAAACTCGATCGATACGATGCCCCTGGGTCCGGCCAGCAGAGCGAGGCCGGCGACGAAATCGTTCACATCCGGGACGTGCGCCAGCACGTTGTTGGCGACGATCAGACTGGCATGGCCACGTTCGGCCACGATCGTCGCGGCCAGTGAGCGGCCGAAGAACGCCACCAGCGTCGGCACACAAGCCGCCTCCGCGATGGCCGCGACGTTGGCCGCCGGTTCGATACCGAGACAGGGCACGCTGGCCGACACGAAGTTACGCAGCAGGTAGCCGTCGTTCGATGCCACTTCCACCACGAAACTGTCCGTGCCGAGCTCCAGGCGTGCGATCATGGTCCTGACAAAAACCGCGGCATGCGTCAGCCAGGTGGAGGAAACCGATGACAAATACGCATAATCGGAAAAGATCGCGGTCGCATCGACCATATGATCGAGTTGCACCAGGAAGCAACGTTCGCACACAACGGCGTTAAGCGGAAAGACGGGATCGGGCTCCTGAGCCCGTTCCGGCGCGACGAAGTTGTTCGCCACCGGCATCGCGCCGAGATCGCAGAACGGAATCCCCAGCGCGCCACCGCAGAACCGGCAGGCCCTGACGGGGCCGCCGTGAATCATGTCAGGACCTCCGCCACATCGCGGGCGCATCGCGCCGCCATGTCCTCGCCGCGCCACCAGGCGGCATACCAGGACGCCGTATCCGCGATCATCTGGGCGCGGCCGAAGCGCGACCGCCAGCCAAGGCGCTCCATGGCTAACCGCGGGTCAAGCGCCAGCCGGGATGCTTCCGGCGGTACGGAGCCCGCCTGGCACCATGCCAGGGGCGCATCAAAGGCCCGCGCGAAGGCATCGATCAAAGCGGTCACCGGGACTTCATCCTCCACATCCGGCGCGAAATTAACAGAGGGCAGCGGCATCCCGGGGCCGGACGCGATATGTTCCGCCAACAGCAGATAGCCGGTCAACACGTCCAGCACGTGTTGCCAGGGTCGGGTCGCGTTCGGATAACGTAACGTGAGAGGGGCCTCGCCGCCGATCGCGCGGACAATGTCCGGCACCAGTCGCGAGGACGCGAAATCGCCGCCACCTATGACGTTGCCCGCCCTTGCCGTGGCTACCGGCGGCATCCTCGCCGAGAACGACTCCCGCCAGCATGCGACCGCGAGCTCCGCCGCGGCTTTGGATGCGCTGTACGGGTCATCCCCACCCAGGGGATCGTCCTCCTGAAAGCGGCGGCCGTCATTACCGTTTCGATACACCTTGTCCGTCGTCACCACGACCGCGGCATCAATTCCCGGGGTTTCCCGTAGCGCTTCCAACAGGTTCAAAGTGCCGGTCACGTTGACGGCGAAGGTCCCCGCCGGGTCTTCAAATCCCCTGGGCACCAAAGACTGAGCGCCAAGGTGCAGGACAACCGACGGGCCGGCCGCGCGGGTCACCGCCTTCACCGCCACCGCCTCCCGCAGATCCACGATCCGATGCTCCAGCCGCACTCCGGATGCGAGCAACGGAAACAGGCAGGGCCCGGACGGAGGGGCCAGCGCCAGACCGGTGACCCGCGCGCCGAGGTGGGACAGCATCAGCGTCAGCCAGGCGCCCTTAAAACCGGTATGGCCGGTCACCAGCACCCGCCGGCCACGCCAGAAATGAGGCGTCGGGCGCCTCATTTCCAGATCTTCCACGGCGCGTCGCCAGACGCCCAGAGCCGTTCCAGCACGTTGCGGTCACGCAGCGTATCCATCGGTTGCCAGAAGCCGGGGTGATCATACGCCCGCAACTGCCTGTCGCGCGCGAGACCCTCCAGCGGCGCCTGTTCCAGGACCGTGCCGTCGCCATCGATCCTGTCCAGGACACGCGGCGACAAAACGAAGAAGCCCCCGTTAATGGCGCCCGCGCCATCCGCGAGCGGTTTTTCGCTGAATCCCCGGACAGTGTCGCCATCGCGGTCCAAGGCACCGAACCGTCCGGGCGGGCGGACGGCTGTGACGGTGGCATCCCACCCATGCGCGGCGTGGAACCGCCTCAGCGCGGTCAGATCGATGTCGGCCAGACCGTCACCATAGGTCAGGCAAAACGCCTCCTCGCCCACGAGATGCGGCGCGATCCGCTTCAGCCGCCCGCCGGTTTGCGTCGCATCGCCCGTGTCGATCAGGGTCACCCGCCAGGGTTCGGCGTCGGAGCGGTGAAACGATAGGCCGCCCGATGCCAGGTCCACCGTGACGTCGGAGGCGTGCAGGCGGTAATTCACGAAGTATTCCTTGATCATGAATCCTTTATAGCCAAGACAAACGATGAAATCCCAGATCCCGTGCGCGGCGTAAATCTTCATGATGTGCC
>PLSZ01000051.1 GCA_003164305.1 Acetobacteraceae bacterium
CTGGTCAAGATCGACATCGACAAGAACCAAAGCCTCGTCCGCCAACTGGCCCAACTGGGCCTGCCGATGCAGTCCGTTCCGACGGTGGCCGCCTTCTGGCAGGGCCAGATCGCCGACATCTTCCAGGGCGCCCAGCCGGAGTCGGAGGTCAAACGGTTCGTGGAGACGCTGCTGAAGGCGGCGGGCGGCTCGATGCCGACGGCCGACCTGCTGGCGGAAGCGAAACTCGCCATGGAGGAGGGCGACCCCGAAGGCGCCGGCGAATTGTTCAGCGCCTTGCTTGAGCAGGAGCCCGAGAACGGCGACGCCTGGGGTGGCCTGATCCGCGCGCTGCTGGCCCTTGGACGCGAAGACGAAGCCGCCGAGGCACTTGCCAAAGTGCCCGAGAAGCTGGCCGAGCACGCCGAAATCTCCGGTGCCCGCAGTGCCCTGATGCTGGCGAAGGAGGGCAGGGAGGCGCGCTCCCAACTCGACACCTACAAAGCCCGCCTGGAGGCCGACCCAAAGGACCACCAGGCCCGCTACGACCTCGCCTCCGCGCTGAACGCGATGGGCGAGCGGGAGCAGGCGGCCGACGCGCTGCTGGACATCATGCGCCGCGACCGCAAGTGGAACGAGGAAGCCGCCCGCCTGCAACTGTTGAAATTCTTCGAGGCCTGGGGTTCGGACGATCCCGCGACCGGCGCCGCGCGCCGCCGACTCTCCTCCATCCTGTTCAGTTAATGACCGGCGTCCGGACCCGCTTGCAGGACCTGCCCGCCGAGTTCGCGGTGTTTCCGCTGCCCGGCGCGCTACTGCTGCCCCGAGGCCGGCTGCCGTTGAATATTTTCGAACACCGCTACCTCGCCATGACCGAGGACGCGCTGGCGAACGGGCGCATGTTGGCGATGATCCAGCCCGATCCCGCGCTGCCCGAGACGGCGAACGGCCCAGGGCTGTATCGGGTCGGGTGTCTGGGGCGGTTGTCGTCGTTCAGCGAGACCGACGATGGGCGGCTGCTGATCACGCTGACCGGCATCGCGCGGTTTTCGATCGCCAGCGAGGTCGATATGCGCCGTGGCTATCGCCGTGTGATCGGCGATTTCTCCCGCTACCACGCTGACTTCAACGATCCCGACGACACGCCGATCGACCGCGAGGGCATGATCGACGCGCTGCGCGGTTATTTCGCCCGCCGCTCCGTGGAGCCCAACTGGGACGCGATCAACCGCCTCGCGGACGACGCCCTTGTGGTGACGCTCGCAATGGTCTGTCCGTTCGAACCGATCGAGAAACAGGCGCTGCTGGAGGCCCCGAACGAGGCCGAGCGCGCCGAAACCTTGCTTGCGTTGCTGCGCATGGGGGCCGCCGACCCGGGCGGGTCGCCAACAGGCCATTCCGTGAGCTGACCGTCAGGAAATTCCATGTCCGATCCCTCCCATCAGCCGCCTCTCGATCCTCGCCTGCTCGAGATCCTGGTCTGCCCGTTGACCAAAGGCCCGCTGGAATACGACCGCGAGGCGGGTGAACTCATCAGCCGCAAAGCCGGCCTGGCTTACCCGGTGCGCGACGGCATCCCGATCATGCTGATCGACGAAGCCCGCAAGCTGGACGCCTAGATGCCGGTGCCGACCGAGATCCGTCTGGATCGCACCGCGCGTATGCTGCGCGTCAGCTTCGACGACGGCGGCCTGTACGCTTTGCCGGCCGAATACCTCCGCGTCGAGAGCCCCTCCGCCGAGGTTCAGGGCCACGGGCCTGGGCAGAAAACCATCGTCGGCGGCAAACAAAACGTCGGCATCAACGCGGTCGAGCCGGTCGGCCATTACGCCGTGCGGCTGGTGTTCGACGACGGCCACGACAGCGGCATTTTCTCCTGGGACTACCTCCACGTACTGGGCGCTGAACACGACGAACGCTGGCCGGCCTATCTCGCCGAGATCGCCGCGCGCGGCCTGAGCCGGTGAACGCGCGATGGCCGCCCGGGTCCGTGCGCTGACGGCCTCCGACGCCGCGGCCTGGGCGTCGTTCGCCAGCCGCATCGTGCCGCTGCCGGGGCGCCCGCCCGTCGTCGCCCCCGAACCGTCCCAGGCCGAACCGTCCCCGACCGAACCGTTCGAACCCGGCGCGCGAAACGTCGTGTTCATCGACCGTACGCCAACGAGGACCGCGCCCCTGGGCATTGGCGGCCAGCCGCCGGGCGTGGATACCGCGACATGGCAGCGGTTCCAGCGCGGCCGGCTCGGCGGCACCCGAAAACTCGATCTGCACGGCATGACCGCCCACCACGCCTTCGCCGCGCTGCGGAGTTTCCTGCGGGCCGCTCATGCCGATCACGTGCGCTGCGTGGAGATCGTCACCGGCCGCGGCACCGGGGAGGCCGGCGGCGTGCTGCGGCGGGAGTTGCCGCTGTGGCTCAATCTGCCGGAGATCCGCCCGCTGGTGCTGGCCGCAGCGCATCCTCACGCGTCCAACGCGATGCACACGCATCTGTCCAACCCGGGCTCGGTGCGATTGCTGCTGCGGCGCCCGCGCGGATGAGCCCGCTCCCGTCGTCCCGCGCCGGGCTGACCTCTCTCCCCCCGTCATGGTCCGGCTCGACCGGACCATCCGCCGGCGCGTCCCCGTTCCCTACGATGTCCCGGCCACGCCAGACCGCGCGCGCGCCCGCACCACGGCCGAGCCATCGCGGCACACTCCCTCATCGTCCTCTCCGGGTCTCAGCCCGGTGGCCGCGATGACCCCCTTTGGCACCCGCCTGCGCAGCCTGCGCGCCGAGCGCGGCGTGACCCTGAAACGGCTCGCGGCCGAGCTGCAGGTCTCGTCCGCCTATCTGTCCGCTCTGGAGCACGGCCACCGCGGCGCGCCATCCGCTGGCCTCGTGCATCAGGTGAATGAGTTCTTCGGGCTGATCTGGGACGAAGCCGACGATCTGGCTGGTCTCGCGAAGCTCTCCCGCCCCCGCGTACGGATCAACACCGCGGGTCTGACCGCCGAGCAGACCGCGCTCGCCAACCGCCTGGCGCAGATGATCCACCGCCTGCCGCCAGATATGATCGCCGCGCTGCACGGCCTGCTGGACCGCACGACCCAGGAGGAGAAGCCACGGCTACGGCGCGCGGCCCGGAAAGCCTGAGCCGAAGGTCAGGCCGCAAACCCTTCCAGCACGATTTTCCCCTTCGCCCGCCCGCTCTCGATCAGCGCATGCGCGCGCCGCAGGTTGGCGGCGTTGATCGGTCCGAACGTCTCGGAAAGGGTCGTGCGCAGCGTGCCGGCATCGACCAGCCGCGCCACCTCATTCAGCAGCTTGCCCTGTTCCGCGATGTCGGCGGTGCCGAACATCGACCGCGTGAACATGAACTCCCAGTGCAGCGACACGCTCTTCCGTTTCAGCACGGAAACGTCGAGCCGCGCCGGATCGTCGATCAGCGCCATGCGCCCCTGCGGCGCGATCAGTTTCGCGATCTCCCCCAGATGATCGTCCGTATGCGTGGTCGAGAACACGAACGCCGGTGCCCCCAACCCAAGCGCTTCGACCGCGCTCGCCAACCCGGCGGAATGATCGACCACATGATGCGCGCCAAGCCCGAGGCTCCAGTCTCGCGTCTCGAGCCGGGAGGCGGTCGTGATCACGGTCAGTGTCGTCAACCGGCGGGCGAGTTGCGTCGCGATCGAACCGACCCCGCCCGCGCCGCCGACGATCAGGATCGCGTTCGCCGCGCCGGGCACCGGCTTCCGCACGTCGAGCCGATCGAACAACGTCTCCCACGCCGTGATCGCGGTCAGCGGAATCGCCGCGGCCTCCGCCCATGACAGCGACGCCGGCTTGCGGCCGACGATCCGCTCATCGACGAGGTGATACGCGGCGTTGGTGCCCGGCCGGTCCAGCGCGCCCGCGTAAAAGACCTCATCGCCCGGACGGAACAGCGTGACCGCGGGGCCGACCGCCTCGACCGTCCCCGCCGCGTCCCACCCCAGCACCTTCCAGCTTCCCGCCTCCGCCTGGGCACGCATCCGCACCTTGGTATCGACCGGATTAACCGAGACCGCCCGGACCGCGACCAGGATGTCGCGACCCAACGCCTCCGGCCGCGGCAACTCGATGTCCACCAGAGACGCGTCGTTCTCGATCGGCAGCGATGTCTTATATCCAACGGCATGCATGGCGAGTCTCCCATGGTGATGGCCTGGGAATTGGACCGCGGCCGTCCGGATGGCAAGGAACCAGGTCCGTTTCAGCGTCATCGCGTCGAGCATAACTCGTCATGGTCCGGCTCGACCGCATAGGCATCAAGTTAAGCGCCGCGAGAGGAAAATGCGCCTCTTCCCGTCATCCTCGG
>PLSZ01000181.1 GCA_003164305.1 Acetobacteraceae bacterium
CGCAGTCGTATTTGCGATTGCAGTAGTTGCATTGGATATTGCAGGCGGGCGCCACCGCGACATGCATCCGAGCATAGTGATGATGCGCTTCTTCGCTGTAGCAGGGGTGGTTCTTCACCTTTTCCCAGATTTCCGGGGTCAGATCGCCGGAACCGGCGGAGGAGCCGCAACTCGCCTTGCCGCTGCCGCCCGAGGTGCCGCAGCCTTTGTGGTCGGCAACCTTTTGCATGATGTCGGCGACGTCTGACTCAGCGTCATCGCCAATCCCGATCTCCTGTCCTGGGTCAAAATCCATTGCTTTTCACCTTCCCTTGTCGCCGCCGTGGCAGCGGCATGACTCATCCGCCGGAGTGGCGCCGCTTGGTCGCGACGCCTTGTTGAGGGGTGAGAGCAACTGGCGTGCCAACGGCGAAACCCATGATTTCAGCGGCAAACCGTCGAAATCGGTGTCGCGATACCGACACAGGCGCACCCACCGACAACGACAAGCGACGTGCATGTCTGCTTCGTGACAGCGTCCGCCGCGACAAACTCCACTAAACGGGCGTGTTTCGCGTTGGCACAAGTTTTGCGGTGCGTCCCCCGGAAACCCACGATCGAGGCCGCGCATGCACATCGTCGTTTGTATCAAGCAGGTACCGGACAGCGCGCAGATCCGCGTGCATCCCGTCACCAACACCATCATGCGTCAGGGTGTGCCGACGATTCTCAATCCGTACGACCTGTTCGCGCTGGAAGCCGCGTTGCGCCTGCGCGATCAGATCGGCGCCGAGGTCTCGGTGCTGACCATGGGCCCGCCGATGGCCGAGGATACGTTGCGGAAAGCGCTCGGCTTCGGCGCCGACCGCGCGGTGCTGCTGACCGACCGCGCCTTCGCCGGCTCCGACACTCTGGCGACGAGTTATGCGCTCTCGCAGGCGATCAAGCGGATGGGCGAGGAATGGGGTGAGCCGGCGATCGTGTTTACCGGCAAGCAGACGATCGATGGCGACACGGCGCAGGTCGGACCGGGGATCGCGCGGCGGCTGCGGTTGAACCAGGTCACTTATGTTTCCGCGGTCACCGAGATCGATCCGGCGGCCGGTACGATTTCGTTGCAGCGCCGGGCCGAGGGCGGAGTGCAGGAAATCACCACGCGGCTGCCGGCGCTGATCACCATGCTGGAGGCCAGCAACGAAGTACGTCGCGGCAGCCTGCCGGAAGCGCTACGCGCCGCGCGCGCCAAGGTCGAGGTGTGGAACGCGGCCCAGGCGGGGATCGCGGATATGACGAAGTGCGGGTTGAGGGGGTCGCCCACGGTCGTGAAGCGGGTCTTCGCGCCGCCGGCCCGCGCGGTGAGCGCCGAAAAGATCGATACCACGACGAACCAAAGTGACGACATCGCCGAGGCCCTGATCGCCGGGATTTACGCGCGCCAACCGGCCTTGGAAGGCGAATTGCTGCGCATGGCGGCAGGCTACTAACGAGAGGACGGGATCATGAGCGAAGCAACGCCCGCGCGCCAGGCCGGCCGGGCCGGCATGAAGAAAGAACTGCCGGAACACTTCAAAGCCTACCGTCACGTCTGGGTGTTCATCGAATACGAACACGGCGCCATCCATCCCGTCTCCCTCGAACTACTGGGCGAGGGCCGCAAACTGGCCGACAAACTCGGCGTGGAGCTGGGTGGTGTGCTGTTGGGGGCCGATCGCGAGGCGCTGGCGGCGGCGACCGTGGAGGTTTCCGAGTATGGCGCCGACGTGGTTTATGTCGTCGCCGATCCGATCCTGCAACATTACCGTAACGAGCCGTTCACCCACGCGGTGACCGATCTGGTGAACACCTATAAGCCCGAGATTCTGTTGCTCGGCGCGACGGTGCTCGGCCGCGATCTGGCCGGGGCGGTGGCGACCACCCTGCTGACCGGCCTCACCGCCGACTGTACCGAACTGGCGATCGACGACGAGCGTTCTCTGGCCGCGACACGGCCGACCTTTGGCGGATCGCTGTTGTGCACCATCCACACGCTGAACTATCGGCCGCAAATGGCGACGGTGCGGCCTCGGGTGTTGCCGATGCCGGCGCGCCAGTCCGGCCGGATCGGTCGGGTGATTGAGCGGGCGCTGGATATGCGGGAAGACGACATCGTCACCAAAGTCTTGCGTTTCCTGCCGGACCGGGACTCGCAAAAGTCGCAGTTGGCCTACGCCGACATTGTCGTGGCCGGCGGCTTGGGCATGCGCTCGCCGGAGAATCTGCAACTGGTTCGCGCGCTGGCGGATGTACTGGGCGGCGACTGGGGCGGCTCGCGGCCGCTGGTGCAGAAAGGCTGGATGCCGGCGGACCGGCAGATCGGCCAGACCGGCAAGACGATCCGGCCGAAACTTTATATCGCCGCCGGAATTTCCGGGGCGATCCAGCATCGCGTCGGCGTCGAAGGCGCGGACCTGATCGTCGCCATCAACACCGATCCGAACGCGCCGATCTTCGATTTCGCCCATCTCGGCGTGGTCGCCGACGCCACCGAAATCCTGCCGGCGCTGACCGAAGCCTTTCGCAAACGCCTGTCCGTGAACCGCCTGGCCGGTTGAGAGGAACGCGACATGACCGAAGAACGTTTCGATGCGATCGTGGTGGGCGCCGGTCCCTCCGGCAACGCCGCGGCTTATACGATGGCGAAGAGCGGGCTGAACGTGCTGCAGCTCGAACGTGGCGAGTACCCGGGTTCGAAGAACGTACAAGGCGCGATCCTCTACGCCGACGCGCTGGAACGGTTGATGCCCGACTTCCGTGAGGACGCGCCGCTGGAACGCCACGTGATCGAGCAGCGCATCTGGATGATGGACGATCATTCCCATACCGGCATGCACTACCGCTCGGAACTGTTCAACGAGGACAAGCCGAATCGTTACACCATCATCCGCGCGCAGTTCGATCGCTGGTTCAGCCGGCGGGTGCGCGACGCGGGGGCGACCTTGCTGTGCGAGACGACGGTCACCGATCTGCTGCGAGACAGCCAGAACCGGGTGATCGGGGTGAAGACCGACCGGCATGGCGGCGCCTTGCTCGCCGACGTGGTGATCCTGGCGGAGGGCGTGAATGGGTTGACCGGCCAGCAGGCGGGTCTTCGCGCGCAACCGGAACCGAAGGACGTCGCTCTGGCGGTGAAGGAAATGCACTTCCTGCCGCAGGAACTGATCGAAAGCCGGTTCGGGCTGCGCGGCGACGAGGGCGTGGTGATCGAGGCGATGGGCACGATCACCCGGGGCATGACCGGCACCGCGTTTCTTTATACCAACCGCGAGTCGATCTCGATCGGCATCGGTTGTCTGGTGGACGAGTTCACCCGCACCGGCCAGACGCCGTACGGGTTGCTGGACGCGTTCAAGGCGCATCCGAGCATCGCGCCGCTGCTGGTCGGATCGGAGGTCAAGGAATACGCCGCGCATTTAATTCCGGAAGGCGGCTTCAATGCCATGCCGAAACTGGTTGGCGACGGCTGGATGGTGGTGGGCGACGCCGCGCATCTGGTCAACGCGGTGCATCGCGAGGGTTCCAACCTCGCGATGACGTCGGGCCGGTTGGCCGGCGAAACCGTGGTCAAGCTGAAACGCCTGCGCGACCCTTGCACGGAAGCGAATCTCGGCGATTACCGGCGCCTGCTGGAAGACAGCTTCGTGCTGAAAGACATGAAAAAATACCGAAAAGTTCCCGGCCTGCTGCATGGCAACCGGCAATTGCTGGACCTGTATCCTCGAATGCTGAGCCAGGCGGCGCAGACCTGGTTCCGCGTCGATGGCGTCGACAAGCGCACCAAGGAGCGGCAGATCATGCGCGACGTGCGCCAGGCGCGCGGCTGGCGCGGGCTTCTGGGCGACGCGTTCAAGGTGGCGCGGGCCTGGCGGTAATCGCGCATGATCCCAATCCCGGAAACCGAGATCGATCGCCTGATCGCCGAGGATGTCGGTTTCGGCGATCTTACCACCCGCGCTCTGGGCATTGTCGGCCAGCCCGGCCGGATCGGGTTCGCCGCGCGCGATCCGATGGTGGCCTGCGCGACCGAGGAAGCCGCCCGCATCCTGAACCGGCTCGGCGCGGTGCCGCGGCTGCTGGTGGCCAGCGGCACGGCGGTGACACCCGGCACGCTGCTGCTGGAGGCGACCGGCGCGGCGGGCGCTCTGCACGCCGGCTGGAAGGTGGCGCAGACGCTGATGGAGTGGTCCGCCGGCATCGCCAGCGCGGTGCGCGACATCCGCGACGCGGCGCGTGCCGTGACGCCGGGGATCACCATCGCCTGCACGCGTAAATCGGTGCCGCTGACCCGCGCGTTTTCGATCAAAGCCGTCCTCGCCGGTGGCGGCGCCATGCACCGCACCGGACTGGGCGACACCATCCTGGTATTCCCCGAACACCGCGCGTTCCTGCGTGACGAGGAACTGGCCGTGACAATCGCCCGGCTGCGCGCGGCGGCGCCGGAGCGGGCGATCGTCGTCGAAGTGGCCGATCCGGACGACGCGGTGCGCGCCGCCGCCGCGGGAGCGGACGTGGTGCAACTGGAGAAATTCTCCCCCGACGCGGTGGCTGAGCTACGCGCGCGACTGTCGGATGCCGGAACGTTCCACGCCAGGATCGCGGCGGCGGGCGGCGTGACCGCGATGAACGCGGCGGCTTACGCGAAGGCCGGGGCGGATATTCTGGTGACCTCGGCGCCGTACATGGCGCGGCCGCGCGACGTGCAGGTGCGGATCACCGCGGGGTAGCCCCCCGAACGTCATCCTCGGGCCTTTCGTCGTCATCCTCGGGTCGAGCCCGAGGATGACAGGAGGGGGCGAACATTGCCGTCCCACTCGCGTATCCCGATGCCTATGGAATAGGTCGCCTCCGTCAGGCCGGAACAACGCCGGGTACCAAGCCCCAGGTATCAGGCTAAGACGGGGCGGACCGGCAGCAGCGCACCCACGGCCCGTTGCACGCCGGCGGCGATCCGGCCGGCTCTGGGTGGCACTCCGGTGCACGGGGCACCTGGGCGCGGGTCGAGTTCGGCCAGCTTGGCGCCGCGCGCGACACCGTTCGGCATTGGCCGGACGATCCCGCGCACACAGCCATCGATCGGCGCGTAAAGCTTGCGCTCGCCGAGAAAGCCCAGAGGGGTCCCGGCCTCGACCCAGGTGCCTGGCACGACCCACGGATCCCATGGGCCGGCAATGAGGGCACAGGCGAAGCGTTCCTCCTTGGCGCCGCCCAGGGGCACGGAACGGCCGGTGGGCGTTGCGGTAGGGCCGTGAGAGATGATGTCGCCTTCCTGACCCGGCAGCGTTTCGATCGCGACATCGACATTTTCGCCGGCCGCGAATCCTGGGCCGACACCGATCGCGCGGTCAGCCAGCGGCCGCAGGTCGGCGGGCGCGGCGTATTTCCGCATCCGCGCGTCGATCAGCACACGCGCGACGCCGCGGCAGGCGGCGATCACCACGGCGGGATCCAGCCGCGCGACCACGACCGCCTCGCGGCCGCGAGCCAGGGTCGGCAACATCTCCGGCAGCGCCGCGCGCGCGCCCCAGACGCCGTCCAACTGAGTGACCCCGTCCTCCAGCGCGTCGTCGAACGCCATGCCGCGGCGCATCACCGGGACCGCTTCGTCGCGCAGCATGACCACGCCCCAACGCGCCAGGAACAGCTCGCGGCCGATGGCGGAGGCGATGTCGCCGGTGCCCAGGATGAGGGCGATCGGGGGTTCGTCGTTGTGGAGGCGAATGGGTTGGATGTGCATCGTTCCGGCTCCGCTTCGGTTTACTCAGGCGGCCATCGAGGGGGTCAGGGCGGCGTGGAACGCCAGAAGTTCTTCGACCGCGACCGGACGTTTCACGGCTTCGGCATGTGCTCGCACCCGGTCGAGCACGCCGCGTGCCTGCTCGTCGTCGAGATCGAGCCCTTGTTCGGACAGCGCATGGCGGACCGCGGCGATGCCGGAGTGCTTGCCGAGCACGATCCGGCGAGAACGGCCGAACAGGGTCGGATCGAGCGCCTGATAGGTTTCCGGATCGCGCAACAGTCCGCTGACATGGATGCCGGATTCGTGGCTGAACGCGGCCTCGCCGACGATCGGCTGGCTGACCGGGATGGGGCGGTGCGAGGCGGCGGCGACTGTGTCGGCCAGCGCTGGCAACGCGGTGAAGTCGATGCGGGTGCGCCACGACGTGGTGCGCTCCAGCGCGACCGCGACCTGCTCGAGGGCCGCGTTGCCGGCGCGCTCGCCGAGGCCCAGGGCACAGACGGAGAGATGGGTGGCACCGCCGCGGGCGGCGGCGATGGTGTTGGCGGTGGCGAGGCCGAGATCGTCATGGCCGTGGAACTCCAGTTCCAGGTCGGTATTGGCGCGCAACCGGTAGAAGATGCCGTAGGTCTCGAAAGGATCGAGCACGCCCAGAGTATCGGCGAAACGGAACCGATGGGCGCCGGCGCGTTGCACGGCCTCGATCACCCGCGGAACGAAATCCGGATCGGCGCGGCTGGAATCCTCGCCGCCAACGGCGACGGTCAGGCCGCGGTCGAGCGCATAACGCACCACGCGAGCGATACGGGCGAGCACATCGCGCGGGCCCTGGTAGCCCTTGGCGCGCATCTGCCGCTCCGACATCGGCACCGAGAGGCTGGCGCGTTTCAGGCCAGTGCGCAGAGTGGCATCGACATCCGTTTCGCTCATGCGACACCAGGCGATCACGGCGGAGTCGCGGACGGTTTGGCCGATCGCGGTGAGGGCTTCAATTTCGCAATCGCCCATCGCGGGTGTTCCCGCCTCGATCTCATCGACGCCGCATTGTTCCAGGGCCAGAGCAATCGCGACCTTCTCGTCGAGGGTGAAGGAGACACCCGGCGCCTGCTCGCCGTCGCGCAAAGTGCTGTCGTTCACGCCGAGCGTTTTGGTCGCGGCACGGATCGTCGCGTCGATGTCGAATGGGTGTTGGGGGAATGCCATCATTGCTCTCCTGGCAACTCACCGGTTGGGAGCGGATCGCTCAGGAGGGTCTGAGCAAGGGGCGTGCCATCGCGCCGATGCGGCGTAATAGCGAGAGTTGGGAGTTGCGTGGCATCCGACATGTCGGAGAGTGGCCGCCGAACCATGTCCGAAAGCCGACAATGCGCGGTCCCCTGGCCGCCGTTTCACACGCGCACGCGCGATTTAAGCCGTGGCATGGATATTGCTGTTTCGGCCTGTGAGTTCGGTTGGAGGCCACGCGGTCTCCGGCGTCATGCACGGAAAGACAGGAGCAGAGCAGTGGCCAACGTAACGTTCTCATCACCGGTCATGGCGAAAGATGTCACGGTCTACGCGGTCGCGGGTGACCGTGGCACGATTCTGGCGGTCGCCAAGGCGCACAAGATTCCGATCCCGTTCGATTGCCAGGACGGCGAGTGCGGCTCGTGCCTTGTGCAGGTGACGCATCTCAATCCGGAAGCGAAATATGCCATCGCGCTGACCGAAAAGGAAAAGGAGATGTTGCGGCAGCTCGGCAAGATCACCCGGGCGGAGATTCAGGCCGCCGAGGTCAGCGACATGCCGCCGCGTTATCGCCTGGCCTGTCAGTGTTTCGTGCGCAACGAAGACATCATCGTCACGTTCGAGGGCGATGAGACATTGCCGGCTCAGGGGCCGCATATCACGCACGCGGCGAAACGTTACACGGGCGGGATCGAGATCAATACGCTGGACGAGTTCCTCGGTTATGCCGTGAAGGTCGAGGCCGACGCCGCGGTACATTTCGATGAGATCGCGGCCTCAATGGAAGCCTGCGGCAATCAGGAAGTCGGAAAGCTGTTCCGCCAGTTGGCGGGTTTTTCGCGGCTGCATCTGGCGGAGGCGACGGCACGCGCCGGAACGCTCGACGCGACGAAAATGATTCCGCCGGAATATGTGTGGCCGGATCACGCGACCCCCGAGCGCACGTCGTTGTGGGCCGGCGATCCGACGCTGTCGCGGGTCGATGCGTTGCGCGCGGCGTTGCAGGGCGAGCGGCGCGGTTACGAATTTTACGCCGCCGTGGCCGCGACGACGAAGCTGCCGGAAATCGCCACGATGGCGCGGGAGTTCGTTAAGGAGGAAGCCGAGCACGTCAAGGTGCTCGAGGCCTGGATCACGCGCGAAGAGTGGATTCTGAAGCACGCCCACGAAAGTGAAACGGTTTGATCGCGGTTCGGTCGCGGGTCGAACCCATGACCGCTCCTGGAGGAATGGGCCGTGCAATCAGTTGAAGAGTTTCTCGCTTACGCCATCAACCTGGAAAGCGAGGCGGCGGATCGGTTTGGCCAACTCGCCGATGCGATGGACGCCTGTGGCAATCGCGAGGTGGCGAAATTGTTTCGCCGTCTCGCGGATTATTCGCGGCTGCATCTGGCGGATGCGCGAGCGAGGTCGGGGTTCCGTGCCATTCCGGATATCAAGGCGGGTGATTTCTCCTGGCCTGGTATGGAAAGTCCGGAGACCGCGGCGATCTGGGCCGCCGATCCGTTCATCGGGCGGGAGCAGGCGCTGGACATCGCGCTCGACGCCGAGAAAGCGAGTCAGGAGTACTATCAGTCGGTGTTCGATACGACCGACGATCCCGAAATCAAAGTGCTCGCCGAGGAGTTCGCGGCTGAGGAAAGCGAGCATGTCGCCGAGCTGCGAAAGTGGATCGCGGCGCATCAATCCGGTCGGGCCTGGCCGGTCGGCCAGTAGCATCGACTGACCGAAAGCAATATCAAACGGATAACGCAATGACGCACCGGCCATTAATCCGTCATGCCAGGGCCTGACCCTGGCATCTCGTGATGCAGACCCCGAGCTCTCAGGGTGGGCATGATTCCCGGGCAGGCCGATCCTCGGGTCGAGCCCGAGGATGACGCTACGGGGGCGTCACGACCGAGAGGCAACGTCAACGCCGCCCCGGATGCAATCAACCCGCGCTCATCCAAGTTTCACAACCACCCGATGCGTGCGACCGTCATCCTGTAGTTTCAAACGTAACGGCCGCCCGGCGATCGCGGTGCCATCGGCCTCGGCGAAGACGAAGCCCTGGCTGACCCCATCCGGATTCTCCACCACGATCTCATACCGCGCGGAGCGGTACCGCAGTGTCATCTCGAAGCGCGGCCATGTCTTCGGAATACACGGGTCCAGCGCCAAGGTATCCCCGAACAGCCGCGCGCCAAGAATGCTCTCGACCCCGGCGCGCTGCATCCATCCACCCGAGCCGGTGTACCACGTCCAGCCGCCGCGCCCGGTGTGAGGCGGTCTCGCGTAAACGTCCGCCGCGATGACATAGGGTTCCACCTTGTAGCGGAAGACCTCGGATCGCGTGCGAGCGTGGTTGATCGGGTTCAGCAGGGCGAACAACGCGGCCGCCTTGTCGCCCTCGCCGAGCGCCGCGAACGCCATGACCGACCACAGGGCGGCATGCGTGTACTGGCCGCCATTTTCGCGGATCCCGGGCGGGTAGCCCTTGATATACCCGGGATCGAGCGTGGTCTTATCGAACGGAGGCGCGAACAGCAGCGCCAGTTGCTCGACCGGCCGGATCAGTTCGCGCTCGACCGACGCCATGGCCCGCGCCGCGCGTTCGCGATCGCCGGCCGCGGAGAGCAAAGCCCAGGATTGCGAGATCGCATCGATTCGGCATTCGGTGTCGGACGCGGCGCCAAGCGGCGTGCCGTCGTCGAACCACGCCCGCCGGTACCAGTCGCCATCCCAGGCCTCGCGTTCCTGCGAGTCTCGCAGCGCATCGGCATGCGCCCGCCATGCCGCGGCTCGGGCCGTTTCCTGGCGTGATTCGGCGAGCGGAATGAAGGCTTCCAGCGCCGCCAACAGCAGCCAGCCGAGCCAGACGCTTTCGCCCTGACCAAGCTCGCCGACGCGGTTCATGCCGTCGTTCCAGTCGCCGGTGCCCATCAATGGCAGGCCGTGCACCCCGGTCGCCAGGCTGGCGTCCAGCGCACGCGCGCAATGCTCGAACAAGCTGCCGACCTCATCGGACACCGTCGGCTGGAAGAAGGCGTCATGCTCCCCGGCTCCCAGAAGCTGCCCTTCCAGATACGGCACCACCTCATCCAGCACGGCGGTATCGCCTGTCGCGCCGACATAATGCGCGACCGTGTAAGCCAGCCATGCCCGGTCGTCGGAAATCCGCGTGCGCACGCCCTGGCCCGAATGCGGCAACCACCAATGCTGCACGTCGCCTTCGAGGAATTGCCGCGCCGCCGACCTCGGCAGATGCGCGCGAGTTACCGCGGGCAGCGCGTTGGCGAGCGCCATGCCGTCCTGCAACTGATCGCGAAACCCATACGCGCCGCTCGACTGGTAGAAGCCCGAGCGAGCCCAGACGCGGCAGACCAGCGTTTGGTACAGCAGCCAGCCGTTCAGCATGATGTCCATCGCGCGATCAGGCGTTTTCACCTGAACCGCGCCGAGCACGCCGTCCCAGAAGCGGCCGGCGGTCAGCAGAACCGCGTCGAGATCGGCCTCGCGATACCGGACGATCAGGTCGCGCGCGTCCGCCGCGTTCGCCGCCTGCCCAAGAAAGAACACGATCTCAACGACGCCGCCTGGCGGCAGCACGACCGTGGTCCGCAACGCGCCGCAAGGATCCAGCCCGGAGCCCACGGTTTTGGACAATGGCGCGTCTCCGGCGAACGCCGCGTCGCCGTTGGGAGCTTTGGGATGCGGCCCTTTGCCCGCCGCCGCTCCGGTGAGCGCCACCGGGCTCGCCAGCGAGCCGTCGCGGCCGATGAACTCGCGCCGGTCACCGGTCCAGTCGGACTGCCGGCCGGCGAGATCGGCGAACGCGACTCTCGGCGCGAAAGCCGCGTGCCACGGATCGCGGGCGAACATCGCGCCGGTTTCCGGGTCGATCTCGGTCGATACGAACGCCGCCGAAGCGGTTCGCGACGGGCCGAGCACCCATTCGACGTAGGCGGTCACCGACAGCCGCCGGGCGCGGCCCGACACGTTCATCAGCGTCAGGCGAGAAATCTTGATCGGATCGCCAGTGGGTTCGCCCCGCGTGGGTTCGCCCCTGTGACCGTCATCCTCGGGCTCGACCCGAGGATCTCTCGACGCACCAGGTGATTCAAAAGTCGGGCCAGGAGCCTGGGCTGGCCGATCCTCGGGTCGAGCCCGAGGATGACGGTCAGGCGGCCGAGGATAACGATCCGGGGAAAGGTTTTCGCCCTCGCCGGCCTTATCCGGATGCCAATGGGGTTCGTCCCTCGTGGGTTTACCCCGGGACCCGTCGCCGGCACCGCCGATCGGCACGTATTGCAGCAGGTCGGCCGCGATCCCGTAAGCGTCATGTTCGAACCGGCTGTAGCCAAAACCATGCCGCGCCACATAGGTCGCGGAGTCGCGGCGGATCGGCGTTGCCGTCGGGCACCACAAATCCCCCGTCTCCTCGTCCCTGATATAGAAGGCCTCACCCGGGCGGTCGCTGACCGGATCGTTGGACCAGGGCGTGAGCTGGTTCTCCCTGCTGTTGGACGACCAGGTGTAGCCTCCGCCTTCCGTGGCCGTCTGGAAGCCAAAGGCCGGATTGGCGATGACGTTGATCCAGGGCGCCGGCGTCGATTGGCCCGGGCCAAGGAGGGTGACGTATTCCTTGCCGCCGGCGCCAAATCCGCCCAGCCCATTGAAAAATTCTAGCTCCGCCGTCGGCGGCGTTGCTTGCCGTTCGGGCGCGGCGGCGCGGGACCTCGCGAAGCGCCGGATCGGCGCGCTCGCGTCGGCGACGCGTTCGATCTGGTCCAACAGGCTCCCATGTTGCGCGGCCAGCACGACGCGGGCGGCGGAGATCAGCAGCATCCG
>PLSZ01000473.1 GCA_003164305.1 Acetobacteraceae bacterium
GATGTCGTCCATGGAGCGGCAACGGACGGCGTGATTGTCGTGGTTTCTTGCGTGATCGACGAATGTCCCGATGATTGCGCCATCGCGGCGCCCGTCATCATGCCAAGCGCGGCGCCGGCCAGTAGAAATGTTTTCATGTTATTGTTCCTTCTCAGGGCCGGCGGCGAAGGCGTTTCCCCTCGGTCCCGCGGATCACACTTAGAATGTCTCCGACAGCGGGGGCAGCATCGGATTCTACCTATATCGACGCCGCGCTTCCGGTTTGAATTCTGTCCCGCCGACCAGGCCGATCGACCGCGTCAATCGCGTTCTCCGCGCGCGACGGCGACGCCAGGTAGTTTCCGAGGCTGCCGCGGCGGTCTCCGCGGCCCCATTTCAGGTGGACCGATTTTTCGTTCTGTCCGCGGCGCGACGGCGGTCAGTTCAGGTAGAGTCCCCGCCGCGATGGAGGTTACGATGAAAAAGAAATTCCTGGCATCATTACTGCTTTTTCTCGCGCTGACCGGCTGCATCGTCGAGCCGGGTGGCGGCCATCGTGACGAGCCACATGGCGATTACCATTCGAATCGCGGCGACAATGGTGGTTGGAACCGATAATTCCGGCGGCGGCGCTTGAGTAGTTTCCGATCCTGCCGCGGATCCGTCGATATCTCTAAACAAACGCACCGGGCCGGGTGATCCTCACTCCGCCCGAATTCTTCGGAGAATTCACGATGATCAAATCCTTACTCGCCGCGACGCTGGCGGTCACGCTGTTGTCGGGCGGCGCCTATGCGCAATCCTCATCGTCCAGCACGACGACCACGACGACAACGCCCGTCATGCCGGCCCCCGTGGTGTCCACCGAGACCAGCACGCAGAAGACCAGCAGCGTCAACGGCGTCGTGACCAGCACGACGGGATCGACCTCCAGCGGCACGACCGTTTCTCCGATGGGCGAAACGACCTCAACGAAGAAGTCGACCGAAACCACCACGGTTCGCTGATCGCGCGGGCTGCCGGGCGTCGCGCTGTTTCGGACGGGCGGATTCCATCATTACGGGCGCGCGCGGCGATCAGGTGAATGTTCGCCGCGTGTATTTTCAAGGATAAGAAAAAATGAACGTCACTCAACCCACTTCTTGCCCGGCACGTTTCCGCCTGACACTGGGCGCGGCCATGCTCACCGGCGCCGTGATGTTGGCGGGATGCGTCCCCGCGCCCGCCACCACGACCACCACGACCCAGCAGACCACGACAACGCCGCCGCCTCCGCCGGTGGTTTCCACGACAACGACGACATCGACCGAACAAGACGAACCGGCGCCCGTGCATGTCGCGCGCGTTCATCACAAGCATACGCGTTACGCGGTACACCATCGCGCAATTCGGCCCGCGACCGGCGAAACGACCGTGACGACCGAGTCGACCACTTCGCCGCCGGCGACGACCTCGACCACGGTGAAAACCACCGAAACGAGCACGCACTGAACGCCGCGGCGTCGGTCGCGGCGATGCTTTCGTTTCCTCGAACGCAAAAGGATCCAGTTAATGATCAACTCGACATCATGCATGCGCGCGGCGACCAGCCTGGCGCTGATCGCGGGCATCGCGTTGCTGTCCGGCTGCGGGCCGGCACCCTATAGCCGCTCCACGACCTCGGAGCAGACCACGACCACGACGCCGGCTCCGGTCGTCTCCACGACGACAACCACGACCGAGCAGGACTCGCAGCGCAAATAGCCAAACGTCCATCGCGTTATTTTGTTGATGTTCCGTCGCGACATGGCCTGATCTTCCGTCACAATCGCCGGCTGATGGCCGGGCCATGACGCGGACTGAAGCTCGTGCGTTCGGCGAAGCCACTCCAGGACACGCGTTTCCGTTCGCGCGATTGAAGAGCCGCACCCGGCGATGCCGATAACCCTATAAGGACACAATCATGAAGTCTCTCACACAACCGATCGTTTCGTTCGTGCCGTTCAAACGTTCATTCGCTGTCGCGGCGTTGATGGGTGCGACGTTGCTGGCGGCTCCGCTGCTCCCGGCGCACGCGGACCCCGCCAACAATCCGACATTCAAAATGGTCCAGGGGTCGCCGGCGACCCAGGCGGGCGCCGCGGCGACCGCGACGAAGGGTGAGACGGTGGAACAGCGCATCGCCTCGCTGCACACGGCGCTGAAGATCACACCCGATGAGGACGCGAAATGGAACGCGGTCGCGCAGGCGATGCGGGAAAACGCGGCGGCCATGGATAAGCTCGTCGCGGAAAGCCGGACGAAGGCACCGCAAAGCATGAGCGCGGTGGACGATCTGAATCTGTATCAAAAATTCTCGCAGGCGCATGTCGATGGGTTGAAGAACCTGATTTCGTCGTTCTCGACGCTCTACGCGGCGATGCCCGACGCGCAGAAGAAGATCGCCGATAGCGTGTTCGTCGCCGCGCACGAGAGCGCCACCGCGCGCGGTTGACATAAAAGCCATCCAGAACAGGAGATCTTCATGCAAAGAAATTTAAGTGCCGTATCGAAACGCCGCTGGCCCGTCGCGGTCGCGGCGGGGGCCATGCTGACCGCGACCCTCGCGTTCGGTTGCCTTCCGGGGGCCGCCAACGCCCAGGAACGCTGGAGGGAGCACCGCGAGTATCGTCATCGCGACTGGAACGGCGGATATTATCGGGCTCCGCCGGTGGTCTACGGCTCGCCTTATTACGCGCCTTACTACGCGCCGCCGCTGATTTACGGCCCAGGATTTAGCGTCAACATTCGATAGATGTGAAGCATGGCTGAAACGGCGTCGCCCTACCCGGCGGCGCCGGTAGCCTCCGGGTGACGGGGCCATGCGTTCACCGCTGCCCTCTTCCCCCAAAAACGCGTGCGACGCGGGGGACCAATCCCCCTGTTTCCCCGCCTCCGCTTCGCGCCCCGGTTGGACGCGGATGCGTTCGCTGACGCCCGCACGTGCCGCGAGCCCCCGAACACAGGGGCATGGCAACAACGTAAGCGTCCTTTTCGTCTGATCCGGCCAATCGTGGGCCGGGGTCGTTAGGGATCTGCCTACGTTCGCTGATCGCACCGAGGCGGAGCGAAGTCCGCTCATCGCCTGAATCCCGCCGCCGGAGAGCGACCAACGCCTCCGTCCGCGCACTCTGTTTCCCCCCAATGGTCCGCGGGCGCGCTGTCATCGGCGCGGCCGTTCGCTGTTCCGAGGATTGCCGCGATGTCCAACTTCCGAGTCCGTTCCGCCGTTTCTCTCCGCCGCCGCCGCCCGCTGGGGTTCGAGGAAATTCGGGCGCGGGAGGAGGAAGGAGAGACAGAAACGGATAACAATCTGGCCGGCACGTTGTTGGTCGGCAGGATCGAGCCTGGAGCTTTCGCCCAATTTGCTGATCCATGGCGCCAGTGCGACCGCGGCGTTTTTTGGCATGGTCAATGAGGTCGCGCGGAGTCGATGGCGTGCCCAGGCGCTGATTCGGAAGCCCGATCGGGTGCGGCGAACGCGCCGCATGCGAACGTTGGCCCCCGATCCTCACCGAGTCTTCGGCATCTCGAACCCCGCGTCACGTTCGACATACTTGACGATCGCGGTCAGGTCTT
>PLSZ01000361.1 GCA_003164305.1 Acetobacteraceae bacterium
TCGGCGCTGTGGATCCTGATCGCCAATGGCTGGATGCAAAACCCGGTCGGCGCCCGGTTCAACCTGGCGACAATGCGGATGGAAGTGACCGACTTCAGCGCCGTGCTGTTCAATCCGGTGGCGCAGGCCAAGTTCGTGCACACCGTCTCCGCCGGCTACGTGACCGGTTCGATGTTCGTGCTGTCGATCAGCGCCTTCTACCTGTTGCGCGGCCGCAACCGCGGCATGGCGATCCGTTCCATGACCGTCGCGGCCAGCTTCGGCCTCGCATCCGCATTGTCGGTCGTCGTACTGGGCGACGAAAGCGGCTATACCGCCGGTCTGAATCAGAAAATGAAAATCGCGGCGATCGAGGCGGCCTGGCATACCGAACCCGCGCCAGCATCGTTCACCATCGTCGGCCTGCCCGACATGGCGGCTCACGAAACCCGCGACGCCATTCGCGTGCCCTGGGTACTGGGCTTGATCGCCACGCGCTCGCTGACCGGCACCGTCGCCGGCATCGACGATCTGGTCGCGATATCCACGCAGCGGATCCAGAGCGGCATGCTGGCGTATCAGGCGATGCTGGCGTTGCGCGCCAATCCCACCGATGCCACGGCGCGCGCCGCGTTCGACACCCATGTCGAAGACCTGGGGTATGGCCTGCTGCTGAAACGCTACACCCCAGCGGTGGTCGATGCGACGCCGGCACAAATCCAGGCCGCCTCCTGGGATACCGTGCCGGCGGTGCCCGAGTTGTTCTGGACCTTTCGCGCCATGGTCGGCCTGGGATTTTACTTCATCGCGCTGTTCGGCACGATGTTCTGGCAGGCCTCCAAAAGACAACTCGAACGCCGGCCCTGGGTGCTTCGGCTCTGCCTGTGGTCGCTGCCCCTGCCCTGGATCGCCGCCGAACTGGGCTGGTACGTCGCCGAGGTCGGCCGGCAGCCCTGGACGATCGACGGTGTGTTGCCGACTTTCCTGTCGGTCTCCAGTGTGCCGGCCGGAAACGTCGCCTTCTCGCTCGCCGGCTTCGTCGTTTTCTACTCCGTGCTGGCGGTCGTGGAACTGTTCCTGATGGTGCGCACGGTGCGGCGCGGCCCCGAGGACCTGATCGAACTGCCTGAACTTCTGGGCGCCGCCGCGTCCACCCCGGCCGAGTGAGGAAATCGAAATGTCCGAATACGAATTCTTCCGCGTTCTGTGGTGGGCGCTGCTGGGTGTGCTGCTGATCGGCATCGCGGTGATGGACGGCTTCGACCTGGGAACCGCCATCCTGATCCCCGTCGCCGGACGCACCGACATGGAGCGCCGCGTCATCATCAATACCGTCGGCCCGGTCTGGGAAGGCAACCAGGTCTGGCTCATTCTGGGAGGCGGCGCGATCTTCGCCGCGTTTCCACCATTATACGCGGTCGCGTTCTCGGGATTTTACCTCGCGATGCTGCTGCTGTTGTGCTCGCTGATCCTGCGACCGGTCGGGTTCAAATTTCGCGGCAAGCTGGCGGGCACACGGTGGCGCACAATCTGGGACGTGGCGCTGTTTCTGGGTGGGCTGGTGCCGGCGCTGGTGTACGGGGTGGCGTTCGGCAACGTGCTGCAAGGCGCGCCGTTCCGCTTCGACGACATGCTGCGCATGAGCTACGAAGGCTCCTTCTGGGGCTTGTTCAGCCCGTTCGCTTTGCTGTGCGGCTTGCTCAGCGTCGCGATGATTGTCCTGCACGGCGCCACCTGGCTCGCCTGCAAGACCGAGGGCGCGGTGCGCGACCGGGTCCGCCTGGCGGGCACCATCGCCGGTCTCGCCATGCTGGCGCTGTTCGTAGTGGGCGGGATCTGGGCTTCGCGGCTGGACGGCTGGACGCTCCAGTCCTTCGCCGGAATGGACGCACCCTCGAACCCTCTGGGTCAGCACGTCGTGCGCGAGGCGGGAGGGTTGATGACGAACTACACCCTCGCTCCCCTGACGATGGCGGCGCCACTACTGGCTTTGGCCGCGGCGGTGGCCGCCGTCCTGCTGCTACGCGGCGCAAGGCACCCGGTGCTCGCGTTCGTTTGCAGCGGCTTGTCGATCGCGGGAGTGATCGCCACGGCGGGCGTCAGCCTGTTCCCGTTCATGCTGCCCTCCTCGCTGGATCCCAACGCCAGCCTGACGCTTTGGAATGCTTCCTCCAGCCTGACCACGCTGATCGTGATGACCATCGTCACCGCGGTCTTCCTGCCGGTCGTGCTGGCTTACACCTCCTGGATTTATTACGTGCTGCGCGGGCCGGTGACCGAGGCGGACATCGCTCGCGACACGCATACCGCTTACTGAAAAGGGATCGAAGCAATGTGGTACTTCGCCTGGGTCCTTGGTCTTGGCCTCGCTTGCTCGTTCGCGGCGCTGAACGCCATGTGGCTGGAGTTGTCGCCTGGTCTGGGATTGCCGGATTAAACCACCGCGGTCACGCGTCCAGCACGGCGCGCAATTTCAGCGCCAGATCCTCCACGGTGAACGGCTTCGGTAGGAACGCCACGCCGGGGTCGAGCACACCGTTGTGGACCACCGCGTTGCGCGTGTAGCCGGTGGTGTAAAGCGTCCGCAACGACGGCTGTTTCAGCCGCAGCAGATCCGCCAGTTCGCGGCCGGACATGCCGCCCATGACAATATCGGTGAACAGCACATCGACGCGATCGAGGGCGCCGAACACGGCCAGCGCGTCTTCCGCGCTCGATGCCTCGTACACCGCGTAGCCGAGTTCCTTCAGTGCCTCGCGGCTCATTCGCCGGACGTGGGGATCGTCCTCGACCACCAGGATCGTTTCGGCTCGCGACGCGGCGACCGGCATCCCGCGCGGGCGGGCGGGCGCGATGTCCTTGTCCAACGCGCCGTGGTGCCGCGGCAGATATAATTTCACCGTCGTGCCGCGACCGGCCTCGGAATAAATCCGCACATGACCGCCGGACTGGCGCGCGAAGCCATACACCATCGAAAGACCGAGTCCAGTGCCTTTACCGGGGGGCTTCGTGGTGAAGAACGGATCGAATGCTTTTCGCACAACCTCGGCGTCCATGCCGGTGCCGACATCGGTTACGGCGACCATCACATACTGGCCGGGAGAAACCCCCGGTTCGCGGGAGACGTAGTGGTCGTCGAGGTAAATGTTGGCGGTTTCGATGGTCATTTCGCCGCCATCGGGCATCGCGTCGCGCGCGTTGACGGCCAGGTTGA
>PLSZ01000225.1 GCA_003164305.1 Acetobacteraceae bacterium
GCTGGTATAACACCAACACACGGGTGAGAGCGATTTCGCGGACGTCGATGATCCGGTCGAGCCAGACCATAACGATTCAGAGACGATATGTGATGTGTCGCCCCCGCGCTCCAACCTCACGCGGCCTGCCGCTGCCTTTCCCGCGCGTAACGAACCAGCGCGCCTTCATCCGTCGGCACGATCGGCGTGAAGTCGGTGTGCGCGATCCACTCCTTCCGGGTCGGCGTCCGGATGTAGTTGGAAACCGCGTTCAACGTCAGATACACGATCTTCCGCGGATAAGGCGTGATGTTTCCCGCCGACCCATGCACCAGGTTGCCGTGGAACATCAATAATCCGCCGGGCTTGCCGGTCGGCGCGACGATGCCGCCCTGATCGACCAGCTTCGTCACGGTTTCCTCGTCCAGCGTCCACAACGGATACGACGTTGTGCTGGTGTCATGTTCCGCTTGCAGAACGCCCGCGGTGTGACTGCGCGGCACCAGCATCAGTGGTCCGTTGATCGGCATCACCTCATCAAGGAACACCGCGATGTTCATCGCGCGCGGCTCGGGCATCCCGTCGTCGCGAGCCCAGGTGCCGTAGTCCTGGTGCCATTGCCAGACGTCACCGGTGAAGGAGGCTTTGGCGTTGATCTTGAACTGGTGCATGTAAACCTGTTCGCCGAACACTTGCTCGATCGGTTCGATCATCCGCGGATGTCGCGCGAGCAAGCCGAACGCTTCGTTGTATAAATGCGCGGCGAAGGCGGTACGTGGCGCGCCGGAGCGCTCGCGCCAAACCTCGGGGCGGTCGTGCCGGTAGATTTCCACGGCCTCGTCGCGCATCACTTCGCATTCTTCAGGCGTGAACGTCTCGGGCAGAAATAAATACCCTTCTTCGTGGAAGTGTCGGATTTGCTGGTCCGTCAGCATGGTCATGCCTCCATTTCGTTTCGTGTCAGGCTAACCGCGGCTCGGCGAGAAGTGATAGCCATTGCCCAACCCACTGTACGTTCGCCAGCGGTCGAGCAGCCAGGTCAACACCATCGCCAGCAGCACCATGAGAATCAATGATCCGACGCGATTGATGAGGCGTTCCCAGTTCACGGCAGCACCTTCCCGGGGTTCATCAGACCGCGCGGATCGATCGCATCCTTGATCCGCCGCATCAGCGCGAGTTCGGCGCCCCCGCGCCAGCCGGGCATCATGTACGGCTTCAATTTGCCGATGCCATGCTCGGCCGAGAAGCTGCCGTCATACTTCCTCACCACCTCATTCACCGCGTCCATGATCGCATGGTCCTGGGCCAGGAACCACGCGGGATCGGCGCCAATGGGTTGCTCCAGATTGAAGTGGATGTTGCCGTCGCCCATATGACCGAACGGCACGACACGCACGCCCGGCAGTAACGCCTCACAGGCGATCGTTGCTTCTTCGATGAACGCGGGAACTTTGGACACCGGCACCGAAACGTCGTTCTTGACGCTGGCGCCTTCGCGCTTTTGCGCTTCCGAGTGTTCCTCCCGCAACCGCCAGATCGACGCTCGTTGCGCGTCCGATTCGGCGATCGCGGCGTCCTGCACGACGCCGTCGGTCAGCGCGCTTTCCAGCACGAATTCCAACGATCCTCGCAATCCCGCGTTCGGTCGCGGGGTCGCTAGCTCTACTAATACGTAAAACGGCGCTGGTTGCTCCAGCGGCAAGGTCGCGTTGGGAATGTGCCGCAACACGAACGATGTGCCAAGGCCGGACATCAACTCGAACGCGCTGATCGACGCCGCGTCGTACGCCTGGAATCGCGCGAACAATTCCAACGCGGCGCCCACGTTCCGCACCGCGCAGAACGCGACGGCGATTTCTTTCGGTTGCGGCACAAGTTTCAGCACGGCGGCGGTGATGATGCCCAAGGTGCCCTCCGAGCCGACGAACAACTGACGCAGGCAATATCCGGTATTGTCCTTGCGCAAGCGGCGCAGGCCATTCCAGATCGTTCCATCGGGCAGCACCGCCTCCAGGCCCAGTACCAGGTCGCGTGCGTTGCCGTATCGCACCGTGTTGTTACCGCCCGCGTTGACCGCCAGCACGCCGCCGATTTGCGCGGTGCCCTCGGACGAAATCGACAGCGGCAGCAGACAGCCCCGCTCGGCGGCGGCGAGTTGCGCGGCCTTCAGCGTCACCCCGGCCTCAACCGTCAGCGTCATGTCGACCGGATCCAGATCGCGCACCCGGTTCAACCGCGCGGTGCTCAGCACCAGTTCGGAGCCATCCTCGGCCGGCACGGCGCCGCCGACCATGGAGGTGTTGCCGCCCTGCGGCACNNCGGCCTCCGCGCAGAGGCGCACGACAGCGGCGACCTCCGCGGTGTTGGCGGGGCGGATCACCGCGCTGGTGCGGCCTTTATACAGCCGCCGCCAGTCCTCGGACGCTGCGGCGGTGTCGGACGCGTCGGTCAACAGGCCGCGATCGCCGACGATGGCGCGGATCGCTTCGAGAAGCCGCCGGGTCACGGCGGCGGCGAGGGCGGTATCAGGCATGTTGCGTCCTGTCGGGGGCGTTTCCATCAGCATACCGCATGTGTGAGGCAACCGGAAAATCACACTTGACGCGGGGTGCGAACGTGCCGCGCGATGCTGTAGACATTCGTCCGTGTTCAGCGCCTCAGGCGGTCAAGAAACTCAGGCGGTGCTTTAAGTCACCAGGAATTCATCACGGAGGCACATACAGATGTCGAAGTCCAAAGAGTCTCCCCGCCCCATCCGCTCGTTCCCGGCGTGGCGCCGCGTTGTCACCGGAACGTCGTGCGCCGTGATCCTGACCGGGGCCGCACTCGCGGCGCCCACGCCGGACCCGATCTCGCCCCCGTCCGCCGGACCGATGACACAAGCGCCTTTCATGAATCCTGCCGACGTCTTGGCCACGATGGCGGCGCAACTCGATCAGAAGCCTGATTTCGTCGTCCTGAAGCTTGAGAATCTGGCGATCACACAGCGCGATGTGGCCAGTGTGATCCGCACGATGCCGCCCGGGATGGCCAGCCTGAGCTTCGACGAGGTTTATCGCCGCGCGCTGGATGTCACGGTTCGCTCGAAAGCCATGATGTTGCGGGCGAAGTTGGAAAAACTCGACCAGGATCCCGAGGTGAAGCATCAGATCGACATGGCGGTCGAGCGTGCGTTGGGCGAAGCGTGGCTCAAGCGGCGGGCGGACGCGGCGGTCACGGACAAGGCTCTGCATGAACGCTATGATCGCGACGTGGCCGGCAAACCCGGCCCGGAGCAGGTGCGGGCTCGGGTTATCCTGTTCGCGACGCAGTCGGAAGCCCAGGCCGCGATCCAGCAGCTTCAGGCGGGCGCGGATTTCAGCGAGATGGCGCGGCAAAGGAGCAAGGACCCGACCGCGGCCAATGGCGGCGATCTTGGTTACCGGACACGCGAGTCGGTGACGCCCGAGGTCGGTGCCGCGATGTTCTCGCTCAGTCCCGGACAGATGGCGCCTTATCCGGTTGCTTCGATCGGCGGCTATTTCGTCATTCGGGTCGAAGGGCGCGTGACCGGGAAGACGCCGACATTCGAGGAAGCCCGTCCGTCGCTGGAGCGCGCGATCCGCGCGGAGGCGATCAGCGAAGCGATCGGTTCTCTGCTATCCAATGTCAAATTCATTCCGCCAGGGAAACCGGGCGAGCAGGCGGTCCCTGTCAAGCAGTGAGGGGCGAACCACCCCTCTTTCCGACGGAAAAATACCGCTCGCCAGTCAACTAGAAACGGGCCCGCACCGCGAGCCCTTTTTATGAGATTTTCCGCGGTCAGGCGGCGGCGCGCTGGCGGCGGCGCAAGGCGACCAGTCCCGCGAACCCGGCGCCGAGCAACGCCAACGTGGCGGGCTCCGGCACCGTGCTGACGTTGATGTTGGCCAGCAGCATGAACGGGGGCTGGTTGGCCGGCGCGTTGCCTTGCGCCAGGAACGAAATGAATTCCTGGCCCGTGGAAGTCGTTACGAAGTTGATTGTATCCGTGGCCCAGACCGGGGACGACGAACTGGCGTCGCCGGTGCAAAGCGTGCCCGAAACCGGTTGCGGGATGCAGATCGGTGTCGTGCTGGACGTATTGGTGCCCGACACCGGGCCGTATGATACCTGCCAGTAGTCACTGGAACTGCCCGAGTAGCCCTGCTGCTGCGCGCCCGAATAGTAAAACGACAGGCTGTAGTGCGTATTCGGCAGCAGGCCGGTGATGGTTTGAGTGATCGCTGACGCATAGCTGCTGTAAGCGTCGGCGACGATGATATCGCCGGTATATCCGCCTGGGACCGCTCCCGGTGTTTGCGTGAGCGTCGCGCCGTAACTCGATCCGCACATCTGCGTGGATGTGGTCGGGTTATTGGTGAGCATGAGGCAATCGATGCCCGATCCCGATACCGACCATCCTGGTAATTCCGGGGTCAGGCCATTTTTGTTGACACCAAGGTCCGACCAGGCGGCGGTCGGCGCATTCGATGCGTTTCCGGGAAGGAAGCTGCCATTGTTAAGCTGCGCCGAGGCCCCCGCGCTCCAGAGTACCATCGCGAGCGCTGAAGCGCCCACCAAGTGGGTCAAAGGTTTCGTCATCGGCAGGTAAAATTTACCATTTGTCATAATGGTCCACCCCTGTTTTCGAGGATAGGCTCGGCCATCCTTGCTTCCCCCGGCACATCCGGGCAGGCGCGGAAATATGGAACCACGATGGAGGAAATGTCAACCGTTGTTCAAGGCCATGGCGCGATTTCGTTCTTTTGAGACAGTTTGACGACACCTACGACCGTCGGAGGCCGCCGCTTTCCCATGAAAACGGCGGACATTCCTCGGCTGGAACGGATCATTAAAGCGATGCCAGACGTTAAATCGCGCGGGTTCTTACCGCGAAGCCTCCGCGGGAGGCTCCATCGACGTCAGTGGCTCCACGGCAGCCAGCGGGAACGATCCGAGCAGCGGCTGGATCAACTGATCCGCCCAGGAGTCAGGCACTGTGCCGGAAATGCCGTAGCGTGGCGGCCATTGCCGGCGAGGTAGGTGCAGCGAGCCGAACAGCCAATCGAGCACGGGAAGGATTGAGGCGTAGTTCCGGTTGGCCGGCTCCATCGCGTGATGCCAATGGTGAAAGCCCGGGGTGGAGATCAGCCACTCCAGCGGACCAAGCCGCCACCGCACGTTGGCGTGGATGAAAAAAGCCCAGACCAGCCCAATCACCGTGACCAGCGCCGGAATGACGGTCCCGTCTCCGGCCGGTTGGGCGAGCCCGAGGACGACCAGCGGGAAAAAGGCGCACAGGCGTCCGAATACCAGATCGAGGGGGTGAGAGCGGCTGTTGACCAGGAAATCGATGTGCCCGGGGCTGTGGTGAATGGCATGGAACCGCCACAGCAGCGGCACCTCATGCATCAGACGATGACCCCAGTAATAGCCGATCTCCCCCAACACCAGTCCGACACAGGCCCGATGCCAGAATGACATCCCGCCGAACGCTGTCCGTAGCGCCTCGGGGACGACTTTCTGCGCGGCCCAGGCCAGACCGCCCAAAGGGAAGCTGAGCAGCAGCGAGGCAACCATCCCGCCAAGGAAATAATAGCCAAGATCCGCCCCAATCCCCTTCCGCCAGATTTTGCTCGGGTGCAGCGCGAACAAACGCTCCAGCGGCACGAAAATCGCCGTAAGGAGCGCCAGCCAAAGGCACAGCCGGAGGAGATCGACGACAACCGTGGGAGTGTGCTGGGTGAACGATTGAAACATGCGTGGTGTCCTTACCCCCCAAACGGACCCCTCATCCGGGCCGCCCGCCGCGGCGGATAGTAAACCTTATACAGTATCGAGCGGCCCCGCTCACAAGATTCCGGTGTGGCCGACCTGCCGGCAACTTCGGTATGAACAGCCCCACGGGCTTCGGACAGCACAGACGGACGGGGAGAACGGCACGCATGCCATCGATCACCCTCAACGCCACCGATGGCTCCGGCTCATTTCAGGCTTACGTGGTTGAGCCGAAAGGCAACCCGGCGGGAGCGCCAGGGGGGAGGCGTCGTGGTGATCCAGGAAATCTTCGACGTGAACCAGGCCATGCGCGACACTTGCGCCTGGATCGCCGACATCGGCTTCATCGCCGTCTGCCCGGATCTGTTCTGCCGCATCGAACCCGACATCGACATCCCCGATAAAACCAGGAGGAGTGCAGCGCGTTTTCGACCTGTTCGGCAAGTTCGACAAAGCCAAGGGGATCGAAGACCTGAAGGCGCCGCTCGCCGCCGCTCGCGCGATGCCCAACGCCAACGGCAAGGCCGGCACCATCGGTTATTGTCTGGGCGGATTGCTCGCCTTCACGATGGCCGAGCAGTCGGACGCCGATATCTCCTATTATGGTGTCGGTCTGGACGGTTTGCTGGACGATCTGCCGAAGGTGACCAAACCGCTGCTGGTGCACATCGCGGACCAGGACGAGTTCTTCCCCGCCGAGGGTCGCGCCAAGGTCGCCGCCGCCACCAAAGGCAACCCGCACATGGCGTGTTACAACTACAACGCGGACCACGCCTTCGCCCGCGTCAATGGCGTCCATTGGGACGGCCGCTCCGCCACCATCGCCAACGGCCGCGGCGCCGAGCCTCTGGTCAAAGCCCTCGGCTGAACGCTACACGCCGTTGTCACTTTCGAGGGGGACAGCGGCCATGGATGGATTGATCAAACCCAAAAGTGGGGGCAAACCGGGAACCGAGGGCAAGGGGTTGGCGAAATCCCCCGGCGCGCTGGCCGGAATCAAGGTCGTCGATCTGACCCGCGTGCTCGGCGGGCCGTATTGCACGATGGTGCTGTCCGACCATGGCGCCGACGTGATCAAGGTCGAACCGCCGCAGGGCGACGAGGTGCGCGACTGGGGCCCGCCCTTCCACGAAGGCGACGCCAGCTATTTCATCGGCGTCAACCGCAACAAGCGCGCCATGGCGGTCGACCTGCGCAAGCCGGAAGGCTCGGCGATCATCCTGCGCATGCTGGAAGACGCCGACATCCTGATCGAGAACTTCAAGCCAGGCGACATGGAGCGGTGGCGCCTCGGCTATCACGAGGTGTTGTCGAAACGCTTCCCGCGGCTGATCCATTGCCGCATTTCCGGCTTCGGCGGCGACGGGCCTCTGGGCGGGCTGCCCGGCTACGACGCCATCCTGCAAGCGATGACGGGCCTGATGAGCGTCAACGGCGACGCGACCACCGGCCCGATGCGACTGGGCACCGCGATCGTCGACATGGGCACCGGGTTGTATTCCGCCATTGGCATCCTGATGGCGTTGCATGAGCGGACCGTTTCGGGGCTGGGGCAATACCTCGACATGACGCTGTACGATTGCGGCATGGCGCTGTTGCACCCACAGGCGGCGAATTACTTCCTGAACGATAAGCGTCCGGCGGGGACCGGCAATCCGCATCCCAATCTGGTGCCGTACGACAAATATCCGACGCGAACCTGCGACATCTTCATCGCCAGCGGCAATAACGGACAATTCCGCAAACTGTGTGAAATCATCGGCCTGCCCGAGATGGCGGACGATCCAAGCTTCGCCAACAACGGCGAACGCAACGTCAATCGCGTCGCGCTGACCGAGACATTGCGCGCCGCCTTCGCGGAGCAGGAAGGCAACGAACTGGCGTCGCGGCTGATCCGGGCTGGCGTTCCCGCCGGGCCGGTGCTGCCGGTCGATCAATCGACCGCCGCCCCGCACACCGCGCATCGCAAGATGGTCACCGAGCTCGACTGGTACAAAGGGATTGGCACACCGATCAAGTTCAGCCGCACGCCCGGCGGCACGCGTCGCCCGCCGCCGAAATTCGCCCAGGACAGCGATGAAATTCTGGCGCAACTCGACTATTCCGAGGCCGAGATCGACGCGATGCGGAAGAACGGCGTCGTACACGACAAGCGTCGCGTGTGACCGGACCCCACGCCTGACCTGACCCCGGTCGAGCCGGACCATGATGAAGCACAAACGGTGCCGTTCAAACCGCGACACGATCTTAGCGCCAATGGGGCACGACCCGAGGATCGGCCCGCCCAGGCACGTTGCCCCTTGGACGGCGCGATCCGGCTACTGTCGCGCCATGCCGGCGATCGGCAAATGCAGCGTGAAGGTCGATCCCGCGCCAAGAGTACTATCGACGGTGATGGCGCCGTGCCACGACCTCACGATGCCATGGACGACCGATAGCCCCAGGCCGGTGCCTTGCCCAACCGGCTTCGTCGTGAAGAACGGTTCGAACACCCGCGCGCGCGTGGCCTCGGCCATGCCCGCGCCGGTGTCGGCGACGGCGAGGGTCAGATAGGGATGCCCCTGTTCGATCGACAATTGCTCGGCTGCTTCGCGGGACGGGTACATTTCGTCGGCCGAGACGGTGATCGTGCCGCTGCTTTCCGTTGCCTGCGCGGCGTTGACCAGCAGGTTGGTGAGCACCTGCGTCAGTTGGGTTTTGTTGGCCGCGACGAGACAACCTTGGTAAGCGTCGAGGTTCGTCTCGGCGACCGTGATCGACGGTGGCATCAGATCGCGCACGAAACTCAACGCGGACCGTAGTTCCACGATCAGATCGAGCCGGGTCAGGACCGGTTCCTCGCTGCGTGCGAAAAGCAGGATATTGCGCACGATCTCCCGCGCTTTGCGCACGCCTTCCAGGACGCATTCCAGGTCTTCGCGGGATTCCGTGTCTTCCGGCGGCAGCCGGTCGCGCACCAGGGCCGGAAAAACCATGGCCGGTTGCAGCAGGTTGTTGATTTCATGCGCGACGCCGCCCGCGAGATGACCAAGCGCCGCCAGCTTTTCCCGCTCCCGCTCCGCGGCTTCGCGCTGACGGGCTTCGGTCACGTCGACCCGAATGCCGACGATGCCGCCGTCGCTGGTGCGCCGCTCGACCACTTTCAGCCAGCGCCCGTTGGTCAGCCGCTGCTCGGAATGCGGCGTGCCGGCGGCCCGATGGCGCGCCAGCCGCATCGCCACCCAATCCTCCAGCCCCATGCCGTCCGGAATGAAAGTGCCTCGTTTGGCGCTGCCGCGCAGCACCGCTTCGAACGTGACGCCCGGCTTCATCAGGTCTTCGGTCAGGCCATAAATTTCGCCATACCGCTTGTTGCACAGCACCAGGCGGTCGTCCGCGTCGTGCAGCACGAAGCCTTCCGGGATCGCCTCGATGGCATCGACCAGCAGGGTGCGCGCGCGCCACGCTTCCCGCTCGGCGCATTCCGCGCGGCGCAGCGCGTCCTTCAGGACGGACTCGCGCGCGACCCTGGCGGTGACATCCGTTCCGGTGCCGCGGTAGCCGGTGAAGACGCCGGTCGCCGGGTCGAAACTCGGCATGCCGCTCAACAACCACAGGCGCGGCTCCTGGCCGGCCAGGGTCACCCGATGGACGGCGTCATGGAACTCCTGGCGCTCCGCGATGGTAGCGCGGAGATCGTCCATGCCTTCGCGGTCGAAGCCAAGTTCGACGAGGTCGCCGAACGCGAGGCCGACGATCTGTGAGCGGGAAATGCCCGACGTGTCGGCGATCCGCTGGGACACGAACGTGAAACGCTGATCGGCGTTGGTTTCCCACAGCCAATCGCTCGCGATCTCAGCCCTATCGCGACGGCGGGCGTCAGCCGCCGCTGGTTCGTCTTCCACGGCGGCCGGGCTCAGATCCGGGCGTGATGCCGCCGTGGACCCATTACCCCCTTGAGTCGCCAACGCGGAGTTTGCCACGGCCATCCGTCCACGCGGCTCAGATCGATTTGACGAGCAGTTTATCGACGGCTGCCAACAGAGCTTCGACCTCGAACGGCTTCTCCAGAAACGCGTCGGCCTTGATCTTCGCCAGCCGCAACGCGCTTTCCGCCGAGAGACCGGCGCCGCCGCCGGAGATCGCGATCACGCGCGGCCGGTTTGCCAGGCCGCTCACCTGCGCGAGCACATCGGCGCCATCGACATCCGGCATCAGCATATCGGTGATGACCAGATCGAACCGGCGCGAACGGAGCAGTTCGATGCCCTGGCCGCCGGTTTCCGCCGCGGTCACGGTATGGCCCGCCCGCGTCAGCATCGAGACCACGGCACGCCGTACCCCGGCCATGTCATCGATCAAAAGAATTTCAGACATATGGTTTTCTCCTGATTCACGCCGCCAACAGCCAGGTCGTCCGATTGGGCGTCACGCGGCGACCTTCAATCCGAGCCGAGCCAACGTATTCGCGGCGTAGGCCAGGTGATCGTGACCCAAAGGCAGCTGCAGATGGACGCCGCCGCTGGAGGTCTCGACGAAGCGCACGCGCATCGGACGATCGAAGCCTTCGATCCGCAGTTCCAGCGCGGCACCGGCCGATGCGCTCAGCGGTCCGGCGAACAGCGCGGTGCCTGGCGACATCCGCGTCACCCTCCCGGAGATCGACCTGCCGTCCAGAATCACCGTCGCCGGCGTGTTCATTTCGTAAGTCAGCAATTGTTCGCCATCGCCCAGTTCGCCGAGGGCGGCGAGGAAGTCTTTGACCTCATCGCTGAGGGTGCCGGATTCGGTGGACAGGGTGGCGGCGGTACGCCGGACCTCGGACGCCGTCTCTCCGTTGCCGCTGACCGCGCCTTTTACCCGTTCCATGCTCTGCGCCACGTTCGCGGTATTGCCGGATACGAGTTCGACGCTGCGGGCGATTTCCTGCGTCGCGGACGCCTGTTGCACCACGGCGGCGGCGATGGTCATGGCGATTTCGTTCACCTGGCGCACCGTTCCGGCGATGCCCTGAATGGCCTCGGCGGCGCGGACCGTCGCCGATTGCATGGCGCCGATCTGGCCGCCGATCTGCTCGGTCGCCTTCGCGGTTTGCGCCGCCAGGGACTTCACCTCTGACGCCACCACCGCGAAGCCCTTGCCNNCCTTGACCTCGGTGGCCACCACGGCGAAGCCCTTGCCCGCGTCGCCGGCCCGCGCCGCTTCGATCGTCGCGTTCAGCGCCAGCAGGTTGGTCTGGCCCGCGATGCTGTTGATCAGTTCCACCACGGTGCCGATTTGCTCGGCGGCCGCGCGCAATTCGGCGACCTTGGTGACGACCTCATCCGACTGATGCATCGCATCGGTCGAGATGCGCTGCGACTCGCTCGCCTGGCGGCCGATTTCCTCGATCGAGGCGGAGAGTTCCTGCGACGCCGCCGCGACGGTTTGCACGGTCTGCGCGGTCTGCTCGACCTCATTCAGTACGATCGTGGTCTGGCTGCCGGTTTCGGTGGCGGAGGCCTCCAGCGACGTGGAGCTTTGCGTCATGTTGGCCGAGGCCGCCGCCAGCGTGGTGAACACGCCGCTGACGCTGCGGCCGAAGAAGCCGACCAGTTGGCCGATCTCCTCCTGACGCCGCGACTGACCCGCTTGCTCGCGCGATTGCTTTTCTTCCAGGGTATTTTTGGCGATGGCGTCCTGTTTGAACACTTCCACCGCGCGTGCCATGGCGCCGATCTCATCGGTGTTGTCCCGGGCGGGGATTTCCACGGTGCGATCGCCGGCGGCGAGCTTCGTCATCGCCTCGGTCATGGCCGCGATCGGACGGGCGATCCCGCGGCCGATCAGCAGAGCGAGTCCGGCGCCGATCAGCAAAGCGACCCCGGCCAGGATTTCCTGCATCAGAGACGTATGATCGACAATCGCGACGCTGTCCGCGCTGGCGGCGTCGAACGCGGTTTTCAGCGAGGCGGCGGCCGCGTCCAACTGCTCCTGCATCGCCACGATCAGCGGGCGCATCGTTTTGTCGTAGAGGTCCGCGTAGCCGAGCCGAGCGACGGCGAAAGCCTTGAAGCTGGTCTCATAATCGGTCAAGGCGGATCCCGCGGCGGCGATCAGCGCACTGACATCCGGGCTCGCGATCGACTTCAGCGCGGCGAGCGTGGCCTCGGCCTTCTCGCTGTTGACCTTGAAAGTTTCCGGGCCGGCCGGATCGGCGGTCGCCATGAACCGCCAGTTCGCCACGCGTACCAGGAGGATGGCCGCGTTCAGGTTGGCGGCGGCGTCGAAGATCGCGGCGTCGTGCTCGGCTTTCGCGGCATCGACAACGCGGTCTGAGGCGGCCGTCAGGGCGTCGCCGCCGGTGAACAATACCGCGCGCCGATCCTTCGAGGTTTGAATCAGTTGAGTGAAGCGGACCAGATCCTCGTTATGCGTGCGCAACGTGGCCCGCACCGCTTCATACATTCGCCGGCGATCTTCCGAGAGCGTTGCCTGGCCGGCGGCGGCCAGCAGCCCATCGACGGTCGCCGCGTTGTCTTTCGCGTCCTTCAACTGCTCTTCCGAACCATCCAGTTGTGCCCGGGTTTCCGCCCGTCGCATCCCTTCCAGGTGGCGTGTCGCGTCCAACACTCTGGACACATTGCCGGCCAGCGCGCTCATTTTGTTGGCTTCGTCGCCCACGTTCGAAAGCTGGTAGACGCCGAACGCCGCCAGCGCGAGGCTAAGGACGATCAGCGTGCCGAAGCCGATGGCGATGCGTGTGCTGATGTTGAACCGGTCGAAACCCATGAAAACCTCGCGGAGGCAGGCGGAAGTCCGGTGCGGCCCAAAGGACGCCGGACGGGATGCCGCGAAGATCAGGCAAAAAGATTAGCGCGAGGTTAACGGGCGACGTCTAAATTCACGGTGCCCTGGCGTCAGGCCCAAAATGGCCGGAATGCCGCGGACGACATCGATGAGATGCAACCCCGTCTAAATTTGGGATGTTTCTCTTATTTTATGTTTGACACCGAGGTGTGGAGCGATTATTCATCCATATCGAGGTGGTCCCCAACACCTCAAATACCCCTGACGCTTCGACGATGTTGGGCCGGTTTCGCGCTCTCCCCATCGGGACCGGCCCCAACAGGTCACAGGCCTATTGCTCGCCAAAGCAGCAGGGTCGCCGGCGATCATCGGCGGCGGCGCGGCTTTCGTCTAAAGGGCCGCGCCGCCGCCGCCCGGTTCAGGCGCCCAACACCTCGATTGAATCCCCCAAAGCGAAGCGGCCGCCTTCGACGACCTGTGCGAGGATGCCCAATTCGGTGTGGCCGTAGTGATGGCGTAGCTCGGCGACCGGATTGGCGTCACGTTCCGCCGTTTCCGGGTTCACCTCGGTCGCTGGGCAGCGCACGATCCCCTTGGTCACGCGCAACACCGCGCCGCCGAGTTGGATTTGCTGGCCGATCCAGGACCGCTCCGACCACGGCGCCGCGCCGCTGAACCACACGTTGGCGCGGAAGCGGCGGCGATGGCGGCGGGCGCCGACCTTGGCTTCGAAATCGCGCAGGCTGCCGATGTTGATCAGGCTGATCAGCTTGTCCTTGTCATCGCAGAACGAGTGACCCCGGACGTGGTGGAACACCGGGCCGCCGCGCTCGGTCGCACGGGCTTCGTCCCCCAGATACGCGGTCAGAAAGCTGGCGATCCGATCGCGCCCGGCCGACGACAGCGCGTTGTCCGCGACGAACGAACCGTCCGGCGCGCGGATCGTCAGGGTGCCGTCCCGCGGCTCAAAAAAAGCGGCCAGCGCGGCGATCTTCGCGTTGCGTGCCTGGCACATGAAGCGACTTTTTGGCAGCCAGGACGGGGCGGCCGGATCGAACTCCGCGTCGCCTTGCGCCAATGCGAACGCGCGGTCCCAGGGGATGCAGCCTCCGGTCTCGACTTCCGCCACCTCCAACGCTTCCGCCGTGAGGCCTTTGACCGGATAGCGGTACAGATATTCGATACGCATGACGGTTCCCCCCTTGAGGCCCGAACGGCACGACCCAGATTCAAATCAATGCAGGGATCCCATCGCCTGTGTAGGGGTGGGGCCGAGGCAGTCGCCTACGAACAGGGACATAAGCATGGACATTCAGAAATTCACCGAGCGGACTCAGGGCTTCCTGCAAGCCGCCAGTACGATCGCAATCCGCGAGTTCCACCAACGGATCACCCCCGAACATGTGCTGAAAGCGCTACTCGACGATGAGGAAGGCGCCGCCGCCGGCCTGATCCGCTCCGCCGGTGGCGACCCGAAAGCCGCCGCGACCGCGGTACAGGCGGAGATCGCGCGCATTCCCACAGTGCGGGGCGGTGGCGCGGGTCAGCCGCAGATCACGCCCGAACTGGTCCGCGTGCTGGACTCGGCTCAACAGGCCGCGACCAAAGCCGGCGACGAGTATGTGGCGCAGGACCGGCTGCTGGTCGCCCTCGCGGCGTCCGATACGCCGGCCGGGAAGGCGCTGAAGGCGGCGGGTGTGACCGCGCAGGGGCTGGACAAGGCGGTGGCGGACATTCGCAAGGGCCGCAAGGTCGATAGCCCCAACGCCGAATCGAACTTCGACGCGTTGAACAAATATGCCCGCGACGTCACCGCGGTGGCGCGCGAAGGCAAGCTGGACCCGGTGATCG
>PLSZ01000184.1:0-3421 GCA_003164305.1 Acetobacteraceae bacterium
CCCTTCATCAGCTTGTTGGCGACGTAATAATCTTCCGTCAGGCACTGGCCGGAGACGTAGAACGCCACGCTGTCGGGTCCGTATTTGGCGATGGTCTGGCGGAAGCGCGCGGCGACCAGGCCGAGCGCGTCGTCCCAGGTCGCCTCGCGGCCGCCGATACTCGGCTTTAGCAGGCGGCCGCTGTCGTCGATGGTGGCGCCCAGGGCGGCGCCTTTGGAACAGAGGCGGCCTCGGTTGGCGGGGTGGAGGGGATCGGCGGCGATCGTCCCGTCCGACTTCGAAACGATCCCGCAGCCGACACCGCAATAAGGACAGGTGGAGTGGATGTCGCTCATGCGGGGAGCGCCAACAGGATGGTGTTGCCGTCGAGGCGGACGGGGATCGTGTTGACGCAGCCTTCGTCCGGGTCTTTCGCGAGGCCGTCGTCCAGGCCGATGACCCAGTTGTGTAACGGACAGGTGACCGAGGTGCCGTGCACGATACCCTGGGACAGTTTGCCTTGTTTATGCGGGCAGCGGTCGAGCAGGGCGAACACCCGGTCGTCGGCGGTGCGGAAGACGGCGATGTCGGCGCCGCGGGCTTTTACCACGCGCGAGCCGAGGCGGGGGATCTCGTCGATGGTGCCGACGCGGGTCCAGGAAGCGCGCGCTTCGTCATGGAACGGGACCGTTGATAACGCGTCATGGTCCTCCCCCGACTTGATCGGGGGATCGACCGGACCACCGGTGTGCCCAAACTCGCTCTCACCGGTGTGTTCGGGCTGATGGTCCGGCCGCGCCGGACCATGACGATCGAGGGAGGCCACGACATCGCTCGCCTCGGTATTCAGGCGCGTATCGGGCTCGACCCGAGGATCGCCCGACGCGCCAAGGACGTCAGACGTCGGACAAGGTGTCTGGGCTGGCCGATCCTCGGGTCGGGCCCGAGGATGACGTTGGGGGGAAAGATTTCCGCCCGCGCCGGCCTTATCTTGCCCGAAGTCGCCTCCATCCATGTCGGTCACTCCACCACCGCGAGTGAACGAAACTCGTGACCTTCGGCGCCCGCCGCGCGCTCCGCCCATGGATCGTCCTGAGCGAAGCGTTGCGATTCGTGGAACCGGGCGGCGAGCAGATGGCGGCCGCCGGCATCGCTCAACCGGTCGCGGACATAAGCGATGCCGACGCGCTCGATCCACGGCGCGGTACGTTCGAGGTAGCGGGCTTCCTCACGATAAAGCTGCATGTAAGCAGCACAATATTCCAGCACCTCGGCTTCAGTCGTGACTTTCGCCAGCAGGTCGGTGACGCGGACGGTGATGCCGCCGTTGCCGCCGGCATGCAGGTCCCAGCCGCTTTCCGTGGCGATCACTCCGAAATCCTTGATGGTGGCTTCGGCGCAATTCCGCGGGCAACCGGACACGGCGAGTTTGGTCTTGTGCGGCGTCCAGGAACCCCATGTCATCTTCTCCAGCGCGATGCCCATCGCGGTGGAATCCTGCGTGCCGAAACGGCACCATTCCGAACCGACACAGGTTTTCACCGTGCGGAGGGCCTTGCCGTAAGCGTGGCCGGAGACCATGCCGGCCGCGTTCAGGTCCCGCCAGACGTCCGGAAGTTGCTCCTTTCGCACGCCCAACAAGTCAATGCGCTGGCCGCCGGTGACCTTCACCGTTGGGATCGAGTACTTGTCCACCACGTCGGCGATCGCGCGTAACTCCGACGCCGAGGTCGTGCCGCCCCACATGCGCGGAATGACGGAATAGGTGCCGTCTTTCTGGATGTTGGCGTGCATCCGCTCATTGACGAAACGCGAGCGGGAATCATCGACATATTCGCCCGGCCACGCGCAAATCAGATAATAATTCAAGGCGGGACGGCAACTGGCGCAGCCGTCGGGCGTGCTCCAGTTCAGCGCGCGCATCACGGCGGGGATCGACTTCAATCTTTTCTCAATGATCGCGGCGCGCACCGCGTCGTGGCCGAGCGACACGCACTTGCAGACGGCTTTGACTTTCGGTGTCGCGTCGTAAGCGGAACCCAGAGCATGCACCAGCAACTTTTCGACGTTGCAGGTGCAACTGCCGCAGGACGCGGAGGCTTTGGTGCGGGCGCGCACCTCATCGACGCTGGTCAGTTTCAACTCGGCGATGGCGGACAGGATGCGGCCTTTGGAAACGCCGTTGCAGCCGCAGATTTCCGCCGTGTCGGGCAGGCTCTCGACGCCGGAGTCATCGCTGCCGGGACCGAACACCAGCGTGTCGCGGAGGCCGGAAATATCGGTGCCGTTCCGAATGAGATCGAAATACCAGCCGCTGTCGGCCGCGTCGCCATACAGCACCGCGCCGATCAGCGTCTCGCCGCGCACCACGAGGTGCTTGTGCACGCCGCGCGCCGCGTCGCGGAACACGATCTCATCCGTCGCGTCATCGCCGGTGAAATCGCCGGCCGAGAACATGTCGATCCCGGTCACCTTCAACCGCGTGCCTGTCACGGCGGGGTTGTAGGTGCTCTCGGCGGTTTCCGTCGCGCGGTCGGCGAGGATCTTCGCCATGTCGAACAACGGCGCGACCAGGCCGAACAAAGCGCCGCGATGTTCCACGCACTCGCCGACCGCGAAGATCGCCGGGTCGGAGGTGCGCATGCCGTCATCCACCTGGACGCCGCGGCCAACCGCGAGGCCGGCGGCCTTCGCCAGCGCCGTGTTGGGACGAATGCCCACGGCCATGACCACGAGGTCGGCCGGCAGCAGGCGCCCATCCGTCAACTCGACGGTCTCGACGCGGCCGTCGCCATGCAAGGCTTTCGTGTTGGCCTCGGTCAGCACCGTCATGCCGCGTTTGCTCAGATCCTGCTTCAGCAATCCGGCGGACACCGGATCCAGCTGCCGCTCCATCAACGTCGGCATCAGATGCAGCACGGTCACGTTCATGCCGTTGCGAGCCAGCCCGTTGGCCGCTTCCAGTCCCAGAAGCCCGCCGCCAATGACGACGGCGTTTTTGTGGGTGCGACTCGCGTCCAGCATGGTGCCGACGTCAGCGATATCCCGGAATGCGATGACGCCCGGCAGGTTATGACCGGGGAACGGAATGATCACCGGGTTGGAGCCGGTGGCCAGGATCAGCACGTCGTATGGCCGCATGGTACCGTTGACGCCGGTCACCACACGGTTGTCGCGGTCGATCGCGACGACCGTTTCGCCGGCGATCAGTTCGATGCCGTTCCCGTCATACCAGGCGTGGTCATGGGTCACGATGTCGGCAAAGGCTTTCTCGCCCGCCAGCACCGGGGACAGCATGATGCGGTTGTAGTTGCCGTGCGGCTCGGCGCCGAACACGGTGATGGCGAACATGTTGGGGGCGCGGCTGAGGATTTCCTCCAGCGCGCGGACCCCCGCCATCCCGTTGCCGACCAGCACCAGCCGGCGACGGGATGCGGCGATC
>PLSZ01000184.1:3463-7930 GCA_003164305.1 Acetobacteraceae bacterium
GCCGACGAGGCCGGTCATCACGCCGATTTCCTTGGCGAACCGTTGCGGCACCAGTTGGAACACCGCGCCGTTGCCCATGCCGAGGCAAAGCATGCCCAGGATGAACACCGGCATGACCAGGAAGATCGAGGAGATCCCCGTGGCGATCGTGGCGAACGCCATCGATGCGATCGCGTACATCACGGTCAAAGCACGCACGCCGCCGACCCGGTCGGCCATCGCGCCGCCCAACGGACGCACCAGGGAGCCCACGAACACCACCGCGGCTGTGCAGTACCCGGCGACAACCGGCGACAAGCCGTATTGGTCGTTGAAGTAGATGGTCAGCGAGGAGGCGAGCCCGACGAAACCGCCGAATGTCACGCTGTAGAAGAACATGAACCACCAGGCGTCGGGGACACGCAAAATGGCGGCATAATCGGCGAAGGTTTTACGCGCCGGCGTCTTCGGGCTGTCCTTGGCGATCGCGATGAACACGCACAAGGTCACGAACAGCGGCACCGCGGCGAGGCCGACGACATTCTGCCACCCGAACGCCATCGCCAGGCCCGGCGCGAACAACGCGGCCAGCACGGTGCCCGAATTGCCGGCGCCGGCGAGGCCCAGAGCGGTGCCCTGATGCTCGGGCGGATACCAGGAGGAGGCGAGCGGCAAGGCGACCGCGAAGGACGCGCCCGCCAGGCCGAGCACGCAGCCCAGAAGCAAGGTCTCGCCGAACGTGTGGATGCCGAGGGACCAGGCGGTCAGCAGACCGGCGATGACGACGATCTGTGCGCCGATGCCCACCCGCTTCGGCTTATAGCGATCGACCAGGACGCCGAGAACAACACGCAGCGCGGCTCCGGCGAGCACAGGGGTCGCGACCATCAGGCCTTTGTCGGCGGGTGACAGATGCAGGTCCTTGCTGACGGCGACTCCGAGCGGGCCGAGCAGCACCCACACCATGAAACTGAGGTCGAAATACAGAAACGACGCGAACAGGGTCGGCAGATGGCCGGCCTTGAGGAAACCTTTATGCATGATGGGTTCACACTGATCAGGTGGATCGCCGTTGATCCATCGGTCCTGTCGCGGGAGCGGGGGTTCCGCTCCGGGGTCCGGTCCCGCTCGCCGTTGAGGAGGACCGTTGGCGCCCGGTCTGGGTTGGGGCGCCTCTGTGAGCATATCCAGCAAGAACGGTGCCAGGTCGCGGCGGATGGGTGGTCACAAAATAGGCGGCGGGTCGTGCAAAATACGATTAATAATAATGCATTATTAGAAGTATTTCAGGCAATAGCGCGTTATTAAGGCGAAATTAGAATGGAAGCGTGCTGATTTCCGAGGCTGGCCCCGCCGCGAAGGCGTCGGAATCCTCGAAGTTGCGCGAATGGACCGGGGAAACGAACAAATCTTCCATTCGTGCGGCCAAGGAGAACAGATCCGGCCGATACAGCGTGCGCGCCACGGTGCCGATGTTGGTTTCCGGCGCGATCCAGCCCCAGCGGCGCATCTGCCGCAGGAACCACATCGCGTGCGGCGGGGCAGGGAACGCCGCGCCGGCGCCGTGGAAATGGATCTGCTCGTGACCGGACCCGCCGGGCAACGCGGCGCGCGCGGCCTCCCGCGGCAACGCCAACCCGTCGGCGTCGGCCAAAGCGGCGACCACGGAATCCGCCTGTTCGGGCTTGTCGCAGATCACTTGCGCCCGCATCAGGGCCCGCAACAGGCGGGTCAGGGCCTCGGGATTGGCTGTGGCCCATTCTTCGCGCACCGCCAGGCATTTTTCCGGATGGAACGGCCAGATGTCCGAGGTACCGAGCAGCACGCTGCCCGCGCCGGCCATCTCGGCGGTGACCCCCCAGGGCGCGCCGGCGCAGAACCCGGCGATCTGGCCGCTGGCGAGTGCCGAGACCACCTGCTCGGGCGGCACCACCACGGTCTCGATGTCCTTGTCCGGATCGACGCCAGTCAGCGACAACCAGTAGCGCAACAACAGATTATGGGTCGAGAACCGGTGCACCACGGCGATGCGCGGCCGTCCCTGCTGGCCGGCGAGCCACGCCAGCAGGCGCGCCCCCGCGGGCAGACCAGCCGATTCCTTGATCGCCTCGCCACCGAGGACGATCGTATTGCCGCCTTGGGACAAGCCCATGGGAACGATGAGTTTCGCGGCGGGGCCTCGCAGGCCCAGAGCGGAGGCGAGCGCCAAAGGCGGCAACATGACCGCGGCGTCGAGCAACCCGTAGGTCAGTTTGTCGGCGACGTTGGCCCAGGATGGCTCGATGGAAAGAGTGGGGTGGATATCGAGGGAGTCGAAGAGGCCGAGCGCTCGGGCCACGACGACCGGCGCGGAATCGGTCAGGCGAAGCATGCCTATCCTGACTCGGGTACTCATTGGGCGCCCTCCTCATGGGTGTTTTGTGGTGTTCTTTCCGGGGCATTCAGACGGCCCGGATCTTTTGCTTGCTTCTCTCCGGCCACCACATCCTGGGCGACGTCCGGAATGCGCCGGCCTGAGGCCATCGCGCGGGTGCGAAGCCAGCGGTAGGCGTCGGGCTCGGCCATGCGGCGATCGCGGATCAGGATAGCCTTGGCGCGGTTGACGGTTTCCTGCTCGCGCAGCCGGGTCTCGGCCTGGCGCAGTTCGGAACGGGCGATCTGGTGGTGGCGGAACAGCGCGGCGGCGGCGCGCAGGATCGGTTTCACGTCCGGCGGCGGCACGCCGAGCACATTGTAGGAGGACACGCCGGCACCGATCGCTTCCTCCATGAACGCCGGATCGTCCTGATCGACGAACAGCACGATGGGGCGCGGGGAATTGGAGGCGACGACGCGAAACCCATCGAGCGCGTCGCGATCGGGACGGGCCATATCGACGAGGACGACGTCGGGGGCCAGGGCGACAACCGCGTCGGCCAGAAGTTCGCCGGGGCGTGGGCGAAGGATGGTGAGGCTCGCGTCGGCGGACAAAACTTTGGTCAGAGCCCCGGCGCGCGCGGCGTCGTCGTCGGCGAGGAGAATTCTCACGGCGGCGGTTCGGTTGTCATTCAAGGAGAACGTAGCAAGAATTGTGCCGATTTTGGTGCGGCGCAACATAGGGCGAGAGAGGCCGATCGACCGCCTGGGCTCTCGGTGGTGACCCCCCTGTAACGTCATCCTCGGCCGCCGCACCATCATCCTCGGGCTCGACCCTGTAACGTCATCCTCGGGCTCGACCCGAGGATCGGCCTGCTTAGAATTCGTGCTCAACTTGAGAGGACGGGGCCTGCGTCAACAGATGCCAGGCCCCGGCATGACGGATTGGCGGCAGTCCGTCATTCGTTTGGCCAGTCGGTATAACGTCGTCAGGTGCCGTCCAGCTGAATGGTGATCGCGGCGAGGACGCCCATGTCGTCGCGCGGGCTCGCGACCTCCGCTGTCAGTCGGTCGATGGCGCGTCCGATATAGGCGAGGTCGATGTTCGCGGGTTCATCGCTCAAGACGGCAAGATAGTAGCGGTCAATGGCGCCCGTTTCGCCCGCGTCATGGTCCCTCGATCTGACCGAGCCGTGCCCGCAACATTCGCGCCTGCCGCGCCAGACCGCTGACCTGCTCGGCGAGATCACGGGATTCCGTGCGCGTGTTGTCAGAGTGACACCGCACCGTTTCGCCCTTGGGCGAAGGCGATGAAGCATTGCTCATGCAGTTGGTCCAGGCGGCCTTGCAGCCGATCCATACATTCTATCAGCACGGCCCGCATGCCGCAAATCTCCTCCATGACGTTGGCTCGCAGGCTGGTGACATCGACGCGCAGATTGGTGATTTCGGCGCGCATCGATTTCTGTCCGGCTTCCAACCGGACCAGGGCCGCGAGGATTGGATCATTCTCGCTCATGCCGCGGCCTTCCGTCCGAAGCGCGCCTGTAACGCCGCTACCATGACTTCCTGATGCGTGACTCGCTTCCCCGTGGCGCGCTCGGCAACACCAATGCTACGGAGCGCGCCGTAGACCTCTGCCACCATCGTCGCCTCCTTCGCTCATGCCTTTAGGCTGGCTCGGATCATGGCCCGGCGCTGGAAATCGAGGTTAAGGCCGCGCAGCGGCGCGAAGAGTTCCACCACTGTCGTGGCCAGCGGCGCGGCGGGCGCCTCAGGCAATGACTGGAGAAGGCGCGCGACGACGTCTTCCGCGTCCCGGTAACCGACGGTTTGAAGGCGTTGCCTGATACGCGCCTCGACTTCAGGCCGTGTACTCTGGATGATGATCGTTTGGCTCCCGGGTGATCAGAATCTTGCGCGACATACTGTGGGAACGATATCGCGGCAATTGCGAGTCTGGTGGCTGACGGTCGTCGTCCCGTGGCTCTGGCTTATGGGCGGCGGCTTCTTATTCTGGGCTACCCCGGGAGCCAGGCAAACTGGTGGTGGGCAACAGTTCTCATTTTGCCCATCGGTTTCCCCAATTCGTCATCATCCGGCTCGACCGGAGGATCGGTCGAACCCCGCACA
>PLSZ01000180.1 GCA_003164305.1 Acetobacteraceae bacterium
CCTTGCCGGTCGCGCCATGCGCCACGGCGTCGGCGCCGGTCAATTCGGCGATCTCGATCTGGCGTTGCGCGATCAGCGGCCGGGCGATCGAGGTGCCGAGCAAGTACTGTCCCTCGTACACCGCGTTGGCGCGGAACATCGGGAATACGAAATCTTTCACGAAGGTTTCGCGAAGATCGTCGACGAAGATTTCCTTCACGCCGAACATTTCGGCTTTCTGCCGCGCCGGGCCGAGTTCCTCGCCCTGGCCGAGGTCGGCGGTGAACGTCACGACCTCACAGTTGTACGTGGTCTGCAACCAGCGGAGGATGACGCTGGTGTCGAGGCCACCGGAATAGGCGAGGACAACCTTTTTCACATCTTTGACGCGCATGCGGGCCGGTCCCCCTTTGCGACCGGTGGCCGGAGGTAACGCCGTTGGCGGGGTGGGTGCAAGGAGGGAGACACGATCTCGGCACGCTCGTTGGAGCGAAGGACTGAGGAACCGGTTCCGGAATCCCCGGTTGTACCCGCGATCAACCCTGGAGCCAGCCGTCATGAACGATCCCAGCATAGGTTCGAAGGACCCGGCCGCTCCGGCGTTGCCCGATGCCGAACGGCTGCCGGTCGCGCCGTATCATCCGGTGCTGAGCGGGCAGCCGGCGCTGGTCACCGGGGCGAACTCCGGCATCGGCCGCGCGGTGGCTCTGGGCCTGGCGCGCGCGGGGGCCGACGTGGCGGTGAATTACGTAACGCGGCCGGAAACCGCCGACGCGGTGGTGCGGGAGATCGAGGCGTTGGGCCGCCGCGCGATCGCTCTGCGCGCCGACGTCAGCAACGAAGCGGAAGTCGAACAAATGTTCGCCGACGCGATCGCGCATTTCGGCACCCTGCATATCGTGGTCAGCAACGCTGGGCTGCAACGGGATTCAGCGATCGACACCATGACGCTGGAGCAATGGAACACCGTCATCGGGGTCAACCTGACCGGACAGTTCCTGTGTGCTCGGGCGGCGACACGAGAATTCAAACGGCGCGGCGTGGTGCCGCCGGTGTCTCGAGCCGCCGGGAAACTGATTTGCATGAGTTCCGTGCATCAGCAGATCCCTTGGGCCGGTCACGCCAACTACGCCGCGTCGAAAGGCGGCATCAATATGCTGATGCGCAGTCTCGCGCAGGAGTTGGCGCCGCACTTTATCCGGGTGAACAGTATCGCGCCGGGGGCGATCCGAACGCCGATCAACACGACGGCCTGGGATACGCCGGCGGCGTACGCGGATCTCATGACATTGGTGCCGTATAAGCGGATCGGCGAGCCGGACGACATCGCTCAGGCGGTGGTGTGGCTGGCGTCGGAGGCGTCGGATTACGTGACGGGCGCGACGTTGTTCGTCGATGGCGGGATGACGCTGTATCCGGGCTTCGCCACGGGCGGGTGAGGATTATTTGGCTGCTCGCTTGCGTTTGGCTTTGGCGGTGCGTTCGCCGTATTTCATGCCCTCCAGTTTGAGGCCGTCGGGATCCAGGAAGAACACGGCGTAATAATCGTCGTAATATTCCGCCGCCGGATCGACAATCGTGGCTTTGAGCTCGTCGCGCAGGAAGGTTTGCAGTTCATCGACGTCCTTGCGATTGCGCAACTGGAACGCATAATGGTGAAAGCCGATGTCGCCGATCCGATAGGGGTGCTTCAGGCCCTGAGCGTCGGCCGGACTGATCCAATAGCGGGTTTTGCCGTTGGTCCAACCGATCGCGTCGTCGTATTCATCGGACAGTTCGAAGCCGAGGAACGCGAACAGACGGCTGTAGAATTGTTTCGACTTCTGGTAGTCGCTGACCCGGATCGACAGATGATCGATCCCAACAACGCGCATCATGCTGGCCTCCGTGGTTCGCTGGTGGGCGAACAATGACGGCGGTCGCGGCGGGGTTCCAGGATCGAGATCAAACGGCCGGCGAATTAGACAGGGTGCGTCGGCTCGCGCGGCGGAGGGTCTTCCGGCAGCGGGATGAACTCGCTGTTGTCGTCTTGAGGCAAGGCCATGCGGCCGGATTTCCAGTCGGCTTTGGCCTGCTCGATGCGGTCCTGGCGGGAGGATACCAGGTTCCACCAAATGAACCGCGGCCCGATATTGGCGCCCCCGAGCAGCATCACGCGGGCGGGGCCATCCTCGGCGGCGATCACGGGTTCGCCGCCCTCGGCGAAGACCAGCATGCGGCCGGCCGGGTACCGCGTGCCGTCATGCGTGACGTTGCCGGAGACGACATAGGCGGCGCGTTCGGCATGCTCCGGCGGCATCGCCAGCGTGGCGCCCGCCTGGAGTTCGGCGTGCAGATAGAACAGCGGGGAGAACGTGCGAACCGCGTTACTCATCCCGTACGCGGAACCGGCGATCAGGCGCGCCCACACGCCGCGGTCGTCGAATTCCGGCAGGATCTCGGCGGCGTGGTGGGCGAAGGAGGGGGCGGTTTCCTCGTCTTCGCGCGGCAGGGCGACCCAGGCCTGCATGCCGTGCATCAACCCGCCGGTGGAGCGGAGCGAGGGGTCGGTCCGTTCCGAGTGGACGATGCCGGAGCCGGCGGTCATCCAGTTCACCTCGCCCGGCCAGATTTTTTGGCTGTAGCCCAGGTTGTCGTGGTGATGGATTTCGCCGTCGAAGAGGTAGGTGACGGTGGCGAGGCCGATGTGGGGATGGGGGCGGACGTCGATGCCCTGTCCGGGCTGGAACGCGGCGGGTCCCATATGATCGAGGAAGATGAACGGTCCGATCATGCGGCGACGGGCGAATGGGAGGACGCGTCCCACGGCGAGGCCGCCGCCGAGGTCTCGCGGGCGGGATTCGATGACGAGGTCGAGCATGCTGGGCTCCTGTCCTGGTCGGGGAAGGAGTGATCATCACAGAATGAAGGGTTGGGTCAATTCGGATAACGATGAGCGGGAGATCGTCTTGTTGATATATGACATATTGTGCGATATCTGAATGTAGGACCCTGACAGGAATGTCACTCCCCTCCCGGATAGAAACGTTGCTGGAACTTGGAGTGAAAGTGGGCAACACAGGATGAAAGTTTTCATTAGCTGGTCGGGCGACACCGGCAAGGCATTTGCCAAGCTCCTGAACACGTGGCTGCCGAGAGTCCTACAAGCCACAAGGCCCTTTTTCTCCCCGGACGATGTAGCCAAGGGAGCTCGGTGGAGCGCCGAAATTGCCAAGGAGCTAGAGACATCACAGGTAGGCATCATTGTAGTAACTAAAGAGTCTTTGACCGCCCCATGGATAATGTTCGAAGCTGGCGCACTGTCGAAAAACATCGGTAGAGCCAAGGTTGTTCCGATATTGGTTGATGTGGAACCCGCGGACGTTCTAGGATCTCTGATGCAATTCCAATGTGCTAGATTCGAGGAATCGGAAATTCAGCGAGTGCTGCGTATGCTCAACAGCGAACTGAAAGATCTCTCTCTGTCTGAAGACATACTCGAGTCGGTGTTCGCTATGTGGTGGCCGGTGTTGCAGGAAAATGTAGGCCAAATGATACAGCAGAGGGCTTCAACAGAGTCTGCTGTCATTCGTCCGGATCGAGACTTACTCGAAGAGATGGTTGGGTTGGCGAGATCAATCGCACGGCGCCAATCGGAGGAAATCTCGCCGCCCTACTCAGGACCAAGCGCAGCGGATTGGGGAGGGGCGCTGACGCTGCCAGCGGTTGTCTCTAGGCTTCAAACTGGGGGTAACCTCGCCGGCGCCAATCTAATGGCATTGAATCTTGCCCGGTTGAACATGTCCGGCGCGAACCTCCGAGGCCCCAACTTGGTCGGAGCAAACTTGTCGGACACAAATTTGGAAGATGCTAACTTGGACGCGGCGAATCTTGAAGGTGCCATTTTGGACAGAGCGGAACTTCGTGGCGCACAAATATCGAGAACCAATCTTTGGCACGCCTCCATGCGCGCGGTAAAGAACCTTGATTTGGTCAAGTCGATGAACGAAGCTAATTTTTTTGAGGTCGATTTGAACGACGTCGATCGAGAAGCCGTCGCAACACAGAATACCCTGGCCTTCGGTAGCTATCCAGAACTGCTAGGCTATTACCGCGGGGAGAAGGAAATGCCCGAAAGCGAGTTGAGGGCCGCCTTTCTTTGGACATCTCATTCGTATCCGGGTGAAATGCAAGTCGCCAAGTTCACACCGTAGGGATGGGGCCGCTCTGAGTTCGCTCCATCGGGATAAATGCAATCGCTCCCGCTAAAGCTTAGGGCGTTCTTCCGCTGTGACTTTGCACGGTAAGTGCCATCCTGATATGAGAATTTGTTGGCGGTATCGTCGATGAAGCCTTCCGTCGGGCGATGTCTGAAAGGACCCTCCGGGCCGAAGCGCCAGTCGGTGTGGCGGGCAAGCCCCGTGCCTCCCGCACGTGTCCAATTCCGCAAGATGCGCTCTGAACGTTACATCAGAAATGGTCCGTCCCCCCCCGCAACGGACCCCGCGACGCTCAATCCCCCTGCACCAACACCACCTCGGCGTCAGCCACCCCAACCACCTCCACCGTCTCCTCTCCGGTGATCGCGGCGCCGTCCCGAGCCTCGATCCGCACGCCGCCGACCTCCAGCGTCCCGGTCGCGGGGACCAGATACGCATGCGCCTTCGGGTCCAGCGTCAGCGTCACCCGCTCCCCGGCCTTGATCGTGGCGCCCATCACCCGCGCGTCGGCCCGGATCTTCAACGCGCCTTCGTCTTCGTCATACCCGCTCGCCAGCGTCACGAACCGGCCCGAGCGGTCGCCTTTTGGGAACTGCTTGGCGCCCCAGGACGGTTTGCCGCCGCTGGATGTCGGCTCGATCCAGATCTGGAACAGCGTCGTGGTCTCGTCTTCGAGGTTGTATTCGGCATGGGTAATGCCCGTGCCCGCGCTCATCACCTGCACGTCGCCGGCCTCGGTGCGGCCCTNNACATAGGTGATGATCTCCATGTCCGCGTGCGGATGCGGCGGAAAGCCCGACCCGGCGGCGATTTCGTCGTCGTTCCAGACTCTCAGATTGCCCCAGCCCATGCGCGACGGGTCATAGTACGACGCGAAGGAGAAGTGGTGCTTCGCGTTCAGCCAGCCGTGGTTCGCGCCACCGAGTTCGGAGAATTTTCTGCGTTCGATCATGATGGGAACTCCTCGTGTGGGGTCTTGGCCCCCTGTGTGGACGCAAAGATGGGGCTCGACAGGACCGTTGAGAACAGAAAGGATAGAAAGTCATCATTTCCATCCTGCACGGTCCAGCCTTGCCCCTTCCCGACCTCGAAGCCTGGGCGATCTTCGCCAAAGTGGCGGAAACCGGCGGGTTCGCCGCCGCCGCNNGCCGAGCTTGGCCTGTCCGGGCCCACCGTCTCCAAGGCCGTGCAGCGCCTGGAAGCCCGCCTGGGAGAGCGGCTGATCCATCGCACTTCCCGCCGTTTCGCGCTGACCGAGGCCGGCCGCGTGCTAGCGGTACGCGCCGCTCGCATCCTGGCGGAGGGCGAAGCGGCCGAGGCCGAGGCGAAAGCCAGCTCCACCGTGCCGCGCGGCATGGTGCGGCTGGCGGCCCCGATGTCGTTCGGCGTACGCCACATCGCTCCGGCATTACCGGACTTCCTGGCCGCTCATCCCGAGGTCTCGATCGACCTGCGCCTGGACGACCGCGTGGTGGACCTGATCGCGGGAGGCATCGACGTCGCGGTGCGCATCGCGGATTTGCCCGACTCCAGCCTGCTGGCGCGACGGCTGTGTCCGGTACGACGATGGGTGGTCGGATCGCCGGACTATTTCGCGCGCCACGGCATACCGCGCCGGCCGCGCGACCTGCGGGAGCATGCGTGTCTGGGCTACACGTGGCTCGCGACCGGGGAGACCTGGCATTTCACCGACGCAAATGGCGCGGCCGAGGCCGTGGCTGTGAAAGGACCTCTCAGCGCGACCAATGGCGACGCGTTGGAGCCGGCGTTGGGGGCTGGATTGGGCATCGCTCTACAGCCAGATTTTCTGGCGTGGGAGGCAGTGAAAGCGGGCCGCCTGGTGACCGTGTTGGACGAGTGGAGCGCGCCGCCGTTGGCGTTGCATCTGGTGACGCCGGCGGGTTCGCCGCGGCCAATCCGGGTGGCGGTGCTACTGGAGTTTCTGGCAGCTCGATTTACGCCTGGGGCGGCGTTATGGACAGTGGATGGCAGAACGTAAACGGCCGTCGGCCTCNNTCAGCGCTGGGGGTTCAGCCTGGGGTCAGCGGCCCGCACGGGCGTCAAACCCCAGGAACCCCGCCGCGGGAATCGGGGATCCGCCGTTGCCAGAGTAGAGTCGGGGTGTCGCCACCGGGGCGTCCTCGGCCGGTTCCCTGATCGATACCGCTGTTGCCCGCGACCGGGTGGCGGCGTGCCGCGCGGTGCCAGCCGTTAAATCCACTCCTCCGGTGTCGGGGGTGCCCGCGGCCGGGCGCCGCGATCCGCCATCGTCGCCGCGCTGCGACAGAAGCATGAACGAAATGTCGTTGCGCCCCAGATCGACCGAGAGGTCCAGCGGCGTGAATCCCAACATGTTATGCGCGCCCAGTTCGGCACCGCGATTGACGGCGTCGCGGGCGGCGGTCAGGTCGCCGCGGTTGATCGCATCGAACAGCGCGTCGGTGGGGGTCATGTTCGCCGAGGATTCGGTCGGCGCGGCGGCCTCCGGGGCGACCTTGGTTCCCGGCAGCACCGGCGGTGGCGCCGGCTCGGCTTTCGCGGCTGCCCCCTGAGCCCCTCGCAAATTTCGATTTGCCGCGCTGCTGATGCTATTCGGGGTGCTGCCGCCGCCTGGGCCGTCGGACAACTGAGCAACGCACGGCGCTACTCCGCCTGCCACAACCGCAAGTCCGACGCCCAATCCGACGGCGACGCATCGTGCACGAAAAGCGCGCATGTCATTCCCTTGTCATGGCCTCGATGCGTGGTCCCCTACATGTGACGGACATAAAGGGCAACCAGAGGAAGCCTTAAATTTACCAGCCGTTCATCCGCGGCCACACCGCGACCACATCGTCTCCACCGTCGGTGACGTGATAGCGATCATGAGCCGCCGCCGTCAGACAAGCATGGTTCGGCAGGATTCGCAGCCTCGTTCCGACCGGCGTGGCGATCAAATGTTCGGGATCCGGCTCGATGACGCCGTGTTCCTGATAGGCTTTGCGGACGATCGCGTCGCCCAGAGCGGGCTCGCCGCGGATGTCCAACACGAGGCCGAAGCCGTAATCGTTCGGCGCCAGTTCCGTGCTGCGATCTTTCGACAGAGCCAGGGCGCCGGCGTCGATCAGAAGGCGCCCTCCCGGCCGCCCGATCACGCTGGTCAGCACCGTGAGCGCGATGCTGTCGCGGGCGTGTGTCTCGATCTCCGCCTGGAACAGATCGCCGAACATGTAGACGCCGGCGCGAAATTCCGTCAGCCCACTCATCGTCTCGGCGTGCCGGCCGGTGGGTGAGCTGCCGGCCGAGACCACCGAAATGACGTGACCCTCGGAGCGCAGGCGCTGCGCGGCGTAAACGACGTGGCTCCGCTCCAGTTCGGCGATCTGGGTGATTTCAGCGACGCTGCGGCCTTGATAGGAGTGGCCGGCGTGGGTCATGACCCCCAGCAAATTGGCGCCGAGACGGTTGGCGAGTTCGGAGATCATGTCCTCGGCGACCAGCACGCCGCCACGCTGCTCGCCGCAATCGATTTCGATCAGGGCCTTGATGTTCGCCGGATGCGCGGCGATTGCGTCGGCGGACAGCGGGTCGTCGGTGATCACGGTCACATTGGCGCCGCTGGCGTTCAGCCGAGCGACCTGATCCAGTTTATCCGGAGTGATCCCGACCGCATAGAGAATGTCGATCACACCATGGCTGGCGAAATACTCGGCCTCGGCCAGGGTCGAGACGGTGATGCCGCCCGGCTGGCCGGCCAGGACGAGGCGTGCGACATCGATCGACTTGGCCGTCTTCATGTGCGGCCGCAGTGGCACTTTGTGACGGGACAGGTTGCCCGCCATGGTCCGGATGTTGCGTTGCAGCTTCTGACGGTCGAGCACGAGGCACGGCGTCGGCAGGTCGGCGAGCTTCATCAGTGGGCGATCCCTTTAGACGGCGTGGCCCCCGGGGAGGGCGTGACCCCTCGGGACGGCGTGATCCCTGAGCAGGGTGCGATCCCAGTGGGAGGTGCGATCCAGGTGGCGGTGTCGTCGATGGGCAGAACCGGCCGCGGCATATGACGCCAGGCGAAACGGGACAGGATCGGGCTGGTGAGGCCGGGGGCATCGACCTCGATCACGTCTTCGTGGCGGAAAAACTCGTCGAAGCCGCCGCGGAAATGGCCGCGCGACTTGACGACGACGACGCGGGCGGCGGCGATGTCCAGGCTGAACATCTCGAAAAATACCGGGTCGGCGCATTGCACGCGGTTGCTGATGACGACGACGGTCAGGCCGCCGATGCTCAACGCCGCGCATAATCCCAGATCGAGGGTGTTGTTGGCGTAAATGCCGCGACGGCCGCGCACCGGTTGCTCGCGCAGGCCGGCGACGGTGGCGTCGGCGGCGAAGGGCTTGCTGAATTCGCCCGTCGGGTCCCGGTCAGCCAGGTCCCGGTTGAACTCAGCCCGGAACGCGGTGCCGATGCCGTGAAGATGCGCTTCGGCGGCAAGGGCGGGATCGTGGATCACGCCGACCAGGCCGTCGCGGACGCCGGCGTTCAGGAAGGCTTCCAGGATCCACATCGTGTTGCCTCGACCGCCGCCGCCGGGATTGTCGGCGACATCGGCGAAAATCAGCGGGTGCAGTGCCCGGTCCTCGGTGGCTTTGGCGCGAGCGGTGGCCGCTTCCAGGCTGGTCAGTGCGGGACGGAACCGCTCGCGGCGGGCCCAACCGGCTTCGGCGATCTCATGGGCGAGGCTGTCGGCGGCGTCCTGGTCCAGCGCGGTGACAACGACGGTCAGCCCGTTGAAGGGTGTATCGGCGAAGGCGAAACCACCCATGACGGAGACGTTCAACACCCGCCCTTCGTAAGGCGGTTCGCGCATGCGTTGCTGGCCGAGATCGATCAATTCGCCGTACGGACGGGCGTGCGCGTCCTGGCCGGTCAGCATGGTCACCGTCGGCGGGACGATCGGCAGCCGGATGCGTTTCAGGTAGGTCCGCGTCCCGGTCATCAGGCGGCGGAGCGTTTTGGCGGCCTCGATCCCGCGCTCGCGCATGTCGAGATGCGGGTTGATGCGGTAGCCGATATAGGCGTTCACCAGATCGACGTTCGCGTCGGAAACGTTGGCGTGCAGGTCGTAGGTCGCGACGATCGGAACATCGTGGCCGACGACCTGGCGGACCATCGTCAGCAAGCTGCCCTCGGGGTCGTGATCGTTCACGGTCAGCCCGGCGCCGTGCAGCACGCAATAAACCCCATCGAGCGGGCCGGCGGCGCGCAGGTCTTTCTCCCATTGCGCCATCATCCGGTCGAAGAACTCCTGCGACACGGGGCCGTTCGGCTCGGCCATGGCGAGCAGGCCGGGGACCGGTTCCCATGGCCCGGAAGCGTCCATCTCGGCGACGAAGCCGGGCATTTCGCCCAGCATCATGGGCGCGGCGGAGCGGGCGTTGTTCAGCATGATGTCACCGCCGAGCAGCGTGCGGGCCTGGAAGTCGGCCTCGAACGCGATCGGTGCGAAGCGGTTGCACTCGATGGAGAAGCCAAGAAGGGCGACGCGCGGCGTGGTCGAGGTCATGCCACGATCCCCAAATGCCCGGCGATCCGGTTGGTCGCCTTCAGGCCGCTGCCGGTCATTACCAGCACGGTGGTTTCATTCGCCCCAATCGTCCCATTCGCCAACAGCGTTTCCAGTCCAGCTACCACCTGGGCCGAGGTCGGCTCCACATAAACCCCGGTGCGAGCGAGGGTGAACAACGCCGCCTCGATGCTGGCATCGGAGACCAGGGCGGCGCCGCCCCGGGATTCGCGCAAGGCGGCGATGACCTCGTGGCGGCGGAGGGGTTTGGCGATCGCGGTGCCCTCGGCGATGGTGGGCTCGATCGGCGTCGCGACTTCAGCATCGGTGCCGGCCAGGAAGGAGGCCGCGATCGGGCCGCAATTGGCGGGCTGGATGGCGAAGATGCGCGGCAGCCTGGTGATTTCGCCGGCCCGCTTCAGTTCGTCGAAGCCAATGGCACAGCCGAGCACGTTCGAACCGGCGCCGCACGGAGTGATGATGTTGTCGGGCGCGCGAAAACCCAGATCCTCCCAAAGTTCGTAGGCCAGCGTCTTGGTGCCGTGGAGAAAGAACGGATGCCAGTTGTGGCTGGCGTAGAAGACTGATCCCGCCGCCTCGACCGCCGCGTCGGCGGTGTCCTGCCGGGTGCCCGGAATCAGCCGGATTTCCGCGCCATACGCTCGCATCTGGACCGTCTTTCCAGGGCTGGTGGACGCCGGTGTCATAATCGTCGCCCGCATCCCTCCCGCCGCCGCGTAGCCGGCCACCGCCGCCCCGCCGTTGCCAGAACTGTCCTCCAGCACATGGTCGATCCCTTGTGCGCGCAACAATGACAGCATGACGCTGGCGCCGCGATCCTTGAAGCTGCCGGTGGGGTTGCTGAAGTCGCACTTCAGCAAAACGCGGGCGCCTAGCAAGGTGCGAGGGATCAGGGGGGTCATACCCTCACCCATGGAAATCGGATCCGCGCACGGCAAGGGGAGCGCGGCGCGGTAACGCCAAAGGCTGCGCTCCGAGGTGTCGATCTGAGCTTTGGTCAGGCCGGGCAACGGGGTCAGTAGCAATGGCGTCTGATCGTCGCCGCACCAGCGCGGGGTGTCGATCGGGTAGGTGCGGCCGGTGCGCGGGTCGAGATAGGCTGGGTTGGGCATGGGGGCCTGCGAATTGAACCGATCCAAAGGTAGCAGGGGTCGGAGACGCTCAAAAGGCGGGGATCGGTTCCGCCCCCGACCTATCAGTCCGCGATCGAGGCCCGCTTCGCGTCGGTTTTGCTGAAATCGTCCCCTTTGAACAAATTCGAGGCACGATGCGTCTTCGCGACCGCGTACGCGAAGCAATCGCCCAGATTGAGTTGGGCTGGATGACCGCGACCCTTGCCATACCAGGAAAAAGCATCCAGCGCGGTATCCGTCTCCCGCGCGCTGATGGGAACGAGCCGGATATGTCAGTAGCACACGATATGTCCGGTTTAGGTAGCACACGATCTGTCCGGTAAGTCTGGTCTCTTTGGAGGGTCGGATGCGCCGGACGGAGCAACTGCAAGGCC
>PLSZ01000013.1 GCA_003164305.1 Acetobacteraceae bacterium
GACGCTTTACCGCGTGACTCTCAAAGGCGCGATCGAACTCGACCTCCCGCTGCGGTTCAAAGGCAAATTCAACGGAAGGCGAATCCCGTTCGTTGTCACGCGCCCGGCCGCGTCCGCCGCGAAGTAATTCTGTTTCCTGCCACAGAGACCTCCAATGCCCCACGCCAGCGTCACAACGCTCCCCATCACCAAGACCCAACGGCTGCGCGAATTTATCGCCGCCGGCGACTGGCCCAGAGCGCTCAGCCTGGCGAACACGTTCCGCCATCTTGGTCCGCATCGCGACACCATTCGTCTGGCGCATGAGTGCCGCGTGCATCCCCGGTTCTACCGCGGCCTCGGCCGCGATCCGAAAGCCGCGACCGCCGCCGGCATCGCGGCGCTTAAGCAACTCTACGCTGCCACAACCGAAACAAAGGAAACTGAAATGCTCAGATACGCGGTGACCATCACCGAAACGGTGCTGGTGCGATACGCACCCATCATTGTCGACGCGGTGAACAAAGCCGAGGCCATGAAAGCGGCGGACGCGATCCGCCGTGACGGAGGCCTCGACGATCCGGAAACCGAAATGGTCCAGGACGTGGCCATGACAGCGATCTGTCACCGATCCGACGATGCGCCGTCCCAGGACACTGGCCCGGCGCTGTTCGTCACCGCGGCCGGTCACGAGGTCCTGGCCAGCGCTCAGGCCCCCGCGGAGGACTGACCGATGGCCAACGATGCAGCCAATACCTCCCACCTTCCGCTGCTTGAGGACATCAACGCTTACGGCAGCGATGCGCTGACCGCGCTGGAAGAAAATCGGCTGGCCGATGTTCGGACGAACCTCCGGGGGCTGCTCGATGCGGTCCGCGAGGCGATCGACGCCATCGAAAAAGCCTGAGTTTCCACTTTCCTACNNAATACCGGACCTTCACTCTCACCCAGATCGAGGAAGCCAGCGACCAGCAATGCGGCTTCTGCCTCGCCTGCGGTGCCATGCAGGAAAACTGCGAGCCTGACGCGCGGAAATACCGCTGCGACGATTGCCGTCAAAACCTGGTCTACGGCGCCGAGGAACTCGTACTCATGGGGTTAATGCGATGACCATGCTGCAACAACTCGCCATCAAATGGCACGAGCGCCAGGCCGCGCTTGGCTACAAAGGCAAGCGGGCCGAGGCCGCGGTGTTCGAATACTTCATCGGCGCCGCTTCGGCGCTGGACCTCGCCGGACACGAGGAGGCGCAGCACGTTGCGACCTGTACCGCCCTGATCCTCGCCACCGCGCCTTTCCCTCTCGCCCTCGCAGATCGCTGGGCGCGCGCCGTAACGGACGAAGCGTGCGCGGCCTCAGGGTCGGACCCCCAAACGGAGGAGCAGCGCCAATGACCATCATCTGGGCCGCGGCCGTCGATCACAGACACGGCACAACCTTGTTCGCCGCCACGACGGAGTCGGGCATCTACGAGCAACTCGCGGATTACTGCCGCCAGTGGTGGACCAAGGAAATGCCCACCGGCGCGCCGGACCCGCTCGGCATGACCGACCGCGACGTTGTCGGTTTCTACTTCGACACGATGCGCGACAACGGTGACGAATGGCACGTCGTCGAGGAGGTTCCGATCATGACCGAGTAACCACGGCTTCTTTGCTACGCCGCGATCAAACTACTTTGATATCACGCTACCATTTCTTGCTTTCTCCTCCTGCCACAGAGGCTCCCCATGAAACCCGTCAAGACACGGATACCAGCCGATGTGCTGGCCGTACTCGCGCGCGCGAGCATCACCGGCAATGTGCTTGTGCTACCGGAACAACTCGACTGTGAAACCTATCTGCGCGTTGCAAAGACTCTGACCGCCGCGCGCGGCAAGTGGGACCGCAAGGCGAAGGGCCATGTGTTCCCCTTCGACCCGCGCGAACTGATGGCCGACGCGGTTGAAACCGGCGCCGTCATCGACGCCAAAAAGACCCTGCAATTCTTCGAGACGCCCGACGAGCTGGCCCAGAGAATGGTTGGGCTGGCGAATGTTTCGGCGGGCGACCGGGTATTGGAGCCGAGCGCCGGTCTCGGCCGGATCGTTCGCCACCTGATTGGCCGGGACGCCGTGATCGACGCGGTCGAGATCGACGAAACCAACTGCCGGACGCTGCGAGATATCCGCGACCGTTCCGGCGGGCAACTCACCGTGTGCCGCGAGGATTTCCAGACCTACCATGCCGTTGACGCCACTCGGTTCGACGCCGTGGTGATGAACCCGCCGTTCGCGAACAACCTCGACATCACTCATATCCGGCTGGCCTGGGACATGCTGACCCCCGGCGGTCGCCTGGTCGCGATCTGCTCCGAGGGTCCGTTCTTCCGCCAGGACCGGGCGGCGGTCGCGTTCCGCGAATGGCTCGACGCGATCGACGCGACCTTGGAAAAGCTGCCGGCTGACACCTTCCGCGAGAGCGGTACCGGCGTGGCCACCCGCCTCATCGTCGCCTGTGCGCCGGGCACCCGGCCGGAACAGATGCGCGATCCCGAACCCGAGGCGACGGTCCGGAACATCCCGCTGCGCGAGATCGATCCCGACCCCGACCAGCCGCGCAAGACCTTTGGTCCATCGGAGTTGAGCGAACTTGCGGCGTCCATCCGCGCCAACGGCCTCCTGCAACCGATCACGGTGCGCGAGGGCGGACCCAACGGCTACCTCATCGTCGCCGGCGAACGCCGCTACCGTGCCCATGTGGTCAACCGCGCGGCCACCATCCGCGCGATCGTCATCGAGACCGCCGACCCCGCTGACATCCGCATTAAGCAGATCATCGAGAACGACCAGCGCG
>PLSZ01000249.1 GCA_003164305.1 Acetobacteraceae bacterium
GGCGAAAAGGTCCTGGCCAAAGACTGCGCGCTGTCGGTGCGGCGCTGGGGTTCTCGAGATTCGTTCGGGCAGCCGTTGCTGGCGGCGACCAACGAGATCGAAACGATCGACGACCGCCGCTTCCGCATCCGGTTGAAGCGGCCGTTCAGCCAGATGCTGTACGGGCTCGCGGCGCGGGGATGCTTCATGATGCCGGAGCGGATGGCGAAAACGCCCGGCACCGAGCAAATCAAGGAGGCCGTCGGTTCGGGACCGTTCCGTTTCCTGCCCGACGCGTGGGTCTCGGGCGTCAGCGCGGCTTACGCGAAGTTCGACGGATACGTGCCGCGCCAGGAACCCCCGAGCTTTCTGGCGGGCGGCAAGGCGGTGAATATCCAACGGGTCGAATGGGTCGTGCAGCCGGACGCGGCGACCGCGGCGGCGGCGCTTCGAACAGGCGAGGTCGACTGGCTCGAGGTGCCGTTGATCGATCTCTGCCCGATGCTGCGCCAGTCGCCTGGCGTGCGGGTCGAGGTGAACGATCCGTTTGGCTGGCCGCTGGTCCTGGCACTCAATCATCTGCAGCCGCCGTTCGACAACCCGAAGCTGCGGCGGGCGCTGCTGCCGGCGATCGACCAAAAGACGTTCCTGGCGTCGGTGATCGGGGACCAGACCGAACTCGGCCGTGCACCGGCCGGATATTTCGTCGAGGGTCAGCCGATGTCGAGCCGTGCCGGTATGGAGGTCTTGTCCGGGCCGCGCGACGAGGCGCTGGCGAAGCGGCTGGTGGCGGAATCCGGTTACGCCGGCGAAAAGGTTGTCATGTTGGCGGCGACCGATCGGAACGTTTACAGCGCGATGATGCAGGTCGCGCGGGATGTGTTCGTCAGGCTTGGGCTGAACGTGGATTTCCAGCAAATGGACTGGGGTTCGGTGGTCGCTCGGCGCACCAGCCGCGAGCCTGTGGCCCAGGGCGGCTGGAGTTGCTTTATTACGCAGATCGAGGGGGTGGCGGCCTGCACGCCGGGCGGCAGTTTCGAGTTGCGGGGCAATGGCGCCAAAGCCTGGTATGGCTGGCCGGACGATCCGGAACTGGAACGCCTGCGCACCGCCTGGTTCGACGCGCCGGACCTTCCGGCGCAGAAGGCGATCGCCGAGCAGGTTCAGGTGCGTGCGCTGGAGACCGTGCCGTGCATTCCGTTGGGGCAACTGTTTCAGCCGACGGCGTTCCGGTCTGATATCACGGACATCGTGAAGGCGGCGTTCCCGCTGTTCTGGGGGGTGCGGCGGGCGTGACGGGCGGGTTGGAGTTGGTTGCGTCGGGTTACGGGGCGGGCGATTGCGTGATCGCGCGCGGCGGGNNAACCGAGCGTTCTCTCGCATTTTGAGGGAGGTCGCTGGCGGCGACAGCTTCGTGGTGACATCGCATGGGCGTGCCGTCGCACGCATCGTGCCCGCCGTCGCGCCGGAGCGGGAAGCCGCGCGGCAGCGCCTGCTGGATCACCTCCGGAGCCTGCCAGCCATGCACGCCGGCCCGTTCGATCGCGACGAGGCTTATGAGTGAAGGCGGCGCTCGATACCAACATCCTGGTTTATGCGTCCGGCCTCGACGATGAACAGCGCCAGGCCGGGGCTTTGTACTTCATTGAGGCCATCCCGCCGGAAAATCTGATCCTGCCGGTGCAGGTTCTGGGGGAGTGCTACGGCGTCCTGACGCGTAAGGGCATGTCGCGCCAACTGGCTCGGCGCACAATCGAGCGCTGGCAGGAGGCGTACGAGGTCGCGGACACCACCGCCGCCGTTTTGCGACAGGCCACTGGCCTGTCCGCGGATCGTCAATTGCGGATATGGGATGCCATCGTGCTTGCCACGGCGGCCGACGCTGGCTGTCAGTTGCTGCTGACGGAGGACCTGCAGGACGGCTTCACCTGGGCTGGCGTTACTGTCGTCAATCCATTCGCCGTGCCATCGCACGAACTGCTGAGTGCCCTCTTGCACGACTGAGTGCCTGAAGGCTGTATGTGACCACGTTGCGGTGCCGACGTTGCACAAATACTGATTTAAGTCGCGGCTGGTGTGCTGAGTCCCGTCATTGCCTTGGTCACGGCATGTTCAAGATCTGCCATTCTCACACCAAAGCCCCCGGATTCCGAACGTAATTCTCCTTGATCGCATCGGCCGCCCAACAGGCCAGCATGCCGATCGTCTCGGTCGGGCCGTTCGCGGGGTTCTGCGGGAACGCGCTGCCGCCCACCACGAACAGATTCGAAACGTCCCACGACTGCAGATATTTATTGACGACGCTGGTCGATGGATCGCTGCCCATCACGGCGCCGCCGACGTTGTGCGTGCTCTGGTACCCCACGAGACCGAAATGCGTGCCCTTGCTTTTGCCGCCCAGGTCCGAACCGTTGAGCGCGCGGCCGATTTCGGCGCAGCGCTCGTCGATGTACTTCATCATCCGCAACTCGTTGTCGTTCCAGTCGAACGTCATGCGCAGCAGCGGCAATCCGTAAGCGTCTTTGTAGGTCGGATCCAGATCGAGATAATTGTGCCGATAGCTCAGGCAGGTGCCGTGACTGGTGATCGCCATGTTGCGGCGGTAATTATACGCCACGGCTTTCTTCCATTCGCCGCCCCAACGCGGCGTGCCGGGCGGCACCACCTTGCCCTTGATCGGCGCCGCGCCGCGCGCCGAGGTGTTGACATAAGCACCCCCGATGAACCCCAGCGGGCCGCGGTCGATCACGTCGCCGTTGAGTTCGTCGATCGACGTGTTCAACTGGCCGCCGCCGATGAACGGATTGAACTCGCGATCGTCGAAGAACACGTGCACCGAGCCGCCTTGCTGGTACGCGTAGTTGCGGCCGACCACGCCTTTGCCGGTGCGCGGATCGTACGGCGTGCCGATGCCCGACAACAGCAGCAGCCGCGTGTTGCTGAAGCAATACGCGCCCAGAATCACGATGCTGGCCGGCTGCTCGACCTCGTTGCCGCGCGCGTCGATATAGGTGACGCCAGTGGCCTGCTTGCCGGTGGAATCCGTGTTGACGCGCAGCACATTGCACAACGGGCGCATTTCGAACGTAGGCTGCCGGGCCAGCGCGGGGTGCACGGACGTCAGCGGATTGGCCTTGGCGCCTTGCGCGCAGACGTGGCTCGAGCAGAAGCCGCCGCGCGCGCATTCCAGCATCTGAACGCGGTACAGATTTCGAAAATCCTGCGTCATCGCCGCGGTTGGGCCCTGGAACGGCACATAACCCAGGGAACTCACCGCGTCGGCGAACAGCCTGCCTTCATACGATGGCCGTGTCGGCGGGTTCGGATACTCGCGGGAGCGCGGCCCTTCGTGCGGATTGCCGCCCGCCAGGATCTCGCCGTTCAAATTGCCGGCTTTGCCGCCCACGCCGAAGATATGCTCGAACTGATCGTAGTAGGGTTCGACCTCGTCCCAGGTGACGCCCCAGTCCTGCAGATGGCAATCCTCGGGAATGAACGATTTACCGTAACGTTGTTCGATGCGCGAGCGCATTTCGAAATCATGCGGTAAAAAGCGGCGCGCGTTGCCGCCCCAGTGTGCCGCCGTGCCGCCGACCATCTCGCCAGGTTTGAACGCGCCCATCTCGCGCATCGGCAGCGCCGTTTCCGCGCCGTTGTTACGAAATGTGATGGTGTCGCGCGCCAGGTTCTGAAAGATGTCGCTATGGCGATCGAACTTCAGTTCATCGTACACGTTGGGCATTTTAAAATCGGTGTTCACGTCGAACGATTTGCCGCGCTCCAGGCACACGACGCTCATTCCGGCGCTGGCCAGTTCCATCGACATGATCGAGCCCACGACGCCGCTGCCCACGACAACGACATCGACGGATTTCAGTTTCGTGTTCGACATCTCAGTTCCGCCTGTCGCGCCGGATGATCACATGCTTCGGAAAGCCTTCCGCGTCGACCGGAACCCTGCCTGTTTGGACGTCGAGCACGCTGACCGGTTCGGCGTGGTACGGCTCTTCGCTGGTGACCAGATGGCGGTATTCGCCACTGGGCAGACCGGGAAATCCGACCAGCTTCCAACCCACTTTGTCGCGGTTGCCGCCGTAAAGCGGGTCCGCGAAATAACCTTCTTCAGTGTTGCGCCACAGCAGATCGAAGAAGAATTTCGACGACAGCGACGGCAACGCGATCTCGTCCTTCTCCAACTGCTCGAGCAGGTGCGATTGCCGGTCATTGGGAAGCTGCGCGAAATTCCGGCCGAACGCGGCTTTGCAGTGCTGGTCGATCTCGCGAATCGCGATGCGATAAACTTCTTGTGGCGTGAAGCGCGATTGGTAGCCTTGCCGCGGTGTGCCCTCCATCCACGGGCCGCCGCGATACATTCGGCCGTGAACGCCCCAGGAGCCAGCCAATTGGCGGTCGATATAGACCACCACACCGGCATCCCGAGCCCCTGAGCCCAGTTCATCGGTGGGAATCAGATGCTCGACGGCGGCTTCCAGAAAGCGAACCTCTGGCTCGACCAAACAGAGCCAGGAATCCCGGATCGGGTTGTCGCTCACGGTCATCTCCTCGTTTCCTGACTTCGATGTGTATGATGCGATCGGGGATTGTCAAATGAGCCGAAACCGAACGAACATCAGACGATGGGATCGGCTGACGCCAAGGGTTTGTTCCGCCTGACGAATCATTCTCGGCGTGGCTTCGCTCGCCGTTTCCCCTACGCCACCTCGAACAACCCCGCCGCGCCCATGCCGCCGCCAACGCACATCGTCACCACCACGAGTTTGGCGCCGCGGCGCTTGCCCTCGATCAACGCGTGGCCGACCATGCGGGCGCCGGACATGCCGTAAGGATGCCCGATCGAAATGGCGCCGCCATTGACGTTGAGTTTGTCGTGCGGAATGCCCAGACGATCGCGGCAGTAGAGTACCTGACAGGCGAACGCCTCGTTGAGTTCCCACAGATCGATGTCGTCGACCGTCAGTCCATGCTTTTGCAACAATTTCGGCACCGCGAAGACCGGGCCGATCCCCATCTCATCCGGCGCGCAACCCGCCACCGCCATGCCGCGGTAAATGCCCAACGGATGCAGGCCGCGACGGGACGCTTCGGCTTCCTCCATCAGCACCGCGGCGGACGCGCCGTCGGATAGTTGCGACGCGTTGCCGGCGGTAATGAATTTTCCCTCTTTGACGATCTGGCCATCCTTGAACACCGGCTTCAGCGACGCCAGGCCATCGAGGTTGGTTTCGGGACGGTTGCCCTCGTCCTTGCCCAGGGCGACGGATTTGCCGGAGGTCTCGCCGGTGGCGCGGTCGGTGACCAGCATGACGGAGGGCATCGGCACGATCTCATCGTCGAACGCGCCCGACTGCTGGCCCGCGGCGGTGCGCTGCTGCGAGCGTAACGCGTATTCGTCCTGCGCGTCCCGGGAGATTCCGTAGCGATCGGCGACGAGTTCCGCCGTCTCGATCATCGTCATGTACAATCCCGGCACATGCGCCATCAACTCCGGATCCTGCGCGCGGGTGCGATTGATCGCGTTGGTTTGCACCAGAGAAATGGATTCCAGCCCGCCGCCGACGGTGATTTGCATGTCGTCGTGCAGGATCTGTTTCGCCGCCGTGGCGATCGCCATCATGCCGGAGGCGCACTGACGATCCACCGACATGCCGGCGACGGTTTCCGGCAAGCCCGCTCGCAGAGCCGCCTGACGCGCGATGTTGAAGCCCTGCGCGCCCTGTTGCAGCGCGGAGCCCATGATCACGTCGTCGATCTCGGCGGGGGCGACGCCGGCGCGCTTCACCGCCTGAGCGATCACGTGGCCGCCCAAAGCCTGCGACTGGGTGTCGTTGAAGGCGCCGCGGTAGGCACGGCCGATCGGCGTGCGGGCGGTGGAAACGATGACGGCGCTGCGCATGGGTTTGCTCCCTTTGGACGTTCGCGGCGGAGTGATGGCGCGGAAATGCCGCCTCGTCCAGACGAGAGGGTCAGGGACGGCTCGTTACGCCTTCACGCGGGCGAGGCGTTCGCGGCCGGCTTCGGCCAGGAAGCGGGAGCGGTTCTTCGTGGTGCGGTCGATGGCGGCGATCAGGTCCTCGGGGAGGGTGACGTTGATGCGCTGCGACCGGCCAGGCGGGTCGGGGACCGCGACCAGAAAAGGCAGCCCGCCGATGTTCTCCGGGTCCGCCATGATTGCGTCGATCGTACTGGGCTGTGGGATCGGCTCACCGCCGGAGCGCATGCCGTCCATATGGAAGGCCAGAACCTCCTCCGCGAGGCGCCACGCTTCTTCCAGTGTCGAGCCGGCGGTGATGCAACCAGGAAAATCGGGAAACGAAACGCCGTAGTCGCTGTCGGGGTCTTTATGTAACAGTGCGACGTAGCTCGCCATCGTTAATACCTCAAAATGACACCGGATTGTTTTTCGATGCTCCGGACCGTGCCGATCGGCACGTCCTTCTTTGGGTGCGGCACGCTGACCCGGCCAGGGCGGGAGGCGTGGACAAATTGCCAGTGACTGCCACGCGTCTCCAGATGAACCCAGCCCGCCAGTTGGATGAGGCGAATGATCTCCCGGCTGCCGATGGCCATGTTTATACACACTCACTACGGTTGTCAACGCCCCATACCAAACCCCACCCAGGCGAATATCCGGTTAATCCGGTGGCGGCGCGGGGCAAATCCGTTTAGGTCCATCCGGTGAAGCGTACTCTCGCCCTGCCCGACTCCCCCGCGGTGGTCGCCGGCTTTGGCCGCGCGGCCATCCTGACGCCGGATGGCGAACTGTTGACCTTGCCCACCGAGGAAGCCGCCGCCCTCCTGCGGACCCTGCCGCCGCCGATCCTGATCCACGCCCCGGCCACCTTCCGCCGCCTCGCCCTGCGGCCTGGGCCGGCCTTCGATCTGCTGGAACTGTTCGCGTTCGCCAGACCAGGAGAGAGCGCGGCGCCAACACCGAGGGGGTTGGCGCAGGCGTTGGATTATGACGATCCGCCCGCCGCGTTGGAGGAACAGGCGGCGTTCCTGCCCGATCTGGCGCTGCAACTGCTGAACCACCTCGCGCGCGGCCGCGATACGCCGGTCAATCGCGACGCCGCCGGTCTGGCGGCAAGGATGAGCCGCGTTGGCTGGGGGTGGGGCGCATTCATCATGGAGGCGCTGGGGCAACCTGACGCCGCCGCGTCGATCGATGGTCTGAAGGTCTGGCGCAGGCTGCCGGAATTCGAGGAAGCCGCCGTGCCGCCGCCCCCATCCTCGCACGCTGTGTCGGAGGCGGAGGCACGTACCCGCCTGGCGCGCATTCTGGGCGCGCACGCCGAGCAGCGGCCCGGCCAGGCCGATTACGCGGGCGCCGCCACCGCCGCGTTCCTGCCGCGGGAGACCAAGGGCGATCCGCATCTGGTGCTGG
>PLSZ01000526.1 GCA_003164305.1 Acetobacteraceae bacterium
CCGGGACCCGGCGTGGCGGCGGGGGTTGGCGGCGGCGGGCGGGCGGGCGTGCCGGGACGGTGGGACGCTGGCGGCGTTGGGCGGGGCGTGGCTGACTCCGACCCAACCGCGGCGGTAACCCGCCAGCCACGCTCTACCACTCCGTCGTTTCGTCCGCCGTCTCCGGCTCGGCTTCGGCGCCCAACGGCGGCAAGGTCGCGAGGCCGGCGTTCTCCGGGCCAGCCAACACGATCACGTGGCCGCCGTCGGACACGCCCCGGACATGCATCGTGATCGGCTCGCCATGCGGGCCGATCTGGGTGGGCGGCACGACGGCCTGGCCGGAGGTGTGCAGGATCGTCAGCCGCGTGGCGATCTCCTGCTCGCCCCGCTCGCCTTCCGCGGGGTCGCCGAACACGCCGGCCTCGGCCTGACGGCGCAGCAGGTCCTCGACCGGGGAACCGAGGGCGGCGGCGTCCAGCTTCACGCTGGCGACTTCGGCGAAGCGGGGGTTCCACTGGCGCAACCGCCCCTCCCCGTCCAGGCGAAGCACGCCGTCGGTGGGGCTGCTCATGAGCGTCGCGACCTCCGGCTCGTTCAGCAGCCCGCGGACCCGCGCCAAAGCGAGTTCCTGGCGCGTGTTGGCCAGCGTCAGTTCGGTCCGCTCATGGGTGCGCCGGCGTTGCCGCGCCTCCCGCGTTGTGGCGATGCCCCAGATCACGATGCCGGCGATGACCAGCACGATGATCGAGCCGACGGCGGCCACCGAGCGTGCCATGGTGGCGAGGCCGGCCAGCGGCTGGATCGCTGAATCGATATCGACCCCGACGACCACGGCCATGTCGCGGTTGGGAATGCGCTGATAGGCGATGATCCGCGGCACCTGGTCGGTCGGCGACACGCCAGACCAGATGCCGGAGTCGTTCTTGCGAATTTGCTCGACCAGTTCGGACTGCGCGATATCCATGTCCGCGAACTGGGCCGACTTGCCTACGATCGCCTGCAGGCCGCCGCGTTTGATGGCGACCAGGCCCACCACGCCGTTCTGGCCCAGATTGGCGCCGGAGAAGAGTTTGGTGATGCCCTCGGAGCGGTAGGAGGCGCCGATGTACCAGCCACGCGGACGGGCGAGCGGGCGGACGATGTAGGTCAGGAACTGCCGCGCCTCGATCTTGTCGGAACCGCCGGGTATCCGTCCGTCGGGGTTCTTCGTCCCGTCGGGATCGAACATCTCCAGGCTGCCGTTCGGGTAGGTCACGTAGGCCGAGCCGAAGCCCTGGCCGATGGACTGCGGGATGGTGCCCTGAACGATGATGCCGCGCTCGTTGGCGATGAAGATGTCGTCGGCGACGCCGGTCAGGGCCAGGAGTTTTTTCCTCCAGCCGGCCAGATCGACCGAGTCGCTGTCGTTTTTCCAATCGTCCTGGATGATCGCGAGGCTTTGATCGACCAGTTGCAGTTCATCCTGGATCTCGCGCGCCAGCACGAAGGCGACGGACCGGACCTGCTGATCGGTGCGGGCGCGGATCTCAGTCGCCTGATCGCTGATGGCGCGGTCGGTCAGGGTCCACATCAGGATGATCAGCGCCAGGCTGATGAGGCCGATGGCAGTGAAGGCGAGCCACTGCATCGGGTCGATGACGATGCCCTGGGAGGAGCGCATCTGCACGAGCGTCGGGGGCGCGCCGCGCATCCCGGTGGAGGAGCGGCGCTTGGAGCGGCGCCGCTGCGGGAGCGGGGCCGGGGTGATTCGCTGACCACGGGAACGGCTTTGCTTTACGCGCATGAGGACAAGTTACCCCTGCTGATACGCCCATGATAGCGCATCAAATCCTCCATAATCCTAACCGCCGGAGGGTGCAATGAAACCGGCTCAGGTCGAGGGGGCGGGCCTGGGCGAAATGGCCCTCCCCCGTCATGCCCGGGCTTGACCCGAGCATCCGTGGACGCGACCCGGGCGTCGAAAGTCGCCCTCGGTGCGTGATGCGAGCGATCCTCGGCTCGAGGCCACGGCTGTCCGGTTTAATTTCAGTGTGCAACGGGTTGCGCATGGACTCTACTCGATCCCAGGGAATCGGCGGTTGGCCGCACAGGAGAAAGTCGGCCATGCGTCATCGGAATACCGTCCTGCACAGCGTGCTTGACCAGGTTTCCTGGCCCACGTTCGAACGCCTCGTCGGCAGTCGCAATGCCGACAAGCATGTTCGTTCCCTCAGCACCAAGACCCAGTTCATCGCGATGGCCTATGGTCAACTGTCCCGCGCCAAGGGCTTGCGAGAGACTGTCACCCAGTTTCGCAGCCAAGGGCCAAAGCTCTACCACCTGGGGGCGAGGCCGGTTGCCCTTTCCACCTTGGGGGACGCCAACGCCAAACGCTCCAGCGGGGTGTTCGAGGATCTTTTTAAGGATCTGGTGGCCCGCGTCGGTCGCCGGGTGCGCGAGGCTTTGGACTGTGCCGTGTATTTGATCGATTCAACCCACCTGCGCCTGAACGCGCGCAGCGCCGAATGGGCCAAATATTCAGCCGGCGTGTGTGGCGCCAAGGTCCATGTCGTCTACGATCCGGACGCCGATCGGCCGATCTACGCGGCGTTTACCGTGGCCAACGTCAACGACATCACGGCGGCGAAAGAGATGCCGATCGAAGCTGGCGCGACTTATGTCTTCGATCTCGGCTACCACGACTACGGCTGGTGGAAGAAAATGGACGACGCCGGCTGCCGGATCCTCGGGTCAAGCCCAAGGACGACCCGGCTGAAGAAAAACACGCAGCTGACAATCGATCGCGACCGGTTCGTATGGCCCGGTGGACCGATCCTGTCCGATCGGATCGGTACGCTCCCGGCCCGGCTGGCCGGGAACCGGCGCAATCCGATGCGGGTCGAGATGCGGGAGGTCCAGGTCCGGATCCAGACCGGCAGGGTCATACGCATCCTCACCAACGACCTGGCCTCGACCGCCCGGGAAATCGCCGATCTCTACAAGCGTCGCTGGGCCATCGAGTTGCATTTCCGTTGGATCAAGCAGGAACTGAGGATCGAGAAATTTTTCGGTGTCTCGGAAAACGCCGTCCGCACGCAGGTTTATATCGCGCTCATCGTGTTTCTGCTGTTGCGTCTGGCGCACGGCGCGCAAGCGTCGGTGCCAGCCTTGCTGGAGTTCGTGCGTCTCGTTCGGACTCATTTGATGAGCCGGCGCGATGCGCGGGCTCTCAATGACCCCGACGAACGACAGCCAAGGTTGCATGAGTGGCCGCGAGCGTTGGACGGGTGCACGGCGTGAACACACCGACCAGAGTCAGAGATTCCTATACCAGGTATGACCGAATTAAACCGGACAGCCGTGGGTCAAGCCCGAGGATGACGATAAAGTGGGCCGGGGTGACGATAAAGCCAAGGTCGTGCTGCCCGGCGCTTATCCTGACGCGCGCGGGGGGCAGGCGGCAATCCCGGGTTGACGGTCGTGGTATACAAAATCCATAATACCTCCCGAGAAGGAAAGCACGCCCACGCATGAGCGATCAGCCGCGAAAGCTACCGATCGAGCCGCTGCATGTCAGCGTCGGCCTGCGCGCGCAGGCCTGCGACGCGATCCGGGCCGCCATCATGCGCATGGACATCTATGGCCAGCCCGAGGAAATCCGACTCGACGAACGCCAGCTCTGCCAGGACCTGGGGGTCAGCCGCACGCCGATCCGGGAGGCCCTGTCGGTGCTGGAGCAGGAGGGTTTTGTCCGCTCGATCCCTCGCCGCGGCATCGTCGTGGTGCGCAAGTCGAAGCGCGAAATCGTCGAGATGATCACCGTGTGGGCCGCCATCGAGAGCATGGCCGCGCGGCTGGCGGCGACGCGCGCGACGGCGGAGGAAATCGCCGGGCTGCGGCACGCGCTGGCGGCGTTCGATGAGGATCCCAGCGGGCATCTCAGCGAATACTCCGACGCCAACATGGCGTTTCACAAGGCGATCATCCGGTTGGGCGGCGTCGAACTGATGACGGGCATCACCGACACCCTGTTCATCCATATGCGGGCGGTGCGCGCGGTGACGATGACGCAGGACAACCGGGCGCGGCGCTCGGTGCGGGATCATCGCGATATCATCGCGGCTCTGGAAGCACGGGACGCGGACCGCTCGGAGCGGCTGGTGCGCGAACACACGATGGGGCTGGCCGCCCATGTCGAACGGCACGGTGATTTTCTGGACGTCCGGCCAGCTTCTGGACAGAGCGCCGAAGATCGCCGCCAATACGCTTAACGAGAACGAGTTCTTTGGAGGAACGCAGTCCATGTCCACGACAATCGCGCCACGGAGGGTTTGATGTCCGCGGCAATTGAACAAACCACCGACGCGGCCGAGACCGAACTGACCGATGGCTTCCATCTGGTCATCGACGCGCTGAAACTGAACGGGATCAAAACGATCTATAACGTCCCTGGCATTCCGATCACCGATCTGGGCCGGCTGGCGCAGGCCGAGGGGATGCGCGTCATTTCGTTCCGCCATGAACAGAACGCCGGCAACGCGGCTGCGATCGCGGGGTATCTCACGAAGTCGCCTGGCGTTTGCCTGACGGTTTCGGCGCCGGGGTTCCTGAACGGGCTGGTGGCGCTGGCCAACGCGACGACCAACTGCTTTCCGATGATCCTGATCAGTGGCTCGTCGGAACGCGAGATCGTTGATCTGCAGCAGGGCGATTATGAGGAGATGGATCAGCTCGCCATCGCGCGGCCGTTGTGCAAGGCGGCGTATCGCGTGCTGCACGCGGCGGATATCGGCATCGGCGTGGCGCGCGCGATCCGGGCGGCGGTGTCGGGGCGGCCGGGCGGCGTGTATCTCGATTTGCCGGGCAAGTTGTTCGGGCAGGTGATGGAGGCCGAGGCGGGCCGGCGATCGTTGGTAAAGGTGATCGATCCGGCACCGGCACAGATACCGGCGCCATCCGCGGTCGAACGGGCGCTGGACGTGCTGAAGGGCGCCAGCCGGCCGTTGATCATTCTTGGCAAAGGCGCGGCTTATGCACAGGCCGACGAGGATATCCGCGCGCTGGTCGAGAAAAGCGGCATTCCGTTCATTCCAATGAGCATGGCGAAAGGATTGATCCCCGATTTGCATCCGCAATGCGCCGCCGCGGCCCGTTCGACCGTGCTGCTGGAAAGCGACGTCGTGCTGATGATCGGCGCGCGGCTGAACTGGCTGTTAAGTCATGGCAAGGGGCGGCAATGGGGACCGCCAGGGTCGAAGAAGTTCATCCAAATCGACATCGAGCCGCGCGAGATGGACAGCAATGTCGAGATCGCCGCGCCCCTGGTGGGCGATATCGGCTCCTGCGTGGCGGCGTTGCTGCGCGGCATGGGCGACGGATGGATCGCGCCGCCGGCGGCATGGACCGATTCGATACGTGCCAAGAAAGAGTCCAACATCGCCCGGATGGCCACGCGACTGGGCAAGAACTCGGTGCCGATGGATTATCATTCGGCGCTGCGCGTGCTGCGCGATGTGATCAAGGAACGGCCGGACGCGATCCTGGTGAACGAGGGCGCGAACACGCTCGATCAGGCGCGCGGGGTGATCGACATGTATCAGCCGCGCAAGCGGCTGGATGTCGGGACCTGGGGCGTGATGGGCATCGGCATGGGCTTCGCCATCGCTGCCGCGGTGGAGACCGGGAAGCCGGTGCTGGCAATCGAGGGCGACAGCGCGTTCGGCTTCTCCGGCATGGAGGTGGAGACGATCTGCCGCTACAATCTGCCCGTCTGCGTCGTGGTGTTCAACAACGACGGCATCTATCGCGGCGACGGCGTGAATACGGGCGGCGGTACCGATCCGGCGACGACGGCGTTCGTCAAAGGCGCCCGATACGACCGGATGATCGAGGGGTTCGGCGGGGTCGGCGTCAACGTGACGACGCCGGACGAATTGAAGCGCGCGGTCGATGCGGCGATGGATTCCGGCAGACCCACGCTCATCAACGCGGAAATCGACCCGGCGGCGGGCAGCGAGAGCGGCAACATCGGCAACCTCAATCCGAAAAGCGCCCTCGGTTCGAAAAGTGCCCCGGCGAAGAAAGGAGCAGCATAAGATGTCGAAAGCCCTGGATGGCGTGCGTATCCTCGATTTTACTCATGTGCAGTCGGGACCGACCTGCACGCAACTGCTGGCGTGGTTCGGCGCCGATGTGATCAAGGTGGAGCGGCCGGGCGTCGGCGACATCACGCGCGGGCAACTGAGGGATATTCCCGATGTGGACAGCCTGTATTTCACGATGCTCAACCACAACAAGCGCTCCGTGACCCTGGACACCAAGAGTGCGCAGGGCAAGGAGGTGCTCGAGCGGCTGGTCAAGCGCTGCGACGTCCTGGTGGAGAACTTCGCCCCGGGGGCCCTGGATCGGATGGGGTTCACGTGGGAGCGCATCCAGGAACTCAATCCGAAGATGATCGTCGCGTCGGTCAAGGGCTTCGGCCCGGGGCCGTACGAGGACTGCAAGGTCTATGAGAACGTCGCGCAGTGCGCCGGCGGCTCGGCGTCGACGACGGGCTTCGACGATGGGCCGCCGCTCGTGACGGGCGCGCAAATCGGCGACAGCGGCACCGGCCTGCACCTCGCCCTCGGCATCGTCGCGGCCCTGTACCAGCGCAACACCACGGGCCGGGGCCAGCGCGTGCTTGCGGCGATGCAGGACGGCGTACTCAATCTCTGCCGGGTGAAGCTGCGCGATCAGCAGCGCCTGGCGCGCACCGGCGTGATGAAGGAATATCCGCAGTACCCCGGCGGGAAGTTCGGCAGTTCGGTTCCGCGCGCCGCGAACGCCTCCGGCGGCGGCCAGCCTGGAACCATCCTCAAGTGCAAGGGATGGGAGACCGACCCCAACGCCTATCTCTACTTCATCGCCCAAGCGCCGGTATGGAAGGCGATCTGCCGCGTGATCGGCAAGGAGGCGTGGATCACCGACCCGGACTTTGCGACGCCGGATGCGCGGCTGCCGCGATTGCGCGAGGTGTTTGCGGCGGTCGAGGAGTGGACCGTCACCAAGACGAAGTTCGAGGCCATGGCGCTGCTCAACGAGCACGACATCCCGTGCGGGCCGATCCTGTCGATGGAGGAATTGGCGAACGAACCGTCGCTGCGCGCCACGGGCACGGTCGTGGAGGTGGACCATCCCACGCGCGGCAAGTATCTTACGGTGGGAAATCCCATCAAGCTGAGCGACAGCCCGACCGAGGTCACGCGATCGCCGCTTCTGGGGGAGCACACGGATGCCGTGCTCGGGGAGCTGGGATACGGCGCGGCGGAGCTCGCGGCGCTGCGCGCCGGCAAGGTGATTTGACGAGAGAGTAGGCGGGATGGCGGGGGAATTGAGGACGGCTAGAGGGTGACGATAACATTCAAACACGCTCACAAGCGTTTCAAGGGGATCAGACAATGCTAAATTGGAAAATGGCCAAACCGGTGGCGGTGGCGGTGGCGGCTTGCGCCGCGATATGCGCCATGGAGGGCGTGGCAATTGCCGACGACGCCCAGGACACTCAGGCGCTCAAGGACCAGATGCGTATCATGCGCCAGCAGATGGATCAGCTGCAAAGGCAAATCGACGAGATGTCCGCGAAGCAGGCGAAGCCGATGGCGGGCGCACCCGCGACGGCGCAAGCGGGACCGGCCAAGCCGGCCGAGGCGCACGCGGAGCCCCTGTTCGAGAAGTTCATGAAGGGTTTCTACGGCACGCTCGACGTATCTCTGGACGATGCGACCAAGGGAATTCGGGGCCTGGTCGCCGACTCGTACTCCTACGCCGGCGCGGGTCCCGGATCGGGGTACGTCAACAACGGACCCAAGGGAACTCAGATCACCGGCAGCGTCGGCTGGCTCGGCGATCTGTCGACCAACAAGTCCGTGCTCGGTTACCGCGGATCGCACACGATCGACGGCAGCGACCTCAACTTCATCTATCAGATCGAAACGCAGCCGGCGATCACGTCATCCCCGGGTCTTGCGACTTCGTACACTCAGCAGTCTAATGTCACCAAGGCAGCCATCGGCTACGGCGACAGCTTCGTCGGGCTGTCGAGCCATTCTTGGGGCCAGCTGAAGTTCGGCACCACCTACGCGCCCTACAAGAAAGCCACCGACCGCATGAATCCCTTCTCCGGCATGCTCGGCGATTATGCCGTCGTCATGGGCAACACCGGCGGCGACANNGGGTGGAGTTCGGCACGCGGCTCGATCACTCGATTTGGTACGAATCGCCGAAGCTTGCCGACATGTTCAGCTTCGACCTGCTGGTTTCGCCCGGCGCCAACCGGACCTACGATAACGTGGTGCAATCCGCCGGATCGCCGGACTGCAGCGGCGGCAACACACCGGGCAGCGGAAACCTGCCGCAGAACTGCGACGACGGCGGCTTCGGCACGGCCTACAGCGCGGACCTGAAGTTCGAGTATGGCGGCCTCTACGCGACGGCGGCGTGGGAGCTGCATCACGACGTCAATCGCAACAGCGACGGCATCGGGGCCAACAGCCCGTACTACGGCTACCTGGTCGGCCTCGGGAACGGCGTGTCGCCGCTGCTCGATTGGGGCACCTACAACACGTACCTGAACGAATACGGTCAGGCGTTCATCAGCGCGAACGGATTCTCGCCGCCATACCTGACCGATGTCGCCGACGAGTGGGCGGTCAAGTTCGGCGTGCAGTACGTGTTCGATTTCGGTCTGTCGATCAGCGGAATTTACGAATGGATGAAGCGCGACGTGCCCGCCGTGCTCGAGTTCCAGAACGAGCGCACCCGCATGGGCACCTGGTTTGCAGCCAGTTACGACATCACGCCCAAGGACAACCTGAGCGTCGGCTGGGCGCATGCCGGCGCGACCCCCGGGGACCCGGGCGGGCAGCACAACTACAATCCTGAGAGCACGGGCGACCAGGCGAACATGTACACCATCGCTTGGAAGCACCATTTCGACAAGAATCTGTACGGGTACTTCGATGCCGCCGATACCGTCAACGACGGCAATG
>PLSZ01000597.1 GCA_003164305.1 Acetobacteraceae bacterium
CAGTAATGGGCGTCCCTACCGCGATTAAGCCTGTATGGCCCGGGTCTCGCCAAGAGAACGCTCCTGAGATCAGGTGGCAACCAGAATACCTCGCCACCCCTGCTACCTGCCAGACGCAGGGAAACGAACCGACCGCGGCGCCCGCCTGCCGTCACGCGGTCGTTGCCGACAACCTGTTCGCCCGCTCCGCCGCCACGCTCTCCACCCGGACGCTCGGCCGAACCACCGTCGCCCGCTCGATCCGCCGCAGCGTCAGCAACAGCACCGCGAAGCTGATCAGCGGCCCCAGCGGCAAATGCCACGCGGACCCCACCGCGTATTCCCCCATCGACGCCAGCCACGCCATCAGCAGCACGGTCTTTTCCCACGGCAGGAACCCATCCCGTCGGCAGTCCCGCACCAGCCAGCCGATCGCCACCAACAGCAGCAGCTTGTCGTACAGCAACGCCAACGGCACCGCCAACATCGTCGCCGACAGCAACGTCGCGGCCCGCAGGCCGCCATTCGGCCGCAGCCGCCAGATCATCGCCACCAGCAACGCCATCGACCCGGTGATGAACGCCTGCACCAGATACGACGCCGCCGGGTTGAACCCCAGCAGCCGAGCCGCCCCGAACGGCGTCACGATCCCCGCGTAGTCGATCCGCCCCGAGGCATAGACCGCGTCCGATCCCGCGAACGCCGTCAGGTAAGCCTGCCACGTCTCCACCCCGAACACCGCCACCGACAGCAACACCAACCCGGCGACCGTCCCCGCCGCCGCGAAAAACGCGCGCCAATGACCGCCACACGCGAGCCCCGCCGGCGCCAGCAACCCGAAATGCGGTTTGTAGCAAAGCAACCCCAGAAGCATCCCTGCCATGCCAGGCCGCCGGTCGATCAGCAGCGTGAACCCGCCGAACAACGCCGCCGTCAGGAACGCGTTCTGCCCCAGTCCGAGGGTCCAGAAGATCGCCGGAAACGCCAGCACCGGCCCGGCCCAGGCCCAGCCGGGCTCGTGCAGGATTTCCCGAATGACCGCGAGGAAGGCGGCCAGCGTGGCGATCTCGAACACGTAGAACGCGACGTAGTACGGCAGCACCGCCAGCGGCGCGAACAGCAGCAGGAACGTCGGCGGGTAGAAGAAGAACTGGTAAGGCGCACCCTCGACCGTGAAACGTTGCTCCGCCAGGTAGTGCGCCGCCTGGTCGTAGGCGAGAGCGGGCGTGCCCTCCAGCGCCAATTTCCCGGCGGCGTAAAAGCTAACGAAATCGCTGGACGTGCGGGACGCCTGCTCGGTGATGATGCCGTGCTGCCACAGCGCGAGCATGACCAGGATCGTCAGCTCGATCAGCAGCAGAGCCTGGCCGCCGGCGATGATCCGCTCGCGTGTCAGCCAGCTTCCGTGCCGCGCTCCGTTGATCAACCCGCCAAAGGTCATCCGTCGCCTGTGCTGTTTCGCGTCCCCGATCATGCGCCAGCACATCTTCGCGAAAGGTTTCATCCGCCGCCGCTTCAGGCCGTCGAAACCGAGAATCATCGACGCGGCCTTGCCAGGCGGGACGCGCGTGTGTTTGCTGGCGATTGCCTCATCCGAACGGAGTCGCCGCTTGGCCTATGCGCTACAGCAACTGATCAACGGGATCACTCTCGGGATGATCTACGGGTTGATCGCCGTCGGTTACACGATGGTTTACGGCATCATCGGCATGATCAACTTCGCCCATGGAGACATCTTCATGATCGGAGCCTTCCTGTCCCTGATCGCGCTATTGGGCCTCGCGCAACTGGGGATCACCGCCGTTCCCATCGCGCTCGCGCTGACCTTGCTGTTCGCCGCCGCCTTGGCTGCCTTGTATGGCTGGACCGTGGAGCGCATCGCCTATCGTCCGTTGCGCGGATCGTTCCGCCTGGCGCCGCTGATCAGCGCCATCGGCATGTCCATCACGCTGCAGAACTTCGTCCAGGTCAGTCAGGGAGCGCGCGTCAAACCGATGCCCGCGCTGATCCCCGGCGGCTTCGTCATCATGGACACCGGCGATTTCGCCGTGCAGTTGTCCTGGATGCAGATCGTGATCGCCGTCACGACCTTGTTCATTCTCGCCGTCTTCACCTGGCTGGTCACCCGCACGCCCCTGGGACGCCGCATGCGTGCCTGCGAGCAAGACCTGCGCATGGCCAGTTTGTTGGGCATCGACACCGACCTGACGATCAGCATCACCTTCGTCATCGGCGCCGCGCTCGCCGCCGTCGCCGGCCTGATGTTCCTGCTTTATTACGGAGCCATCGACTTCTTCATCGGCTTCGTCGCCGGCGTGAAAGCCTTCACCGCGGCCGTGCTCGGCGGCATCGGCAGCCTGCCCGGAGCGGTGCTCGGCGGCTTGCTGATCGGCCTGATCGAGGTCTTCTGGTCCGCCTACTTCAGCGTCGAATACAAGGATGTCGCCGCTTTCTCCATCCTGATCGTCGCGTTGATCTTCCTCCCCACCGGCATACTGGGCCGCGCAGAGGTGGAGAAAGTATGACCGCCCAATGATCCGAGCCGTCCGCGACGCCGGCCTGTCCGCCCTGATCGCCCTCGGCCTGTTCGCGCCGCTGATCGGCCTTGTCACGGAAAACGGCGACAACGGCCTCGTGCTGCGCGCCCGCCCAATCGCGGTGGCCGTGGTGGTGGGCCTGGTGTTTCTCGGCCGCCTGCTGATGCTGACAAGACGCCGCGCCATCACGGTGCCCACGCTGGCTGGCCCCAGCCCGGCGATGCTGCGGGCCGGAAGCGCGGTGGCGCCGGTGCTGTTGATGGTGGCGTTGCTGCTGCCGCTTGGTGGATCTCGTTACTACGTCGATCTCGCCACGCTCGTGCTGACCTACATCATGCTCGGTTGGGGGTTGAACGTCGTGGTCGGCCTCGCCGGCCTGCTGGATCTGGGCTACGTCGCGTTCTACGCGGTCGGCGCCTATTCCTACGCGCTGCTGGCGACGAATTTCGGGCTCGGGTTCTGGACCTGCCTGCCATTGGCCGGAATCCTGGCGGCGTTCTGGGGCGTGTTGCTCGGCTTCCCGGTGCTGCGCCTGCGCGGCGACTATCTGGCGATCGTTACTCTGGCATTCGGAGAAATCATCCGCATCGTGCTGAACAACTGGGTCTCCCTGACCAACGGCCCGAACGGCATCACAGGCATTCCGCGCCCCACTCTGTTCGGATTGCGTTTCAGCATGGACGGCGGCGAGGGCACCTTCGCCGGCTTCTTCAACATGGAACCCGAAACGATCCAGCGGGTGATCTTTCTGTATTACGTGATCCTGGGCCTGGCCTTGATCACCAACTGGTTCACGCTGNNTTCGCCATCGGTGCGATGTTCGGCGGTTTCGCCGGCGCGTTCTTCGCCACCCGCCAGGCCTTCATCTCGCCGGAAAGTTTCACCTTCATCGAGAGCGCCACCGTCCTCGCCATCGTCGTTCTTGGCGGCCTGGGCTCGCAACTCGGCGTGGCGTTGGCAGCGATCGTCATGGTCGGCGGCCTGGAATTGCTGCGCTCGTTCTTAAGTTTCCTCGCCGATCAGATGAACAGCCCGTTCTTCGCCGGCATCGCCAACGAGTTGCCATTGTATCGCATGCTGGTGTTCGGTCTGGCGCTGGTCGTGGTGATGGTGCTGCGTCCGCGCGGCATGGTCTCGACCCGCACGCCGACGGTCCTGCTGGGAGGCCGCGCCTGATGCTGTCGGTCACCGGCCTGACCATGCGGTTCGGCGGCCTGAAAGCCGTCGATGACCTGTCTTTCGTGGCCCACGCGGGCGATATCACCGCCGTCATCGGTCCCAACGGCGCCGGCAAGACCACCGCGTTCAATTGCATCACCGGCTTTTATAAACCCAGCGAAGGTCAGATCACCCTGGCCCACGCCAACGGCCAGAGTTTCCCGCTGCAACGCATGCCCGGGCATCGCATCGCCGCCCGCGCCCGGGTCGCGCGGACCTTCCAGAATATTCGTTTGTTCGCCGGTATGACCGTGCTGGAAAACCTTCTGGTCGCGCAGCACAACGTCCTGATGCGCGCCAGCGGATTTACGTTGATGGCGGTGCTTGGCCTCGGCGCTTACCGCGCGGCCGAGGGCAACGGCCTGGATAAAGCGAGATTCTGGCTGGATCGGATCGGGTTGCTCGATCGCGCCGACGATCCCGCCGGCGCATTGCCGTACGGCGCGCAGCGGCGGCTGGAAATCGCCCGCGCGATGTGTATCGACCCGGTGTTGCTCTGTCTGGACGAACCCGCCGCCGGGCTCAATCCACGCGAGACCGATGGCCTGAACGACCTGCTGCGAAGCATCCGCGGCGATGGCTGCACGTTGCTGCTGATCGAGCACGACATGGGCGTGGTGATGCGCATCTCCGACCACATCATCGTGCTGGATCACGGCAAGAAGATCGCCGACGGCACGCCCGCCGAAATCCGCGCCGACCCCGCCGTGATCGCCGCCTATCTCGGCGAAGGCGATGAGGATGAGGAGGAGGCGGCAGCATGACCGCCACGCTTTCGCTGTCAGGTGTTTCGTCGTTCTACGGCGCCGTGCAGGCGCTTCGAAATGTCGATCTGGAGGTCAATCCCGGCGAGATCGTTACGCTGATAGGTGCCAACGGCGCGGGCAAATCGACGTTGATGATGACCGTTTGCGGCAACCCTCGGGCTCGCACCGGCACGATCCTGCATGAAGGCCACGACATCACGCATTTGCCGACACATTTGATCATGCGGCGTGGGATCGCCCAGTCGCCGGAGGGTAGGCGGATTTTCGGGCGCATGACGGTGCACGAAAATCTGCTGATGGGCGCTGAAGCCGCCGGCCGCACCGATACGTCCGCGTTGCTGACAGAAGTGTTCGCGCTGTTCCCCCGGCTTAGCGAACGCATGAGCCAGCGCGGGGGCACCCTGTCGGGCGGCGAACAACAAATGCTGGCGATCGCCCGCGCGTTGATGTCGCGGCCGCGCCTGTTGCTGCTGGACGAGCCGTCCCTGGGTCTGGCGCCGCTGGTCGCGCGTCAGATTTTCGGTGCCATCAGGGAACTAAATCGCCGCGCTGGCCTCACGGTGCTGCTGGTCGAGCAAAACGCGTTCCAGGCGCTGCGTCTGGCGCACCGCGGTTATGTTCTGGTGAACGGCGCCATCACCATGGCCGGGACAGGAGCCGAATTGCTCGCGAGGCCCGAAGTGCGCGCCGCATATCTCGAGGGCGCGCACGCGTGAGGCGTGTGCGGGGCTCTGGCGGATTTTGATCGGGGGCGTGTTATACCAGCCGTCCTAACCATTGACC
>PLSZ01000467.1 GCA_003164305.1 Acetobacteraceae bacterium
TCTTGATGCCTATGCGGTCGAGCCGTGCCATGACGATGAGAGGCCTCTCACCTTTCTCGGCCTCCCATTCGCGGCATTCCCGCTCGAAGCCACCCGCGCGCCACGCGAATACACGAGTCTTTCGCCGATTTAACGGTCAGATGACTTTGTTTCACCACGTAATATTGCCGCTATGTCGTTACAGAGCCTGGATAATCAAATCCGCCGCCAGAGCGTTGGGCACTGGGCGGGAAATCGGCCGGACCGCGAGGCTTACCACGCAGATGCGCCGCGACGAACCCAGCCGGGAGTCCAGCCTGTCGATCCGATTGTTCGGCGGAATGGCCATCCAGGATGCGCGCGGCGCCGACTTCCTCCCTCGCTCCCGAAAAACCCGGGCGGTCGTCGCGATGCTGACCCTCACCGCGCCAAGACCCGTGCTGCGCACCCAACTCACCGCGTTGCTCTGGAGTCAGCGAGAAAACGAACAGGCACGCGCCTCGCTGCGTCAGGCGGTGCATGAACTACAGGAAACACTGGGCTCCAATTGGAGCCGCATCCTGGTGGCCGAACGTCATACGCTATCGATGGACCTGCGCGGCGTGTCCGTCGATGCGTTGGCCGCGATCGGCCCGGCGGCGTCCCGCACCGAATTGCTCGGGCTGTTTCAGGACGGATTCCTGGAGGATCTGGGCGGCCTCGATCCATCGTTCGACGATTGGCTGGGCAAGGAGCGGCGGCGGCTGACCGCCATCGCTCGCGCGACCGGCGAAGCGTTTCTACAGGTGCGCCACCAGGGCGCCGAAACCATCGCCGCCGCCAGGGCGCTGCTGCGGATCGACCCGGCGCATGACGGCGCCTGGAGGGCGTTGATCCAGGCTCACATCGAACTCAGCGACCGCTCCGCCGCGCGTCTGGCGCTGGAGCAGTGGCGCGACGCGATGGGTTTAAGCCCGGAACAGCCCCCCCCCGCCGACATGGCGGTGTTGCTGGCGCAAATCCGCGACGGCGCCGACCATTGGCCGCCTGGGAACCGCCGTGGCATGCTGACCGTCTCCGAGCCGAGGGATGGGGTCGATCTGACGGACCGGGTCGAGGAACGCGCCCCGGGTCGACCCAGACGCGGCAGCCTCAGACTTGGGATTCGCGAGATGCGGGTGATCGGGGCCGAGGTCGATCAGGCGCTGCCGGCGGGCCTCGCCGAGGAAGTCACCATGGCGTTGTCGCGGTTCCGTTGGATCTCCTGCGTGTCCGGCAGGTCGCTCAGCGCGATCGAGGGCGAACGCGGCGATGGCTCGCCGAAGTGGTCTGACGCCGATCTCGACTTCATTCTGGACGGCACGATCCAACGCGGCGGCGATCGCCTGCGCATCACCGTCCGCCTGTTGGACATGCGCGCCGGTGGCGTCATCGTCTGGGCTAATCGTTTCGATCACGATGCTTCGGACTCGCTGACCGCGCAGGACTGGGTCGCCGCCGCGATCGTTGCCCAGGTGGATCCGGTGCTGCTGATGCGGGAAGGAGAGCGGGCAGCGCTGCGCAACCTGCACAGCACCTCGGCGCGGGATCTGGTGTTGCAGGCGGTGCCGGCGATTTACCGCCTCGACCGGACCTCGTTCCACGCCGCCGGCGATTTGCTGGAGGCCGCGTTGCGCGCCGATCCAACCCACGCCGACGCGCTGGCCTGGTACGCCTACTGGCACCTGTTCCTCGTCGGCCAGGGATGGGCGCCCGACCCGGAAGCCGCGACCAACCGCGCCGCTCTGCTCGCCGACTCCGCGGTGGCGATGGATCCCAACGACGCACGCGCGCTGGCCCTGGCCGGCCATGTCCGCGGCTTCCTGATGAAGCGTCCCTCCGAAGCCATCGTGCTGCATGAGCGGGCGATTTCGCTCAATCCCAATCTCGCGCTCGCCTGGTGCTTTTCCGGGTTCGCGTTGACCTATCTGGGCGACCACGACGCGGCACTGGCCCGCATGCGGCAGGCGATCCAGTTGTCACCGTCGGATCCGCATCTGTTCTTCTTCCTGGCGGCGATCATCATGCCGCATTTGCTGCGCGGCGAGTATCAGGACGCAGCGGACGCCGGCCGCAAGGCGATCGAGCTCAATCCCTGGTTTTCATCGTCGTTCAAAGGGTATTTGGCCGTGCTTGGCCATCTGGACTGCCAGCAGGAGGCCACGAGCGTCATGGCCCGTCTGCTGAAACTGGAGCCGGAGTTTACCGTTCGAGACGCGATCCGCCGCTCCCCGATGAGTTTACCCGAGGATATCGAACGTTACGCGGCGGGCTTGCGGCGGGCCGGTTTGCCGGAGTGGTGAACACGAACCGATGACCCGATCGTGTCCATGCACGCCTGACGCGAGTTCCCACCGCGCCATGACCCATTGATCTTCTTGCCGCACCGCGGGACATTCCCTCAAACGCGGGACAGACCCGCGGTTTGGGCAGGGAGACTTTGTATATGCGGGTATTTTTTGGGGCGGCGGCCCTCGTCGCGCTGACATGTTTCGGCGTTGGCGCGACGCATGCGCAAGGGTCGGGCTCGGCCACGCTGGACGCGGCGAAAGCCCGTGGCCAGGTGCTATGCGGAATGGCCGGCACGGTGCCAGGCTTCTCGCTGCCCGACTCACAAGGCGTGATGCGCGGTTTGGACGCCGACACCTGCCGCGCGGTCACCGCCGCGGCGCTCGGCGACGTCGCCAAAGTTAAGTTCGTCCCGACCACCACGCAGAACCGCTTCACCGCCCTGCAATCGGGTGAGGTCGATCTACTGTCGCGCAGCACGACCTGGACGTTGGGCCGCGAAGGCAATCTCGGCCTCGAATTCGCCTGGGTTAATTTCTATGACGGCACCGGGTTCCTGGTGAAAGCCGCTTCCGGCGTGAAAGCGGCGAAGGAACTGGACGGCGCCACCGTTTGCGTGCAGCCCGGCACATCGACCGAACTCGCGGACAGCGATTACTTCAGGTTGAACAACATGAAATTCACCCCGATCCTGATCGCCGACCTGACCGAGATCCAGGCCGCGTTCCTGTCGGGCCGTTGCGATGCCTATTCGACCGACGCGTCCGCGCTGGCGACGTTCCGGTTCACCCAACCCAAGGCGACCGACTTCGTGCTGCTGCCCGACATCATCAGCAAGGAGCCGCTTGGCGTCATGGTCCGCAAGGGCGATGATAAATGGTTCGACCTGGTGCGCTGGACCTTCGCCGCGATGATCATCGCCGAGGAAAAAGGCATCACCAGCCAGAACATCGATACGTTCATGGACTCGAAAGACCCCGACATCCGCCGCTTGCTGGGACTTGAGGGAGAGATGGGCAAGGCGCTCGGTGTCGATCCGAAATGGGCGTACAACGTCATCAAGCAGGTCGGCAACCTGGGCGAGGTCTGGGACCGAAACATCACGCCGATGGGCGTGCCGCGCGCCATCAACAACATCTGGACCAAGGGCGGCCTGCAATACGCGCCGCCAATTCGCTGATCGGAACAGGAGCTTTCAAGACGGAACCCTTATTGAAGGATCTTGGGATACGTGTCGGACGCAACGCTTGATCCTCGGCTGACATCCGGCCGCGTCGCACCGAAGCGTGCGATGCGGCTGTCCTGGTCCGATCCGCGGTTCCGAGCCATCGTCTGGCAAGTCGTTATTCTGGGCGGTGTCGCGGCTGTCGTCTGGTACCTGATCCACAACACCAGTCAGAACCTCGCGTCGCGGCGGATCGCGACGGGATTTGGATTTCTCACCAGGACCGCCGGCATTCCGATCGGCGAGTCGCTGATTTCCTATAATCCGGCGGAGGATACCTACGGCCGGGCGCTGCTGATCGGCGTACTGAACACATTGAAGGTGGCGGTGGTCGGCATCGTGCTGGCGACGATCCTCGGCACGCTGATCGGGATCGGACGGCTGTCGAAGAACTGGCTGATGGCTCGGCTGACCGCGTTTTACGTGGAGACGATCCGCGACATTCCGCTGCTGCTGCAACTGTTGTTCTGGTACACGATCCTGCAAGGCCTGCCCGCTCCGCGCAACGCGTTGTCGATTGGCGGCGCGGTGTGGCTGTCCAATCGCGGCCTGAAGCTGCCGACACTCAATTGGGAAACCGCGCACACCGTTGCCTTGCTGATGTTCATCGTCGGTATCGTCGGCACCTGGTGGTGGAACCGCCGCGCGCGGTTGCTGCAGGAGGCGACAGGCGACCGTCCCGCCGTCTGGCCCGTCGCGGTGGGCATGCTGCTGGCACTGCCGCTATTGGTTTGGGCCGTGCTTGGCGCACCGTTCCAATGGGACGTGCCCGCTTTGCATGGCTTCAATTTCACCGGCGGCGCCAACATCAGCCCCGAATACTTCGCTTTGCTTCTGGGGCTGGTAACCTACACCGCCGGCTATATCGCGGAGATCGTGCGCTCCGGCATTCAGGCCGTGCCGATGGGCCAATGGGAGGCGGCGGGGGCTCTGGGCCTGAAACGAGGCGCGGTGCTGCGGCGGATCGTCCTGCCGCAGGCGTTGCGCGTGATCGTTCCGCCGATGACCAGCCAGTATTTGAACCTGATCAAGAACAGCTCGCTCGCGGTCGCCATCGGCTACCAGGATCTCGTTTCGGTTGCGAATACGACATTGAACCAGACCGGCCAGGCGATCGAGGGCATCGCGGTCATCATGGCCGTCTATTTGACCATCAGCCTGTCGATCAGCCTGTTCATGAACTGGTACAACGCGCACATCGCGCTGGTGGAGCGCTGAGCCCATGAGCATGACCTCAAGCGTCGCGCGGCCCCTACCGGTTCCATCGCGTGACGCGCCAGCCGGCGCGGGAGCGTTGGCATGGTTGAAGACCAACCTGTTCCCAACATGGATATCGACCGCGGTGACACTCGCGCTCGGCTACATCATTGTCCGCATCATCATCGCCTTCGTCTCGTGGGCGCTCTTCAACGCGATCTGGACGGTACCTTACTCGGCCAACGGCATCGCCCAAACCGCCGTCTGCCAAAACATCAAAGGCATCGGCGCATGCTGGGCTGTCATCGCCGATAAGTACCGGCTGATCCTGTTCGGCCGTTACCCATACGACGAGCAATGGCGCCCGGCGATCGTGGTGCTGATTTTCATCGGACTTTACGCTGTCTCCGCGATGCGGCGCTTCTGGCGCAAGGAACTCGTGCTGATCTGGGCTGCCGCTTTGACCGTCGTCGGTGTGTTGATGTGGGGCGGCGTGTTCGGCCTGCCGGTGGTGAGCGACGATCAATGGGGCGGCCTGCCGATCACGCTGATCCTGGCGACGTTCGGCCTCGCGTTCGGCTTTCCGTTGGCGGTCCTGGTGGCCCTCGGCCGCCGGTCCACGCACTTGCCGGCGGTGAAAACGCTCTGCGTCGTTTACGTCGAACTGATCCGCGGCGTGCCGTTGATCTCCGTTCTGTTCATGGCCAGCGTGATGTTCCCCCTGTTCATGCCCGCCGGAGTCAACATCGACAAATTGTTGCGCGCGCAGATCGCCATTATCCTGTTCGCCGCCGCCTATCTGGCCGAGGTCGTGCGCGGTGGCCTGCAGGCGCTGCCCAAAGGCCAGGCCGAAGCGGCCGACGCTCTTGGCCTGAGCTACTGGAAAAAGACCGGCTTCATCGTGCTGCCGCAGGCGTTGCGCCTTGTGATTCCGCCACTGGTCAACACGTTCATCGGCTTCTTCAAGGACACCAGCCTGGTGCTGATCATCGGCCTGTTCGACCTGTTGACCATGGGAAAGGTCGCATTGAGCGATCCACCCTGGCAGAGCTTTTCGACCGAGGTCTACATCACGCTCGCACTGATTTACATCGCGTTCTGCTTCGCCATGTCTCGTTACAGCCGCGGGCTGGAACGAGAACTTGGCGCATCGCAACGCCGCTGACGGAGCACGCGCGCCATGAGCCAGACGGTAACGGGAAAAGCGGCGATCACGCTGGATAAGGTGAACAAGTGGTACGGTGCCTTGCACGTATTGCGCGACATTTCGCTGACCATCGGGGAGCGGGAACGCGTGGTCGTTTGCGGCCCGTCGGGTTCCGGAAAGTCCACGATGATCCGCTGCATCAACCGGTTGGAGACGCATCAGGCGGGCCGGATTTTCGTTGAGGATACCGAACTGACCGATGACACGCGAGCGCTGGACACGATTCGTCGCGAAGTCGGCATGGTGTTTCAGTCATTCAATTTGTTTCCGCATCTGACCATTCTGGAGAACTGCACGCTGGCGCCGATCTGGGTCCGCAAGATGCCCAAGGCACAGGCTGAAGAACTTGCGATGACGTATCTGGAGAGGGTCAAAATTCCGGAACAGGCGAAGAAGTATCCGGGTCAGTTGTCCGGCGGTCAGCAACAACGCGTGGCGATCGCCCGGGCGCTGTGCATGCAGCCGAAAGTCATGCTTTTCGATGAGCCGACGTCGGCGTTGGATCCGGAGATGATCAAGGAAGTACTGGATACGATGATCGGTTTGGCGGAATCCGGCATGACGATGGTTTGCGTGACGCATGAGATGGGGTTCGCCCGTCAGGTCGCGCATCGCGTCGTGTTCATGGACCGTGGAGAAATAGTCGAAAGCGGGCCACCTGGGCAGATTTTCGAAAATCCGCAAACGGATCGGTTAAGATTGTTTTTAAGTCAGATCTTGCGTGGAGATTGAAGAGTATTATCCGCGATTTGGTTGCCGGCTCGCCGTAGCTGACCGAGTGCGGGGTCGGCAACGCAAGTATTCAAAGCGGAGACGCGGAGCCCCTGTAGCGTCTTCCTCGGGCTTGACCCGAGGATCGGCCTGCCCAGATATCTTTCCCTGATCCGCGAGCACCGGACCTGCATCACGACATGCCAGGGTCGGGCCCTGGCATGACGGCTGGGTGGCCGGTACGTCATTCCTGGCGGCTGGTATTACTTCAGTGGCGCCAGGTCCGGGATTTTCCGTTGCGCTCCCGGGCCGAACCGCCCCTCCCGTCCTCCCCGCCCCAATTCGAATCATTGACAACACCGCCTCCCTTCCTGGCACACTCCCTCCGCCAACCGGAGTCCATATTGCACGCACCCGCTTGACCAGGGGCTCAGCCCCAACGATGTCTCCCGCCGTTCCAGCCGGGCTGTTCCGGTTGGGTGTGGCGGAGTTTGGTCAATGACCGGCGCGGACCAGGCAATCACGATCCTTCGGACGTCCCATGAACCCGCGCGCAAGCGTCTGCACGTCATCACCTGGGGTTGCCNNAACGCCTGCACGTCATCACCTGGGGTTGCCAGATGAACGTGTACGACAGCGGCCGCATGTCCGACGTGCTGGCTCCGCTCGGCTACGCCCCGACCGACACGCCCGAGGGCGCCGACATGGTGATCCTCAACACCTGCCATATCCGCGACAAAGCGGCTGAGAAGGTGTTTTCCGAGCTCGGCCGTCTGCGCCGCCTGAAGGACGCAACCGACGGCCGCATGATCCTGGCCGTCGCCGGTTGTGTGGCGCAGGCCGAGGGCAAGGAAATTCTCGCCCGTGCCCCCTACGTGGACATCGTGCTCGGCCCGCAGACCTACCATCGTCTACCGGAGATGGTGGCTCAGGCGGCGCGGGCCGGCGGCGCGGTGATCGAAACGGACTTCCCCACCGAGGACAAGTTCGACCATCTGCCGGAACAATCCGCGCCCCAGGGCGTCACCGCGTTCCTGACCGTGCAGGAAGGCTGCGACAAGTTCTGCAGCTTCTGCGTCGTCCCATACACCCGCGGCGCCGAGCAAAGCCGCTCCGCCGCCACCATCCTGGCCGAAGCCCGCCGCCTGATCGCGCAAGGCTCCCGGGAGATCACGTTGCTTGGCCAGAACGTCAACGCCTGGCACGGCGAGGCACCCGACGGCACGCCCTGGGGTCTGGGCCGTCTGTTGCGCGCGATGGCGGACCTGCCGGGCCTGGCGCGACTGCGTTACGCGACGTCGCATCCCCGCGACATGGACGACGGACTGATCGAGGCGCACCGCGACCTGCCAACCCTGATGCCGTTCCTGCATCTTCCGGTGCAGTCCGGCTCCGACCGCATCCTGGCGGCGATGAACCGCAAGCACACCGCCGACGACTACCGCCGCCTGACCGCCCGGCTGCGCGAAGCCCGTCCGGAACTGGCGCTGTCGTCCGACTTCATCGTCGGCCATCCGGGAGAATCCGACGCCGATTTTGAAGCCACGATGGCTCTGGTTCGCGATGTCGGTTTCGCCCAGGCGTATAGTTTCAAGTATTCGCGGCGGCCAGGAACGCCGGCGGCGGGTGCGCCCGGACAGGTGCCGGAAGCCGTGAAAGACCGCCGCCTCCAGTCGTTGCAAGCCCTGCTGCGGGAGCAACAGACGCGATTCAACACGGCCTGTGTCGGCTCCACCATGGACGTGCTGTTCACCGGACCGGGCCGCCACCCTGGTCAGGTCGTTGGACGGTCACAATATCTTCAACCCATTCACATCACCGGTTCTGTCAGCCTCGTCGGCGAGGAACGGGCGGTGCTGATCCGTGACGTTCATCCAAACTCGTTGTCAGGAACCCTTGTCCAGGAGAGACTCAGCGCTTGACCCAAATCGCCGGTTCGCTCGCATCCTCGGCCACCCCGCCCAATGGCGGCAAGGCCATCACCGTTCAGTTCAACGATAACATGCTGTTGCCCCTGCTTTTAGGGGATCATGACCGGCATTTGGTGCGAATCGAGCAGGCGCTCGGTGTCAGGCTCTCCTGCCGCGGCAACCGGGTCGCCATCGCCGGCGACGCGGCGCGGGTGGAAGCGGCGCAGAACGCGCTGCAAGGGTTGTGGCGGCGGTTGGAACGCGGCGAAAGCGTCGGCAAACCGGACGTCGAGGCGGCGATCCGCATGGTCGAAGTGGACACCGACCCTCGGCTGCCGCTGTCGGACCTGCCCGCCATTCGCACCCGCAAAGGCGCCGTGGGGGCCCGCAGCGCCGGCCAGGTGGCGTATATGGAAGCGCTCTCGTCGCACGAAATGGTGTTCGGCGTCGGTCCCGCCGGCACCGGCAAAACC
>PLSZ01000346.1 GCA_003164305.1 Acetobacteraceae bacterium
CGAGAGTCAATGTTTCGGACGCCTGATATAATACCAGACCCTTTCCGCCATGTGGTCCTTTGCTTGCTCTCCCTCCCGCCCACACGCCTAATCACCCCCGATCCCCCGGCGGACGCGCCACCGCGATCACCGCGACGATCGCCACCGACAACACCACGAGGATGGTGGAGATCGCGGCGATGGTCGGCTCGATCTGATCGCGTAACGCGCTGAACATCTTGCGCGGCAGCGTGGCCATTTCGCCGCCGGAGATGAAGAACGCGACGATCACCTCGTCGAACGAGGAGATGAACGCCAGCAAGGCGCCCGACAGCACCGGCAACGCGATCTGCGGCAGCGTGATGGACCGGAACGCCCGCGGCCAACTCGCCCCCAGACTGCGAGCCACGCGCTCCTGGGCCATGTCGTAGCCGCGAAGGCCGGCGGCGACGCTCAGGACGACGAAGGGCAGCGCCAGCATGGTGTGCGCCAGCACGAGGCCGGTCAGCGTGTTGTTCAGGCCGAGCAGCGCGTAGAGGTAGAAGATGCCGATCGCGGTCAGGATCACCGGCACCAGCAGCGGGGCCAGCAGCAGCAGGCGCAGCACCCCGGCGAGGCGGAAGCCGCCGACGTGCAGTCCGTAGGCGGCGGCGGTGCCGATGGGCGTCGCGACCAACGTGGTCAGGACCGCGACTTTCACGCTCATCCAGGCGGCGTCGCGCCACTCCACGGAATCCAGCAGCACGCGATACCAGCGCAACGACCAGACGCGCGGGGGAAACTCCAGCAGGGAGGAGTCCGAGAACGAGATCGGAATGACGATCAGCACCGGCAGCACCAGGAAGGCGATCACCAGGAAGCCGAGGGCGAACAGCCATAGGCGAGAGCGGGCGGGAACGTGGTCCTCGGTCACGCGCCGCCGCCCTCGGTCAGGCGGCGCAGCGGGGTCAGGCGGGAGACGCCCCAGAACAGCAGCAGCGTGACCACGAACAGCACGACGCCGAGCGAACTCGCGGCGCCCCAGTCGAAATACGTGGCCACGTTCTGCTGGATCTTCATGGAGATGGTGGTGACCCGGCCGCCGCCGAGGAATTGCGGCGCCACGTAGAAACCGAGGCAGATCACAAACACCATCACGGTGCCGGCGGTCAGGCCGGGCATCGAGAGGGGTAAATAAACTCGCCAGAAGGCGGCGGTGGGGCTGGCGCCGAGGCTGGCGGCGGCGCGCACGAAGTCTCGGTCGATGGCGCGCATGTTGGCGTAGAGCGGCAGCACCAGGAACGGGATCATGATGTGCAGCATGCCGATCACGGTGCCGGTGAAATTGTAGACCAGGGCGAGGGGTTGATCGATGAGGCCCCAGTTCAGCAGCAGGGAGTTCACCACGCCGTGACGCTGTAGCAGCACCAGCCAGGCGTAGGTGCGGACCAGCAGCGCGGTCCAGAACGGCACCAGCACGAGGGTCATGCAGACCGCGGAGGCGCGCGGCGGCAGTTTCACCAGCATGTAGGTCAGCGGATAGCCGAGCAGCACGGCCAGCGCGGTGACCAACAGGCTGAGCTCGAAGGTGGTGCGGAAGACGGAGGCGTAGGCGGGCTCAACCACAATGCGGGTGTAGTTTTCCAGCGTGTAGCCGCCGGGGCCGGCGACCGACAGCCAGAACAGCCAGCCGACGGGCAGGAACAGCAGCGCGGACAGGATGAGGAAGGTGGGCGCGGTGAGGGCCGCGAGGAGGGTGCGCTCGCGGCGGGCGTCGGCGCGCAGGCCGGCGGCGTTGAGGGGGGGGTGGGTCATTGGGGCGCCTCCCCCGTCATCCCCCGGCTCGACCGGGGGACCTGTCGAGCCAGATCGTGCGTCGAATGATGGCACGGTCGAGCCGTGCCATGACGATGAGGGGTCGTGCCGGGGCGTCGGGTCGGAAACCGTTGGCGGTCAGAGGTGGTGGCGTGACGTGGGGTGCCGACGCGCTGACGATGGAGGGCGGGGGCGCGGCGTCGGGTGCCGCGTCGATGGTCAGGGCAGCGCGTCACGGCGCGGGCACCAGGAGCGTGTCGGCGGGATCGAGGGCCAGGGTCACGCGGTCGCCGGCGGAAGGCGAGGCGGCGGCATCGCCGGCGCGGGTGAATTTTCGAAGTGTGACCTCGGCGCCGCCGGGCAGGCGCAGGTCGATGCGGACGGAGTCGCCCTGGTAGACGACCTCGGTGACTTCGGCGTCGAATTGGTTCGATCCAGGGCTTGCCATGCCAAGCAGCAGTTTTTCGGCGCGGAGGACCAGCTGGTAGGCGCCGTCGGGGAGCGTGGCGGCGGGGATGAGCGGCTGGTCGCGCCAGATTGCGATGCCGTTTGCCACCGTGACGTCGAGAAAGGTGCTGTCGCCAATGAAATCGGCGACGAAGTGACTGACCGGCGCTTCGTAAAGCCGTTGCGGCGTGTCGATCTGGGCGATCCGGCCGTGGTTGATGACGGCGACGCGGTCGGACAGGGTCAGGGCCTCTCGCTGGTCGTGGGTGACGTAGATCACCGTGGTGCCGAGGCTGCGATGCAAATGGCGGAGTTCGATCTGCATTTGCTCGCGGAGTTTCTTGTCCAGCGCGGACAGCGGTTCGTCCATCAGCAGGATGCCGGGTTCGAACACGATGGCTCGGGCCAAAGCGACGCGCTGGCGCTGGCCGCCGGAGAGTTCGTTGACGCGCCGCGCGCCGTANNGACGCCGCGCAGCACCAGCGGGAAGGCGACGTTCGCGGCGACGTCCATGTGCGGAAACAAAGCGTAGGACTGGAACACCACGCCGAGGTCGCGCTTGTGCGGCGGGGTGCGCACCATTTCACTGTCGCCGAAACGAATGCTGCCGGCGTCCGGACGGGTGAAGCCGGCGAGGATCATCAGCAACGTCGTCTTGCCCGATCCGGACGGGCCCAGCAGCGTCAGGAACTCGCCCTGGGCCACGTCGAGATCGATGCGGTCGAGCGCGACCATGGCGCCATAGCGGCGCTCCAGGCCGCGGACCGTGATGGGAAGCGCGCCGCCGGCGGTCATACGGTTATTGTTGCAGGAACGCGTCCATCTTTTCGGTCATCTTCGCCAGGTTCTCGCGCCAGTAATCGAAGTTCATGTAAGTTTGCTTCGCGGCGTTGGCGGGCGAGGAATTGATCTTCGCCGCTTCCTCGGGCGTGATCTTGCCGGTGTCGAAAGCCTTCGAGTTGGTCGGTCCGTAGTCGATGTATTTGGGAATGTTGGCCTGCAGATCAGGGGAAACCATCAGCGCGATGGCTTTCTGCGCGAGTTCGACGTTCTTGCCGCCTTTCGGGATCACCAGGCAATCGGTGTTGAAGATGCCCTGGTTGTAGGTGAACGTGGCTTTGGCGCCGTCCTTGATGACGGCGCTGGCGCGGCCGTTCCAGATGGCGACCATGTCGGCCTCCCCGTCTTTCAGAAGCTGCGCGGATTGTGCGCCGGAGGCCCACCAGGCGACGACGCTCGGCTTGATTTTCTCGAGACTTTTGAGGGCGCGATCGACGTCGAGGGGGTAAAGTTTCGCGGGATCGACACCGTCGGCCATCAAGGCGACCTCGAACGTTTCGCTGGCGCCGCGGGACAGAGAACGAGTGCCGGGGAATTTCTTGGTGTCCCAGAAGTCGGCCCAGGATTGGGGGCCGGCCTGGCCGTATTTCTGGGTGTTCCAGGCGATGACGGTGGAGTAATAAATGACGCCGATCCAGTGCGGATGGATCATCGATTTGTCGATGCCGTCGGTCTTGATGACGGTGTAGTCGAGGGGTTCGAACAGGCCCTCGGCCTCGCCTCGGGCGCAACTGGCGCCGCCCAGATCGGCGACGTCCCACTTCACCGCTTTCGCGCCGACCTGGGCTCGGACGTCGGCGACGCCGGTGAGGGTGTCTTCCTTGACGGTGATGTTGAGGAGTTTTTCGATCGGGTCGAGCAGGGCTTTGCGCTGCGCGGCCTGGTAGGCGCCGCCGTAGGAGGCGAAGTTGAGGGTTTGTTGCGCGGCCGCCTGGTGCGCGAAGGTGACGGTGAGCAGGAGCGCGGCGGAGGCGGTGAGTAGGCGCATGGGCGAGTCCCCGGGTGGTTGTTTTTGGTGACGGGGATTGTGCGGGGGGATCGGAGGCGTGTGAAGGGGGCAATGCGATCGCCGACGCGGGTCGCCGGGAATGCGCCGGTCGAGACACCTATCGGAGCGACCGACTTCTCCAGACCGCCCATCTGGCCATGACACCGCCAAACGCTTACGTAACGCTTCGCCAGGATGGCGCGGCACGTTTTTCTCGCCGTACCCAAGCCTTGGGGGGCTTCATCGTGTGCGGTGCCCGGAGTTTGATCGTCCTGCCGCTGCTGGCGGCTCTTGGTGGGTGTCGCGATACCAGGTACGAAGGAAGCATTCTGTTGACCGACCCTGACAGCCTGTCCGCGCGCCTTGTTCCCGGCGTCATGCGCGAGGGGGATGTGAGACCCTTGCTCGGGGGGAGTTTAATATGGCACCAAACATACGGCGTCATGAGCCCGAACGGACAATTCGTGGGTTGGGAACATGACGACCAATACGCCTGGGAGGAATGTCCATTCGTGGAACGGCAATACATCACCGTAAGGAAACTAATTGGCTCTTTCCTGATCCCGGATCAGACGGACACCTGGAGCGCCTGGCTCGGATTTGATGGCACGGGCGTTCTTCTCCGAGGCGGCGTGAAGTCATGAGCAAGCGTAAATCTGGCGGAAGTCGGCGGCGGCCAATCCGATGGTCACCAAGCATCTTCATTCCTATCCTGTTGGCTGCTATTTTTTTTATCCTGCCTGAACCGGGGATTGCGTCCTTACTTCTCATACAAGCAGCAGCGTCGGACCATGCAAAGGCTCAAGAAGCGACCGAACAACCGGGTGCGGGAGCTAGTCTTGATGTCAAACCCGTCGAGTTCAGCGTCGCGGGCGTTCAGTATCGTGTTCCCCGCAATTACATTATCACAATGAGCAATTGGCATGGTGGACCGCAAGAGATTGTCACCATGCGAGTAAACCTCATCGACCTGGGACCCTTGACCAAGGAAACCCAGGCATGCTTTGCGAAAAATCCATTCGGCATTTCCAGCAATGTCACGGTGCAACCAACCTCTCGCGCCACGGGATGCATGCCGTTCCAGTTCTTATTAGAAGTCCCCGGCTCGGCGGTCAACGCTGACCAAGCATTTGCAAATACACGAGGCCTGTTTCATAGCCAAGAGCCTTGGATTGATGATTCTGGCTTTGAGAAATACGAAATTGGCCCCGACAATGCGCGTGCCGAGTTTTATCGCAAGATTGAAAACGGCCACACTCGACTCTATTGGTGTCAAATTCACAAAGATCATGATGATCACCGTGATGGGGGGTGTCAGCCTGTCGGAGATCGCACGAACACCGGTGCGGCGTTGGACTTTTTCTTCCGTTTAAGTATGGTAGGCGACATTGCCAGGATTGACGCGGAACTTCGCGCATTGGTTGAGAGTTTTGCCGTCTCGAAGCCTTGATAAAGAAGAAACTCCATCTGTAGCCGCCGACCGCCGTCTCGACTTAATATATAGGAAGCCTTGGCGGCATCACCTCAAGTCATAAGGATCAGGCAACGAATTGTCATGAACGGAAGGAGCCTGTCCGTAATTCTGTGTGC
>PLSZ01000062.1 GCA_003164305.1 Acetobacteraceae bacterium
GCCGATGGATTGGCCGATGGATTGGAACGTGACTGCAACCGCGGCGACGTAAGGATTCGCGGCCACGGTGGAGCCTTCCGGTGTCATCGACCCAATCCATCTCGTTGAGTCCGGCTGTTGCCGGTGGCCGCCTGGTGGGCGCGCGGATGTCTTCCGGCGCGTTCGCGTTGTGCGGCGTGCTGTTCGTTGCGCTCGCGATCCGGGGAGCGGTGGTCTGGACGCAGACTTATGTTCCGTTCGTGGATGAAACGTTTCAGTATTTCGAACAGGGGCATCGTCTGGCGTTCGGGTCGGGCCTCGTGCCGTGGGAGTTTCAGGACGGCGCGCGCTCCTGGCTGGTGCCTGGCCTGATCGGCGGATTGATGCGGTTGACCAGCGTGATCACCGCCGATCCGCTGGTTTACGTCCGGCTGATCCGCTTGCTTTGCGTCGTGCTGTCGCTGGTCGTCGTGCTGGCCGGTTTCGGCCTGGGCCGGCGCCAGGCGGGGCTGTTCGGCGGGATCGTCGCCGGCGGATTCTGCGCGATCTGGTTCGACGCGATTTACTTCGCCCCCGCCGTGTTGACCGAGGTCCTGGCGGCGCATTGCGCGATCCTCGCGATCTTTCTGGGCGAGAGCGGCGAACCGGCCGCACCCCGGCTTATGGCGTGCGTCGGCGCGTTGTTCGGCCTCGCGTTTTGCCTACGCTATCAATACGCGCCTGGCATGCTGGCGGCGATGCTGTGGCGCTATCGGCTGAGCTGGACGCACTGGCGCTGGCTGCTGACGGGCGGCCTCGCGGTCGTCGTGCCGGTGGCGGGAGTGCTGGACGCCCTGACGTGGGGTACGCCGTTTCAGTCGATCTGGTTGAACCTGGCGCGGAATTCGGTTCAGGGCGTCAGCGCCGGAATGGGTGTCGAGCCTCCGACGTTCTATTTGTCCTATCTGACGGTCGCGTTGCAGCCGCTGCCTTTGCTGCTTGCCCTGGCGGTACTGGGCGCGATACGAGCGCCCGCTCTGGCGCTGGCGGCCGCGGTGACACTCGTTGAGCATTCGCTCGTGCCGCACAAGGAGGTTCGCTTTATCTACCTTGTGATCGCCGCCGCTCCTGTCCTCATCGGGTTGGGCCTGGTTGAGCTGTCACGGCTCCGGTTGGGGCGCCGGTTCGCGCCGGCGGCCCCGGCGATGGTGCTGGCCGCCGGAAGCGCGCTGTCCTGGTGGACCGGAACGGTTGCTCTGGGGCCGCGCTGGCAGTTCGAACGCGCCAACGTTGAGGTTTTTCTGGCGGCGAACCGTGAGGCGAGGATGTGCGGACTGGCGGTGCGCGACGTTTGGTTCTGGGAGACCGGTGGCTACACCTGGCTGAACCGCGATGTGCCGCTCTATTTCGCCGATTACGATCCGGGTCGGACATTGCCGGGCACCGACCGGAAACTGAGCCTGATCGTCATGGATCGAGGGCGGCCCGTGCCACAGATCACCGGCGACCGGCTCGGCGCGGCGGCGGCCCGTTATTCTCACATGATCGCGAAGCGCGGCGATGCCGAGCCTGGCTATGAACCGGTCGCGTGCTTCAATGACGTCGCGCGGAATGGAGAACCGGACGTGTGCTTGTTCCGCCGGCCGGGCGGCTGTTCATAGCCGGATCGCTTCGTTGCCGGGCTGGCGGATGGGTGACAAAATGGCACGGCGCATGTACCGCTCCGGACCAACGGCCACGGCCGAAACGAAGGGGTCCTGACAATGAAAATCGCGGTGATCGGCGCTGGCGGCGTCGGCGGTACTTTTGGCGCGGCTCTGGCGAAAGCCGGNNCCCGCCGCGATCGGGCCGGTCGATGTCGTGCTGTTCTGCGTCAAGTTGTGGGACGTGGAGAGCGCGGGCGAGCGCATCAAACCGCTGATCGGACCGGACACCGCCGTGATTCCGTTGCAAAACGGCATCGACGCGTCCGATCGGCTGATCCCGATCCTCGGCGCCGGTGCGGTGATGGGCGGGGTTGCCCAGGTGAGCGCGACGATCGAGGGGCCGGGGGTGGTGCGGCAGACGGGCACTTTCATGAAGCTGATCTTTGGCGAACTGGAAGGGGGACGCGGCGCGCGCGGCGATGCGTTTCTCGCGCTGTGCCGGGAGGCCGGGTTCGACGCCGATCACAGCGACAAGATCCGGGTCGAACTGTGGCTGAAGTTCATCGTGCTCGCCACCAACAGCGCGATCACCGCCGCCACGCGCCAGCCGTTCGGCAAGCTGCGCGGCGATCCCGACATCATGGCGCTGTTCGAAATGGCAACCCGGGAAGTGGTCGCGGTCGGCAAGGCAAAGGGGATCGCGCTTCCGGATGACGCGGCGGAACGGAACATGGCGTTTCTGAAGGGCGCGCCGCCGGCGATGATGGCGTCGATGGCGCACGATCTGATCCGGGGAAATCGCATCGAACTGCCGTGGCTTTCGGGTCAGGTCGTCGCCATGGGGCGCGAACTGGGGGTGCCGACGCCGGCGCATTCGGTGCTGAACGCGGTGCTGAAACCTTATACGGATGGTGACGGAGCCTGAGGCGTCAACAGTTCGTGTGATGTTCCAGGCTTAACGCGCATCGCGGTGAGGATTGGACCGGTCTCGCCCGTTTGTCTCGCGTTGTTGGCGGTGTTACCGGTCGGCGAAGGCACATTGCGGGTGCGGTCGTTTTGCCGCGTCCAGATGCAAGCGAGGGCCGCCCTGGATACGGCCCGAGGATTGGATGGCGCGCCTGGACGGGCTACGCCTCGCCGCCAGCGCTCCGGCTTGATCCCATGCGCCCCGCATGCCTCTTATCCGGCGGCGGTGCTTGCATTTCACCGCCCAAACCTGGAAGTTGCGCCGCGAAAGGAGCCTTGTTGCATGAGCACGGCGAAAGTCTTCATCGACGGCGAGTCCGGAACGACGGGTCTTGGCATCCGTGAGCGTCTGGCGGCGCTTCCCTCCGTCACCCTGAAGAGCCTGCCGTCCGAGCGACGCCGCGATCCCGCCGCGCGCCGCGAGATCATGGAAGAGGTCGATCTGGTCGTGCTGTGCCTGCCCGACGACGCGGCGAAAGAGTCGGCCGCATTGGCTGCCTCCCTCGGCAACGCGGCGCCCAAGGTGCTGGACGCCAGCACCGCGCATCGGGTCGATCCGGCCTGGGTGTATGGTTTCGCGGAAATGGAGCCTGGGCAGGATGTTCGCATCGCTCAGGCGAAGAACGTGGCGAACCCGGGATGCTATCCGACGGGTGGGATCGGACTGATCCGGCCGCTGGTGGACGCGGGGATCATCCCGAAAGACTATCCCATCACAATCAACGCCGTGTCCGGCTACTCGGGCGGCGGCAAGGCGATGATCCAGTCGCACGAGACCACGCATGGACCGGCGTTCGAATTGTATGGGCTGGGACTTGAACATAAGCACGTGCCGGAAACGCGACTTTATGGCGGACTGACCCGGCGGCCGATTTTCGTTCCGTCCGTGGGACACTTCCGCCAGGGCATGCTGGTTTCGGTGCCGTTACATCTCGATACGCTGGCGATCCGGGTCTCCGGCGCCGATCTGCGCGATGTGCTGGAGAAACGTTACGCCGGTTGCGACCTGGTGCGCGTGGTCGATCCCCAGGCGGACGGCAAACTGGAACCCGAGGCGCTGAACCGCACGGACCGGCTGGAATTGTCGGTGCATGTGAATGAGAAGTACGGCCAGGTGGTTCTGGTCGCTCGGCTGGACAATCTCGGCAAGGGCGCGTCCGGCGCGGCGGTGCAGAATATCGGCCTGATGCTTGGGTTGCACGCCGGAGTCGGCAAGCGGGAACTGGCGGATGCCTGATCCGCCTCATGGCGGGTTCGGGCCGGTCTTCTCGCTTGGTGGTGTGACGCCGACGATCGCCGAGGACGCGTTCATCGCGCCCACGGCGGCGGTGATCGGTGACGTCGTGATTGGGGCGGAGACCGGGATCTGGTTTCATTGCCTGGTGCGCGGCGACATGAATTCGATCCGCATCGGGGCGCGCACCAACATTCAGGACGGCACGATCATCCACGTCGATTCGGGAGAGTTTCGCACGACGATCGGCGACGACGTGACGGTCGGGCACAACGCGGTGATCCATGCCTGTACCCTGAAAAACCGGGCGTTCGTCGGCATCAGCGCGACGGTGCTGGACGGGGCGGTGATCGAGGAGGGCGGGATGCTCGCCGCCGGCGGGTTGCTGACGCCCGGGAAGGTGATCGGACCGAATGAGATGTGGACCGGTTCGCCCGCGAAGCTTCGCAGGGTGATGGATGAGGATGAACAGAAGCGGTTCGCGCGTAACGCCGAGGTTTATCGGGATTTGGCGCGGCAGTTTCGAGTGGGATTGAGGTCGGTGGGATAGAGCCGGGTCTGTCGGAACGCCGCTTTTCGCCGCGCGTCGTCGACAACCTGACCTCGTCTTCTGTCGCGGTGCGGATGGGGATGGCCGGGTCAAGCCCGGCCATGACGGTTCAGCAATGATGGAGCCGGCTACTTAAAACAGTGACAACTGCGCGTCCTGCCTGGTGGCCCGTTGCCCCGGCACGGCGAATTTTGAGCAATCCAGGCCTTCCCGGGTTTCGTCCAGGCCCCATTGGCGGGCGGCTCGGGCGAAACGGCGCAGCAGCAGGTCGGCGTACGGACCGGTCCCGGAAAACCGATGGCCAAACCGGGCATCGTTCAGCCCGCCCGCCCGCGTGTCGCGGATCAGGTTCAGCACGTGTTTCGCCCGGTCGGGGAAATGCTCGTGCAGCCAGGACTCGAAGATCGTTTTCAGCTCATGCGGCAGGCGCAACAGAATGAATGACGCGTGGCGCGCGCCGGCGCGGGCACCGGCTTCCAGCAGTTTTTCCATTTCCGCGTCGTTCAGACCAGGGATCATCGGGGCGGTCAGGATGCCGGTTGGCACACCCGCGCGGGTCAGTTCCTCGATCGCGTGCAGCCGGCGGGCGGGGATTGCCGCGCGGGGCTCCATCACGCGAGCGAGTCGCGGGTCCAACGTTGTCACCGACAGATAGACACGGACCAGGCCGCGCTTCGCCATGGACGACAGGATGTCCAGGTCGCGCAGCACGCCGGCCGATTTGGTCACGATCCCAACGGGGTGATTGAATTTGTCCAGCACCTCCAGCACGGTCCGCGTCAGCTTCAGGGTCCGTTCGACCGGCTGATACGGGTCGGTATTCGAACCCAGCGCCATTACTTTCGGCACATAGCCGGGCTTGCGCAGCTCCTTTTCCAGCAGCGCGCCGACCTCGGGCTTGAAGATCAGTTTGGTTTCGAAATCAAGCCCAGGAGAGTAGCCGAGATAGGCGTGGGTGGGACGGGCGTAGCAGTAGACGCAGCCGTGCTCGCACCCGCGATACGGGTTGATCGCGCGGTCGAAGCCCAGATCGGGGGAACTGTTCCAGGCGATGACCGACTTTGTCGCGTCCTTGATCAGTGTGGTGGCGAGCTTGACCGGCTCCTCGATTTCCCCGGTCAGGGTGTCCCAGCCGTCGTCGAACGGGCTGACCACCGAGGACTCGAAACGCACGGCCGGATTGCTGACCGCGCCTCGACCGCGCCGCGCGCCGGAGGGCATGCGCGCGACGGGCTCCGGATCCGGCATGCCGGCCTGGTGCAGCGCGGCGATTGCGTCCTGGTCTGTGTCCTTGTCCTGGTCAGCGAGTTCCGGCATGGTCCGTTCCCCGTGTGTTCACGTGACACACCATCGCGAACCTGGATCGGGCCGTCAAGAACAAAACATGAAAATATCCGCCATCATCCCGACTCTGAACGCTGCTCTGACGCTGCCCGCGGCGTTGGCGGCGCTTGGTCCGGTGGCGGAGATCGTCGTCGCGGATGGCGGGAGCGAGGATCAGACGGTTTCGATTGGGCGCGACGCGGGGGCGGTGGTGGTGATCGCGCCGCGTGGGCGGGGACGCCAACTCGCGGCGGGAATCGCGTCGGCTTCGGGCGTTTGGCTGTTGTTGCTGCACGCGGATACGCGGCTGGCGCCCGATTGGCGCGACGCGGCGGCGGTGCATATCCGCGACCAGCCGGACAAAGCCGGGTATTTCCGTTTCGCGCTGGACAGCGTCGATCCGCGCGCCCGGCGTTTGGAGCGACTCGTCGCCTGGCGGGGCCGGGTGCTGGCTTTGCCTTACGGCGATCAGGGGTTGCTGCTGCATCGTGATACGCTGCGCGCGGCGGGGGGCGTGCGGGACCTGCCGCTGATGGAGGACGTCGATCTGATCAGGCGACTCGGGCGCCGCCGGCTGGTCGCGCTGAACGCCGCGGCGGTGACCTCGGCCGCGAAATGGGAGCGGGATGGCTGGTATCGACGGTCGGCGCGGAACCTGATGTGTCTTTCGCTCTGGCATCTTGGCGTTCCGGCGGAGCGGATCGCGCGGCTTTACGGATGAAGGATACGGTGGTCGTGTTCGCGCGGGCGCCTCGTCTGGGGACGGTGAAGCGGCGGCTGGCGCGGGATATCGGCGATCGCGCGGCGCTGCGGTTTCATGTCGCGACCTTGGTTCGGCTGTTGCGGGGACTGATCAGCGACCGGCGCTTTCGCACGATGCTGGCGCTGACGCCGGACGGGGCGAAAGACCGGTTGCCGGTGCCGGTGGCGCGGATCCCCCAGGGCCGGGGCGACATCGGCCAGCGAATGGACGCGGCGTGCCGAAGATTCCGGAAAGGCAACGTGGCGATCATCGGCTGCGACATCCCCGAGGCCGGTGCCCCCGACGCGCGGGCCGCGTTCCGCGCTCTGGGACACCACGACGCCGTGTTCGGACCGGCGGAGGATGGCGGGTATTGGCTGGTGGCCCTCGGACCCCGGCGGCCCGCGCAACCTTTTGTTAAGGCGCGGTGGTCTACGGAACACGCACTGGCCGATACCGCGCGGAACTTCCGCGGCTACCGCGTCGCGCTTGCGCGGATGCTGCGCGACGTGGATACCGCTTGCGACCTGCCCGGTCATCCGCGACGATCGAAACTGACGGGAGAGGACAAGACTCGATGACCTGGCCCACCCAACAAGGCATCTGGCGCGGTGGCGACCTGACCTTGCGCTCCGGCGCGGTGCTGACGGACACGCTGCTGTCCTGGAAGGCGCATGGAACGCTGTCGGAGGCGAAGGACAATGTCATCGTTTATCCGACCAGCTATGGCGCGCGGCATCCGGATCTGGAGTGGCTGATCGGTCCCGACGGCGTGCTGGATCCGACTCAGTACTTCATTGTGATCATGGATCAGTTCGGCAATGGGCTGTCATCCTCGCCGTCCAATACCCCGGACTATCCGACGCTGGTGACGGTGCGCGATAATGTGGAATCCCAACGTCTGGCGCTGCTGGAACTTTTTGGCATCGAGCGCGTCCATTGCGTCTATGGCTGGTCCATGGGTGCCCTGCAAGCCTATCACTGGGCCGCGCTGTTTCCCGGCGCGGTCGAGCGGATCGTCGTCAATTGCGGTGTCGCGCGCACATCCGTGCACAACCAGGTTTTTCTCCGTTCCCTGATGGCGACTCTGGAAGCCGCGCCGCAACACATCGGCAACGGGCGATTCAGTCACGAACCGGCGGCCGCCAAGCGCGCGTTCGGACGAATTTATGCCGCATGGGCGTTGAGCCAGGATTTCTACCGCGCCAACCTGCATCTTTCGTGGAGTTCGCAGCCCAACCTGGGCTCACCGGACCTTGACACGTTTTTGCGGACCGATTGGGAAGATCGATTTGGCGCGGCACCCGCGGCGAACCTGTACGCTCAATTGATGACATGGGACGCGGCGGATATCAGCGCGAATGAGGCGTACGGCGGCGATCTGGAAAAAGCGTTGCGCGCGATCAAGGCGCATGTGTTGTTGATGCCGGGCGAGACCGACCTGTATTTCCGCACCGCCGATAACGAGGCGGAGTTGCCGTTCCTGGCGCACGCGGAACTACGGCCGATCCCCAGCATCTGGGGCCATCGCGCGGGTAAGCCGGTGCTCAATCCGGAGGACGCGCGCTTCATCAAGACCGCCGTGCGGGACTGGCTCGCACGCTGAACAACCTGACGTCAGCAGGGGGAAATCCCCAGGGGGAAATCAATGGCCGTAACCATCTCGCGCAGCAATCCCACGACCGTTCGGGAGCCGACTGGTTACACGCACGCGATCGAGGTGCGTGGCGCGGAGCGTTGGCTGGTGATCTCCGGTCAGGTGGGCATGGCACCGGACGGGACGGTACCGGATACCGGTGGCGCGCAGATCACGCAGGCACTGGCGAATTTGCGCGCGGTGCTGGAAGCGAACGACATGACTGTAACAAATATCGTCAAAACCACGGTGTTTCTGACCGACCGCTCCTTGCTTGGGGCGTTTCGCGCGGCCCGCACCGCTGTGTTCGGCGAACACACGCCCGCTTCGACGCTGCTGTTCATCTCGGGGCTGGCGGATCCGCGCTTCGTGGTGGAGATCGAGGCCGAGGCGGTGGCCTGACCGGAGCGTTTTTGTCGTTGCCGAGCCTGATCGGGGCTTGATTTCGCGCGGACGGATTTTTGGCATGACCGAAGTTCATTGTGCCTCCTTGTAATTCGGTCTGAGACAGCGCACATATTTCGGGTCGAGACACGGTCAGATGACTCGGCTGCGTGTGGAGGAAGTTTTCGCGCCCGGCCGATCCCCTTTTGTTCCCGAAATCGCTAATTCGACAGCCGGCCAGTTCGCCGGTGCACAAACCTATGTTTTATTGAAAGGGCTTCTCATGCCTACTGGGACCGTCAAGTGGTTCAATACCCAAAAGGGCTTCGGCTTCATCGCACCCGACCAGGGTGGGCCGGACGCTTTCGTTCATATCAGTGCCGTGGAGCGCGCCGGACTGCGTGACCTGCGCGAAGGCCAGAAAGTGGACTTCGAACTGGTATCCGACCGGAAGAGCGGCAAGATGTCCGCGGACAACCTTAAAGTTCATCCCTGATCGACGCTCCGATGCCGCGGTTTTCGGGCGGCGGTATCGGTTTCGCTTCGCATCCTGGTGGCATGGGCCGACGCATCGCATTCGTGCGGTGTGCGGCCAATGACGTTCGACTTCGTTCGTGATTGGGCGTAAGGCCGGGGGCGCACGAGCTGGTGCTCGCCGGCGTTGGATCACCACCGCGGGAAACCGCACAGGAGGGAACGATGGCCAAGGGACAAAATCGCGGCAATCGCGAGCCCAAGAAGCCGAAATCAAAGAAGCCGGCGTCTGGGCCGACGTTGTCGATCCTCTCCCCTAAGGGGATCAACCCCCAGAGCAACCTCCCAAAAAAGAAGCCGTAACGCGCGGCTTGCGTGTTTGGCGTGATGATGGTTTGACCTGCTGATCCGGCAACGGCCGGCATCGCCAGGGAGGCGCGTCATGCTGTTATACGATTCGATCGGACCGAACCCGAAAGTGGTTCGGATGTTCATGGCCGAGCGCGGAAACGCCGCGATCCCCACCGAGACCGTCGATCTGCGCGGTGGCGCGAATCGGCGCGAGCCCTTCCTGTCAGTGAATCCGGCTGGGCAATGTCCGGCGCTGGTGTTGGACAGTGGGATTGTGCTGGCTGAGATCACCGCGGTTTGCGAATACCTCGATGAAATCGGACCCGCTGGCCGCACGCTGATTGGCGCGACGGCGGAGGAACGGGCGGAAACCCGCATGTGGGCGCGTCGCATCGACCTCAATATTCTGGAACCGATGGCGAACGGATTCCGTTACGGCGAAGGCCTGAAGATGTTTGAGAACCGCATCCATTGCATTCCCGGCGCCGCGGCCGACCTGAAGGCGATCGCGCAGGAGGGGTTGACCTGGCTCGATAAACAGATCGCCGGGAAAACGTTTATCTGTGGGGAGCGGCTGACGCTGGCGGATATCCTGCTTTTCGTGTTCCTGGATTTCTTCGCGGGCATTAAGCAGCCGTTGAATGAGGAGAATAAAAATATTCTGGCCTGGTATGGCGCGATGAAGGCACGTCCCAGCGCGACGGCTTAATCAGCGAAGCGCGGCGAGGCGATCGTACCACTCGGTTTGAATCGCGGGTGACGCGTGCGCGTTGGCCGGGCTGGGGCTTGGCACGACGAACAGCCGCGTTTGACCGAGGCGCAGCGGCTGCTCGCCGAGTGCTGGTTTTGGCAAAGCGGGTGCCAGGAACTGAAGGAATGGGCGGAAGCCCATGATCCCCTGGAAGCAGGCGATTTTAGGTTGGAATTTCTCCAGTTTCGCGACAAGGTCGCGCGCGCCGGCGGCGAATTCGGCTGGAGTCAGTTCGTCGGCGCGGGCTGTCGGCCGCTTGACGACGTCGGTAAAGCCGATTCCGTGCTCGAGCAAAATGACGTCGTGGCTCGGATCGAGCCGGTCCACTCCGAGTGTTTGGCGTATCGACAGACTGAGGCTGGACGCCGAAAGCGATGGCCAGAAGCGGTTCGTTTTGCGCGCGAAGTAGTGCCCTTGCTGGACCGAATAGATCGACGGATTGATGCCGACGAACACGAGATCGAGGTTGGGGCGGAGCAGATCGGGCAAGGTCATTGGAGCCGCTGCTTTTCCCTGGCCCGGACGCGCCGGGCCAGGACAAGGCGAAATGTCAGCGGGGCTTGCTCGCCGCGTCGATCTGGGCGATCGCGGCGGCGTCCAATTTAAGTTCGGCGGATTTCAATAACTCCGCCAACTGGTCGAGGTTTGTCGCGCTGGCGATCGGCGCGGTCACGCTGGGGCGGGCGATCAACCAGGCCATCGCGACCTGCACCGGTTTGGCGTTGGTGCGTTTGGCCACATCATCCAACGCCGCGATCACGCCGAACCCGTACTCGTTGAGGTATTTTTCGACACGGGCGCCGCGGGCGCGACCTTCGGCGTCGGCCTTCGAGCGGTACTTGCCGGTCAGGAAGCCACTGGCGATCGAGTAATAGCCGATCACGCCGATTTTCTCCTTCAGGCAAAGATCCTCGAGTGGGCCTTCAAATTCGGCGCGCTCGACCAGGCTGTATTGCGGTTGCAGGCTTTGATAGCGCGGCAGGGATTTTTCCGTGCTGATCTTCAACGATTCCGCCAGTCTTGGGGCGGAGAAATTGGAGGCGCCGATTTCCCGTACTTTGCCCTGTTTGATCAGGTCGGCGTAGGCGGAGAGGGTTTCCTCGATCGGNNGATGCGACTGGTACAGGTCGATGTAGTCGGTTCGCAGGCGGCGTAACGAGTCTTCCACCGCTTGCATCATGTATTTCCGGGACAGGCCCTTTTTTCCTGGCGCCATCTCAATGCCCAGTTTGGTGGCGATGATGACCTTGTCGCGGTTGCCGCGGGCTTTCAGCCAGTTGCCGATGATCGTTTCGGATTCGCCGCCTTTGTTACCCGGATGCCAGCGCGAATAGACGTCGGCCGAGTCGATGAAGTTGAAGCCGGCGGCGACGAACGCGTCGAGCAGTTTGAACGACATCGCCTCATCGGCGGTCCAACCGAAAACGTTGCCGCCAAAGGTGATCGGGTAAACATGCAGAGAGGATTGGCCGAGTTGGCGCTTTTCCATGTTGGTCTCCTGTATGGGATGGCTCGGGTCAGCGGACCGGAAATTCGCCGGGTCGCGGTCACCCGGGCGGGTGGCCGCGATGGAAGACGATCAGCGCGCGCGGACCAGTCGGCCCGCGGTGGCGCCGGTGTACTGGCCATCCTCGAACGTCGATACACCCGAAACGAAGGTGTGCTTGTAGCCATCGACCCGCTGGACCAGACGGCGGCCATTCATCGGCAGGTCGTAGCGGACCTCGGGGATATGCAGCCGCAGGTTCTGGTAATCGATGACGTTGACGTCGGCTTTCATGCCTTCCTTCAACAGCCCGCGATCATGGAAGCCGAAGAAGCGCGCGGTGTCGTTGGTCTGACGTTTCACCAACATCTCCAGCGGCAACCGCGGCCCGCGGCTACGATCGCGCGCCCAATGGATCAGCATCCAACTGGGCACGCTGGCATCGACGATCGAGGAGCAATGCGCGCCACCGTCCGACAACCCCAGGATGGTGGTTTCATCCGAAAGCATCGTGTGAATGACGTCCAGATTGTCTTCGTTGTAGCCAACGATCGGGAAGAACAGGAAGCGGTCGGCGCCACCGGCGAGATAATCGTACGCCACCTCGTCCGGCGAGTGGTTCGACCGCGCGGCCATGGCGGCGATGCTGTCTTTTTCCTCCGGCTCATAGTTCGGCGGGTCGGCCATCGGGAACATGCGGCTCCAACTCGTGGTGATCCGCTGCCGGAACTGCGACAGCCGGTTCAGCAACTCCGCCGACGGGGCTTCGCTCAGAACCTGAGCCCGGAACGCGGGATCCTGCATGCGCTTCATTCGTTCCGCGACGGGAAGTTGCAATAACGCCTGGTAGCTCGGCCGGATGGAGAATGGATTGAGCGCCGTGTCGATGCCGAGCAACACGCCAACCGGGCGGCCGGCGATTTGCGCGGTCACCTGCGCTCCCTGAGCGCGTGCTTTATGTACACCGTCCATCAGCCGACGCCAACGCACCAGATCGGTGGGGCGATCGGTCAGCAGGAACCAGACGGGACGGCCGCTCTCCTGGCCGAACTTCGTCATCCATTTCAGTTCCTCGGCTTCATCGTCGAAGTCGCTGTTGACGCCGAAGGCGCCGTGATTGAGGCCGTTGAACGCGGTGCCGATTCCCAGCAGTTCCTCGACTTCCGAGTAGCGGCCAGGAACCATCTCTCCCGCCGGGGTCTTGTGGGAATTTGTGCGGGAGGTGGTGAAACCAAAGGCGCCAGCCTTGAGGCCCTGACGCACGGCGTCACGCATTTGCGCGATGTCGTCGCCGGTGGCCTTTTCACGGCGCACCGCGCGCTCCCCCATCACGTAAACGCGCAGCGGGTGATGCGGAATTTGCGCGGCGATATCGATCGCGCGCGGTTTCTGGTCCAGCGCGTCGAGATATTCGGGGAAGGTTTCCCAGTTCCACTTCAATCCGTCGGCGAGGGCGATGCCGGGGATTTCCTCGATCGACTCCATCATGCCGATCAGAGCGGAATGATCCGCTTTGCGAACGGGCGCGAAGCCGACACCGCAATTGCCGAACAGCACGGTGCTGACACCATGCCACGATGACGGCGCGAGTTCGGTGTCCCACATCGCCTGGCCATCGTAATGCGTGTGCACATCGACCCAGCCGGGTGTGACGAGCAATCCGTGCGCGTCGATCTCACGCTTTCCCGGGCCTATCTTGCCGCCAACCCGGGCGATCTTGCCGTCTTCCAGCGCGACATCGCCGGTGGTACTGGGCTGGCCGGAGCCATCGACGATGGTGCCGCCTCTGATCACGGTGTCATGCATTGACTTGCTCCTTGGGACTCATTTGTTGACGGCATGACAGACCCAACCTGGGCCAGGGTCAAGTTCAGCGGTCGCCGCCGAAAATGCCGCGCAGGATGGCTCCCGCCGCGCCGGCTTCGACGACCTGCGCGGTGCTCGCGGGTTCGCCTTTGCCCAGATAGGGCGCGAGGGCATGCGCCAGATTGGGCAGCGTCATCGTTTGCAGCCACACCCGTCCTGGGCCGGTCAGCCGCACCAGGAAGATCCCGTCGCCGCCGAACATCAGGTTCTTGATGCCGCTGATGGTGGTAACTTCGAAACGAACGCTGTCCTCGAACATGCCGACGTGGCCGGGATGCACCAGTACGGTTTCGCCAGGTCGCAGGTCGTTGGCGACGATTTCACCGCCCAGTGCGACCCAGGCCTGACAGGCGCCGGACAAATGTTGCAGGATGAAACCTTCGCCGCCGAAAACGCCGGCGCCGAGGTTTTGTTGCAAAGCCGTACTCAGTTGCACGCCTTGCGTGGCGCAGAGGAAGCCGTGCCGGTGGATCAGGTAGCCGCGGTTGGGTTGCACATCGACCGGAACGATCTGACCGGGGATTTTAGGCGTGAACGCAACGCCACCTGGGCCGTTGTCGGCGATGAACTCGGTCATGAACAGGCCGCCGCCGGAGAGCGCCCGCCCGAGCACGCCGAAAATGCCCTTCGCGCCGGCGGTCATCGCCGTGGTGTTCATGGTGACCGTTTGGGTCATCCACGAGAACTCGCCGGGTTCGGCGACGATCTTGTCGCCGGCCTCGAGTCCGATCTCCAAGACCGGTAGCGTTTCGCCCGTAATCTTCGTCTTCATCATCGTACCTCACGGCTGTCTTGACATGCGGAGCGGCCGCGCTCCTGCGTGACCTTGGCCTCTTTTAGGCGCGCTGACTAGACATGATGGCGAACGAAGAACGGGGCCAAAAGCGGGCGCACGAACCACGGCATGAGGCCGCGGATCGCATCGTCGACCGCCGGGTCGGGTTGCGTGACGAGCGAGACCAGCGCCGAGCGGTGCAAGTCATTTTGCAAGTCGCGCGGCAACGGAAAGAACAGCACGACGTAGAGTACGAGAAACGCGCCGAAGAGCGCCTTGCATGCTCCGAGTAACGCACCGGCGATGCCGTTGGCAATGCCGAGTACCGGCAGCTTTGCGACCCGGCCCAGCAGCCACGCGATCAGCATGACGATCGCGTAGGCGATGATCGCGAAGATCAACAGGCCGACGGCATGCGCGGAGCCGTGCGTCAGGCCGGTAAACCTTGTGACGGTCTCGTCGAACGATCCGTTGTACCGGAACGCTGCGATGATCGCGACGAAGACCGCGACCGCCCCGGCGAGTTCGGAGACGAAGCCCTTTTGGAAGCCTCGCACCGCGAAGAAAATCGTGATGCCGCCGATGATGAGATCGGGCCAGGCCAGGGTCACCCGCGCAGGGTCGCTCCGAAACGTTGACGCAAGTCGCCGACGATCGCGGAGATCGTTTCATCGGCAATAGCGTCGGTCAGGGTCGCGTCTTCGCGTTGTAACGTCACGCGTACCGCGAGCGATTTCTTCGCCACGTCGATCTGCGCGCCGCGATACTCATCGAAGATCTCCGCATTGCGCACGCCGGCGTGCGCGCGTACCGCGCGCAGCACATCGGCTGCCGCAACGTCGCCGTCGAGCACGATCGCGAGGTCGCGTTCGACGGGTGGAAAGCGTGACGGCGCGACGAACGGCGCGATCGTGCGCTGCGGGAGCGCCTCGATATCGAGGCCGGCCGCGACGACATCATCGTCGATATCGTAGGCGCGCAGCAAGCGTGGATCGACGACGCCGACCATCGCAACGAGCACTCCGTCGATGGAGAGCTGCGCGGTTTTTCCGGGATGCATCCACGGTGCCGTCGCGCGGGCGACGTCGGCGGTTTTTCCGGTCAGCGCACGCACGGCAGCGAGGACGTCCGAGAGCAGCGCGGCGTACGGCGTGCTGCGCCACACCGGTTCATCGATGCGGGCGGTTGCCGCAACGAGCAAGGCGGTGTTGCGTTCCGTCGGATGCGGCTCCGCGTCGGCGAAGATGTGCCCGATCTCGAACGTGCGATACGGGCGCAGGCGGTCGCGGGCGACCATCGCGAGGTGCGCGTGCAGCATCGCATAGCGCAAATAGCGCTGGTCGTCGGAGAGCGGGTTGATGATTTCGGCAACGGCCGGAATCGTGAAACCGAGCGCGCGATCCCGTTCGGCGATGACGGCTGGTTGGAGCGCCAGCGTCATGCACTCGCGGTAGCCGAGCCCGGCGAGGGTAGCCGCAAGCGCATTATCGCGATCGAAGACGTCGCTCTTCAGCGGCTGCACGCCGACCGACGGCATCACGCCCTCGAGCCGGTCGTAACCGACGACACGCGCGATCTCTTCGACGATATCGGCGGGGATCGCGATGTCGCTGCGCCAGGCCGGCGCCGTCACGGAAAATGTCAGGCCGCGATCTTCGACGGTAAAGCCGAGCGATTGCAGCGCGCGCTCGACTGCCGTATCCTCGAGGGCAAATCCGAGCAGCCGTTCGACATCGCTTTTCGGTAGTGCGACCGGTGCGGGCGCGGTGAGTTGCGCGCCGTAAGGCTTGGGCGCGCGCACGGTGCCGCCCTCGGCCGCCAGCAGCACCGCGGCGCGGGCCGCACCGAGATCGGTTAGCGCGGGCGGGAGGTTCTTCTCGTTGCGGGTTGAGGCTTCGCTGCGCAGACCGAGCTTCACGCTCATGCGGCGCACGCGCGGACCGGTGAAGTTCGCGCTTTCGATCACGATCTCGCGCGTCGTCGCGCTCACTTCGCTGACCTGGCCGCCCATCAGGCCCGCCAGGCCCGTGGCCTGCGTTTCATCGGCGATCAGCAGTGCGGTCGCGTCGAGCGTGCGGTCGACGCCGTCGAGCGTGGTGAGGTGTTCGCCCGGTTTGGCGTCGCGCACGATGATGTGCGCGTTCTGGATTTTCGCGTAGTCGAAGAAGTGCAGCGGCTGTCCGGTTTCGAGCATCACGAAGTTCGAGATGTCGACGAGGTTGTTGATCGGGCGCTGACCGGCGAGCGCGAGCCGCACGCGGATCCAGGCCGGAGCCGGCCGCACTTCGAGTCCGCTGACGCGCTGCGCGACGTAACGGCGGCCGTCGACGCTCTCGAGCGTAATGCGCACGTCGTCCGTTTCACCCGATGTCGCGACGGTCATTGCCGGTTCGCGCAACGGAACCTCAAACGACGCGGCAAGCTCGCGGGCGAGCCCGAGCATCGACATCGCATCGACGCGGTTCGGCGTCACGTCGACGTCGAGCACCGGATCGGATAGACCGAGTAACTCGACCGCGTTCGCACCCAGCGGCAGATCGTGGTCGATCTGCATGATGCCGTCTTCGAACCAGTCCGCTTCGAGCGCGAGCTCGCCGGCCGAGCACAGCATCCCCTCGGAGGCGACGCCGCGCATCTTGCGCGGTTCGATCGTTAGTTCGGGCAGCTTCGCGCCGATCGTCGCAACCGGAATGACTTGGCCTTCGGCCACGTTCGTCGCGGCGGTGGCAATCGTCAGCGTGCGATTCGCGCCGATGTCGACCGTGCATACCACGAGCCGATCGGCATTGGGATGCTTCTCGATCTGCGTGATGCGGCCGACGACAACCCCGGTGATCGTGGGGCGCGTTTCAACCGCATCGACCGGAAACCCAAGCGTTGCGAGCCGTGACACGATCTCATTCGCGTCGTGCGGCAACTGCACGTAATCGCGCAGCCACGAAATTGGAACGCGCACTACTTCACTGTCACGAAGAGCTTGCCCGATATGCGGCGGTCACGCCGTTTGCTCTAAGAACGAGGGTGTGTTTTCGACGAAGTCGCGGATGTCGTTCATTTCGTAGCGCACCATCGCAAAGCGCTCGAGTCCGCAGCCGAAGGCCCAGCCGGCAACGGTCTCGGGATCGTAGCCGACTTCGCGCAACACGTTCGGATGCACCATGCCCGAACCGCCGACCTCGATCCAGCCCGAGCCGCCGCACGTGCGGCACGTCGCGTCACTGCGCCGGCCGGTCCCGGCGCAGCCCGGACAGGTCGTGTCGATCTCGGCACTCGGTTCGGTGAACGGAAAGAACGACGGGCGGAAACGCATTTCTTGTTTGGGTCCGAAGAGTTCGCGCATCATTCCGGTCAACACGCCCTTGAGATGGCCGAAGTGAATGTCGGGCCCGACCATCAAACCTTCGACTTGGTGGAATTGGTAGAGATGACGGGCATCGACTGCATCGCGGCGATATGCTTTGCCCGGCACGATGATCGCGATCGGCGGCCCGGATTCACGCATTGCGCGCACCTGCATCGGCGAGGTGTGCGTGCGCAGCACGAGATCGGGCCGCAGATAGAACGAGTCGAGCCCTTCGCGCGCGGGATGATCGGGCGGGATGTTCAGCGCGTCGAAGTTGTTGGCGTCGGTTTCAATTTCCGGACCTTGCAGCACGGCGAAACCGAGTCGCGTGAAATAGCCGCCGATGTCTTGCATCACGCGCCGGATCGGGTGGATGGATCCGATGCGTGCCGGCGGCCCGGGCAGCGTGACGTCGATCGTCTCGGAGAGCTGTGATTCGAGCTGCGCGTTACCGAGCCGGTGCATGGCGACGGCCAGCGCCGACTCCATGCGCTCGACCGCGGCGTTGATCACCTTGCCGGCGTTGGGGCGTTCCGCGGGCGGCAGCGCGCCGATGCCGCGCCGGATCGTCGTGACCTCGCCGCTGCGGCCGAGAAACCGCACGCGCAGCTCCTCGAGCGCGCG
>PLSZ01000519.1 GCA_003164305.1 Acetobacteraceae bacterium
GCTCGACGCGCTGCGCGACGGCGGACGCCTGCTGTTCCCTCTGACCGGCGACGAGGGCTGGGGCGGCATGCTGCTCATTCAGCGGCGAGGCGCTGCCTTCGCCGCCCGTTTCATCGCCCAATGCGGCTTCATCAATTGCGAGGGCCTCCGCGATCCCGTCACCGCCGTCCGTCTGACCACGGTGTTCCGAGGCGGCGGCCAGGACCAGGTGCGCTCCCTGACCCGTCATCCGCCGACGGGCCCGACCGTGTGGTTCGCCGGCGATGGCTGGTATCTCTCCACCGCCGAACCCGCGCCATGAGCGACGTCACTCTCGTGACCGTCCCGCTGCTGAACGAAACCCTGGAGCCGCCGCCGCGCGACCGCGTCCGCGCATTGAAGCGGCATCTGATCCAGTCGTTACGCGCCCTGCGCGCCGCCAAACGCCCGGATCGTCTGGCGCGAAAAACCTCCCCGCCGCCGGCCGGTTTCACCGCCGTCGTGATGAGCGCCGGCTGCGCCACCTGTCAGGGGTATTGCTGCAAGGGCGGCGGCGACCACGCCTACATCGACGAACGCACCATGTATCGCGTGCGCCGGGACAATCCCGATCTGGACGCCGCCGCGATCATTGGCCTGTTTCTGGCCCGCCTGGCGCCGCGCGCTTACCGCGGCTCGTGTTTGTTTCACGGTCCGGAGGGCTGCACGCTCGGCCGCGCGCTGCGGGCGGAACTGTGCAACGCGTATTATTGCAACGGACTGCGGGACTTTCTCAAACGCACCGACATTCCCGGCGAAGTTCAGATCGTCGCGTCGCGCGATGGCATGGAACGCCGCTCGGGCGTGCTGACCCCGGGACGCGGCGTGACCCCGGACGCGACATGACCCCGGGACGCGGCATGACCAACCCGGCACCTCATTCGTTCACCGCGCCCGGCAGGCACCGCACACCGGGCGCGCTGGTTTCAACGACGAACGGCGTCCCCTCCACCGCGCGCGGATCGAGCGGAAATTTCGTCGCCATCCGCAGCCGCGTGCCCGGCAACGCGTAGACGCAGTCGTAGACTCCCGATCGCAGCAACGGCACCACCCGCGACGGGAATTCGAACGAGCCGAAATAGTAGATCAGCGTGTCCGGCGGTTTCCCTCGCCAGGTCTCCAACCAGGTTTCCCGGCCGGCGTGATCCATCAGCAGCCCGAACACCGCCTGATCGAACGCGGTCACTCCGAACAACGACCGCCTGGCAAGGAAATAGTCGACGAACCGCTGATACCGCCCGCGATCCCGCAACGTCTCGCCATGGGCGAAGATCGATTGGCCGAGCGCGTCCGTCTTCAGCGGCCAGACCACCAGGCGGCCCTGCCACCCAACGAGAGACGCCACCAGCAACAACCCATACGGCCACCGCCCGGAAGCCCATCCCCCATGAACCCCCGCGGCGCGGACAGGTCGCCCCGAGGCCGGTCCGCCGCTGTCCCGCCACACGCGCAACGCCACCAACGGCCATGCCAGGCTGAGCCAGAACGGAAATCCATAGTAATAACTGATCGTTCCCGGCGTCGGATGCACGGCGATCAGACTCAGCGAAACCCAGGGCAGCGTGGCGACGGCGCCCACCGCCAGCAACGGAACGCGAGCAAGAACAGCCCAGAACATCGTTAAGGCGAAGGGCAGGGTCAGATACGACCGCTCCAGCAGATAAAACCGCAGCCGGTCCCGCACGAAGGCCATCGTGACATGCCGCAGCGGCGGATCCCCGAGGTAAGACCGAAACAATATGTCCCCGGCGGGGAAATACAGGCGTTTGGCGAGAAAAGCCGCGGCGCTGTATCCCAGAGCGACGAACGCGAAGCCCAGAAGCCACCGAATGTCCGGCTCCAACCGGCGCTGCCTGATCCCCATCACGCCAGCCCAGAGCGTCAGCAGCATGAACAGATGCAGGCCCGCGTCTTCCCGGACCATCAGGCACGCGGCGAACCAACATGCCGCCCGGGCATAAGTCCGCTCCGCCATGGCGATGACGAACCACAGGCCGAACGCCGGGATCGCCATCTCGGTATGCGGCAAGACAAGAGCCGCGATGCCGACCCCGCTGAACGCGGCCGCCAGACCCACCAACACCGCGACGCTCGCGCGCGCCGCGGTAACGCGATGGTCGCTCAACAGCCAGGCACGATACACCCCCGCGGCGTAAAGCGCGTGGATCGCCGCGACGCAGGCCGCGTAGAAGTCGAATTTCGGCAGAGGCGGCACGAAGCTGAGCCCGTTGGCCAGCCACATCAGTGGCACCAGGTGCTCGGAGAAAAACGGTCCCGGAAACGCCGGCGGCCCATGCAGGCGCCAGCCGTTGTGCCAGATCACGCTGGCGAACCAGCCCGGATCGTGCATGTCGCCGCTGGTATAAAACACGTTCAGAACCGCGATCCGCGTCAGCGCGAACGTCAGCGCCGCCACCGCCGCCAGGCCGATCCACCGTGCCGCGGCGCCGCGCGGATCGTGCGCGATCCCCGTTGCCGCCTTGTCGCCGTGTGTCATCACGCCATCATGCACGGCGGCCGGCTTCATTCCGCTTGTATCGCCGCCGTCTACCATGACGGCATTCCGCGCGGCCTCGGGCCTCAATCCGCCTGGGCCGCCGCCATCGCCCGCAACGGCCGCCCGAGCAACGCCAGCACCACCGTCGCTACCCCCGCGAACGCCACGATCGGCAACATCGCCAGCGGATAACTGTGCGTCGCGTCGTAAATCGAGCCCATCGCCGCGTTGCAAACAAACCCACACCCGGTCCCCATCGCGTTGATCATCGCGATCCCCGCCGCAGCGCTCGGCTGCGACAAATACTCCGACGCCAAAGCCCAGAACGGCCCGCGCGTGACCGACGTGCACACCACGCACAGACACAACAACACGACCGTGGCGACGAACCCGGTGAACGGCACGCACAGCGCCAGTGTGACCGCGCTCAACGCCATCGGCACCGCGACATGCCACTTGCGCTCATTGGCGCGATCCGAGCGATGGCCCCACCAGATCATCGCCACCGCCGAGAAAAGGTAGGGCAGGGCGTTGACCCAGCCGACCTCGGCGTTGGTCAGCCCGAACGACTTGATGAACTGCGGCTGCCACAAACCCAGGCCCGAACTGGCGGTCGCACCCCCCGCGTAGACCATCGCCATCGCCAGCACGATCGGATTGCGCATCACCCGTAACGCCGACAGACGCGGCACGCGTTTGGCCTGCGTCGCCTCGGCCGCCAGCCGGCTGGTGAGCCAGCGTTTCTGGTCGTCCGGCAGCCAGGACGCGTGCTCCGGCCGGTCGGTCAGCCAGATCAGGCAAACGAAGCCCAGAAGCACCGCCGGCGCGGCCTCCAGGATGAACAGCCATTGCCAGCCGCGCAGCGCCAGCCACCCGTCAAGGCCCAGAAGCGCGCCGGAGATGGGCGAGCCGATGAAGCCTGACACCGGAATGGAAACCATGAAAATGCCGACGATGCGCGCGCGGTGCTCGGCCGGAAACCAGTAGGTCAGATACAGGATGACGCCTGGAAAGAACCCGGCCTCGGCCACGCCCAACAGGAAGCGGATCGAAACGAACGACACCGGCCCGACCGCCAACGCCATGCCGGCGGATACCAGGCCCCAGGTGATCATGATCCGGCAAATCCACTTGCTCGCGCCGAACCGTTCCAGCGCCAGATTACTGGGAACCTCGAACAGAAAATAACCGACGAAGAAAATGCCGCCGCCGAGACCGAACACGGTGCCGGTCAGGCCGATGTCCTTGTTCATCTGCAACGCCGCGAAGCCCGCGTTGGTGCGATCGATGTAGCAAACCAGATAGGTCAGCATCAAAAACGGCAGCAGCCGGAGGCTGACCCGCCGCATCGTTTGGACCTCCAGCGGATCCTTGGCGCGTTGCGCTTCGGCCATGACGTTGTTCTCCCGTTCCCACCGAAACCGTGCCGAGGGGCCGGCCGAAAGGCAAGGGGCAGGGGCTTTGGGGTGAGGCCGCATGGGTGAGAGGAAGGCATCAGGGCTCTGCCCTGAAACCCGCGAGGGGCAGCGCCCTCGTGGGGTCCGGGGCAACGCCCCGGCGCTTCCTCTCCCCGCTCCGGCCTCACCCCAAAGCCCGCGCTCTTGACTTTTTCGCCTCGCCTCACGATACCGGGCGCGTTCCGGGCTGGCACGCGCGTGACGTCGTGCCAAGATATCCGGTTGTCGCGGTCCGAACCGCGGCCATCACAGCGACTGGATCCAATTTGACTGACACTGATCCCGCCCAGGTGGAGCAGGACGAACACTTGTCGGGGCCGACAGCGGCCTCGATGGGTCATGACGCCAATGGCGCTGGTGCCGAGGGCTCGGTCGCCGTCGCGGCCGATGCCGAACCGACCGTTGCGCATGCCGTCGTGGCGGAGGAGGCGGCCGCGGTGACGGCGGATGTGACCGAGGCGGCGCCGGACGACGATCTCGATCTCGCGGTGCCCGATTTCGTGGCGGATTCGGGCGATCCCGAGGCCGGCGAGCCGGATGATCAGGACGCCGACGATCAGGATGAGGACCACGACGCGGCCTACGCGGCGCACCTCGCGGCCCCGGCCGATGAGCCGGCGCGCGCGGTGTTCGCCGATCTCGGGTTGTCCGACGAAGTGCTGCGCGCGATCGACGACATGGGCTATCGCCATCCCACGCCGATTCAGGAGCAGGCGATCCCGATCGTGCTGATGACCCGGGACGTGCTCGGCGTGGCGCAGACCGGCACCGGCAAGACCGCGAGCTTCACGCTGCCGATGCTCGACATTCTCGCCGGATCGCGGGCACGGGCGCGCATGCCGCGCAGTTTGATCCTGGAGCCGACGCGCGAACTCGCGCTGCAGGTCGCCGAGAATTTCGTGCAATACGGCAAATATCTGAAACTCACGCACGCGCTGATTATCGGCGGCGAGAGCATGTCCGATCAGAAGGACGTGCTGAACAAGGGCGTCGACGTGCTGATCGCGACGC
>PLSZ01000194.1 GCA_003164305.1 Acetobacteraceae bacterium
GCTTTCCAAGCGTGCGCCTTAAGCCGCTCGGCCATCTCTCCGGCGCAGAGCCGCTCCTTAGCAGACGCGCCGTCCGGAGCAAACCCGTTGCATGCCCCCGCTGCTCGCGAGCCGGCCAGCGGAACCGCCGCCGCCCGGAACGCGTTGCATCCCGGTCAGGAGAACAGCCATGGCGCAACGGCCGATCTGGGAGGGACATCTGCGGTTGTCCCTCGTCGCATGCCCGGTATCGCTCTACACCGCCACCAGCAGCGCGGGGGATATCCATTTCCATCTGATCAACCCTGACACCGGCAACCGCATCCGGACCCAGACCGTCGATCCGGAAACCGGCGATGTCGATCGCAAAAATCTCGTGCGCGGCTATGAGATTGAAAAGGATCGCTATCTGCTGCTGACCAACGAGGAGATCAAATCGGTCCGCCTCGAAAGCACCGAAACCATCGATATCGAGCGTTTCGTCGATGGCGCGGAGATCGATCGGATTTGGTGGAACGAGCCGTATTATCTCGCGCCAGACGGCAAGGCGGGCCTCGACGCTTACGTCGTGATCCGTGACGCGATGGAAAAATCCGGCAAGGTCGCCCTCGGCCGGGTTGTGATCGGCACGCGGGAACGCCTCGTCGCCATCGAGCCGCGAGGTGTGGGCATGCTGGTCACCACGCTCCGCGCGCACGATGAAATCCGCGATTCCGCGGCTTTGTTCGGGTCGATCCCGAACCGCGAGCCGGATGCTCGCATGATCGCGATCGCCGAGCAGATCATCGAGCAGCAGGTCGGGCCGTTCGATCCCTCCGAGTTCAACGACCGGTATGAAGATGCCCTGCGTGCCCTGATCCGTGACAAGCAGGAGGGTGGCGATGGAGGCGTGACCGCCGCGCCGCCGCGGGACGACAACGTGATCGATCTGATGGAAGCGCTGCGCCGCAGCCTCGAAAAGACGGGCGGTGCCGGAACGTCCGCGAAAAGCCCCACGAAGCCCGCGGCCAAGGCAGCCGCGCGGCCGACCGCGAAGGCGACGGCGAAGTCGCGCGTCCCGGCGCGTAAACGGGCGTCCGGGCCGTGAGCAGGCCGCCGGATACGCTGATCCGGTATCACGAAAAGCGTGACTTCTCGCGCACGCCCGAGCCCGCCGGAAAAGTCGCCAAGCCGGGCCAGGCGCTGTCGTTCGTGGTGCAGCGCCACGCCGCGCGCCGCCTCCACTACGACCTGCGCCTCGAATGGAACGGCGTCATGAAATCCTGGGCCGTCACCCGCGGCCCATCGCTCGACCCCGCCGACAAGCGCCTCGCCGTCGAGGTCGAGGACCACCCGTTGGACTACGCCTCGTTTGAGGGCACCATCCCGAAGCCGTCGTACGGCGGCGGCACGGTGCAGGTCTGGGATCGCGGCAAGTGGGCGCCGCTGGATCCCTCGACCGTCGATGCCGACCTCGCGAAGGGCGAACTGAAATTCGTATTGTCAGGAGAACGTCTTAAAGGCGGCTTCGTGCTGATCCGCATGCGCCCGCGCCATGGCGAGTCTGACGAACACCACAATTGGCTGTTGATTAAGGAGCGCGACAGCGCGGCAACGCCGGGCGCCGGAGACGCGGTACTGAAAGCGGAAACTTCGGTGCTCAGCGGCCGGACCCTGGATGAAATCAGAACGGGGGATGAAATCGGAGCGGGCGCGGACGGGCCGGCGGCGCCTGAAAAGCCCAGGCCGGCGCGGGCGAAGCAACCAGCGAAGGCGCCAGCACGAAAACCGCGAGGTGCCGCCGACCCGATGCCGCGTTTCGTCGCGCCACAGCTTTGTAAGCTCGTGGCCACGCCGCCCACGGGCGATCTCTGGGTGCATGAACTGAAGTTGGACGGCTATCGCCTGCAACTCCGCGTCGAAGCCGACAAGCCGATCCTGCGGACGCGCACCGGCCTGGACTGGACCGATCGCTTCCCCTCGATCGCCAAAGCGGCCGAGGCCCTGCCGGATTGTTTGATGGACGGGGAGGCGGTGGCGCTGGATGCCAAGGGCCATCCCAGTTTCTCCGCGTTGCAGGCGACGCTGGCGGGCGAGCAGCGCGCGCCGATCGTTTATTTCGTGTTCGATTTATTGCATGACGGGAAGCACGATCTGACGAACGAACCGCTGCTCGATCGCAAGCGCGCGCTTCGCGAGATCGTTCCGGATAAAGACGGTGTTATTCGTTACCTGGATCATTTCAAAGGCCCAGGACAGGCGGTTTTGTCATCGGCGTGCGAGCTGGAGATGGAGGGGATCGTTTCGAAGCGGAGCGATGCTCGTTACAGTTCGGGCCGTGGCAACTCCTGGACCAAATCGAAATGCCGCGGCCGCGACGAATTTCTTGTTGGCGGCTGGTCGAAAGATAAAAAGGGCCGGGGTCTCGGGGCATTGCTGGTGGGCGCGAACCGTAACGGCAAGTTGGTTTATCTCGGTCGCGTCGGCACCGGTTTCACTGTGAAGCTGGCGGACGATCTGCTGCGCCGGCTGTCAGCGCTGCGCGTCGCCACGTCGCCGTTCGCCGGGCGCCAGCCGGAACGGACGTCGGACGTGACCTGGACCAGCCCGAAGCTCGTCGTCGAAGTCGCTTATGGCGGCTGGACAGAAGGCGAGGGCCTGTTGCGGCACGCCAGCTTTCAGGGCATCCGGGAAGATAAGCCCGCGGTTGAGGTTGCGCCGCCCGATCTCCCGGCGAAGCCGAAGCCAGCCGTCTCCCGTCCCCTCGGAGGGAAGTTGAACATCAGCCATCCCGATAAGGTGATCTGGCCCGCGACGCCCGATACGCCGGCGGTGACCAAGGCGGACCTCGCCGCGTATTACGCGCTCTACGCCGATCTGATCTTGCAACAGATCGGCGGCCGGCCGTTGTCGATCCTGCGCGCGCCGGATGGTATCGGCGGCCAATTATTCTTTCAGCGCCATGCGATGCGCGGCCAATCGCCTCTGATCGGTTCCGTGACAGTTGAGGGCCAGGAAAAACCGTATTTAAGGGTCGATGATGCGCCGGCGCTGGCCGCTCTGGCGCAAATCGCCGTGGTCGAACTGCACCCCTGGGGCGCGCGCGCCGATAATCCGGACATCCCCGATCGTCTCGTCTTCGACTTCGATCCCGCCGAGGGACTGGGCTTTGACGCCGTGATCCACGCCGGGCTCGAAATGCGTCAACGCCTGAAGAAACTCGGACTGGAATCATTCGCGCGTGTCACCGGCGGCAAGGGTTTGCACGTGGTCGTGCCATTGAGCGCGCCAAAGCGAACGGCCCCTTTGGGCTGGCCGGAGGCGAAACAATTCGCCCGCCTCGTGTGCGTGATGATGGAGCGCGACTCACCACGGCTTTACACGACGACGATGGCGAAGAACGTGCGTGGCGGCAAAATATTTCTCGACTATCTGCGCAACGATCGCACATCGACGGCGATCGCCAGTTGGTCGCCGCGAGACCGTCCAGGCGCGCCGGTCGCACGGCCGGTGGCGTGGCCGGCGGTGAAGCCTGGCCTTAATCCCGCCGGTTGGCGGCTGCCGGGATTGTTGGGTGAAAAGCCGGCACGCGACCCTTGGGGTGACTTCGATGCCGCCGGCGGCGATCTGCGCTCCGCGATCGCGAAGGCGACCGGGTAGCCACAGCATGAACGGGGAACCCGGGGCGCCCATAACGGTCTCGTGACCAAATCGGACCGGCCGCGGTTAAGCGCCGTGGCCGGTCCGATTTGGTCACGCAACCAGCGGCGATGGCTCGCCAGTTCGGTGGCCCAGGCCGGCGCACAGGCCGGCCATGAAACGAACGTTCCGCGGGACTCAATGAACACCAACGAACCGGGGGTTCGCGTCATACCAACCGGCGAAAGAAATGACCTACCGGCCACCCGTCCGTCATGCCCCGGATGGGCGGACACGAATAGTGTCAACCATGTGCCCGGTCGAACAGGGTCGAGCCCCATGGGCGCCAAGACAGTGTCGCGGATTGAACGACATCGTTCATTTATCGTCATGGTCCGGCTCGACCGGTCCATCGGTGTGCCCAAAATCGCTCTCACCGGCGTGATTGCGCCGATGGTCCGGTCGAGCCGGACCATGACGGGGGATGGAGGGTGCGCGCCTGCTTTCCGTGCTATTTTAGCGCCCATGGGGTGGAGCCCGAGGATGACGCTACGGGGGCGTCACGACCGAGAGTTAATGTCAAAGCTGGCTGGTATCACACGCGGACGCTGAAGTTCGTGCGCATCCATCGGGCGCACGAACATGGTTACCGGGTCGGCGAACCCGTTAACTTCCCGGGTCCAGCTTTTCTTTCTCCAACTCCTCCTCGAGTTCGCGCCGGGACCCGGCACGTGGCACCCCCGGTGGAGGCGCCGGCGATTTGGCACGATCCGCGATAGCCTCCCGCGCGTTGGTGATCGCCTCGATCGCGCGTTCGACCAGAACGTGCAAATCGGTGCCGAGGGAGTCTCGCCCATGTTCCTCGAAGGCCCGAAGCACGACCGCGAACGCCGCGTCGATGGACGGCAAATCCAGCAGCCGTTTGGCTTCCAGAACATTGTGCAATTTGGTTTCCTCGCCGCCGTCCATGCCTTCCGCCGACGCGACGGCGAGTTGCCTTGCATCCTGTTCCAACGTGTCGAGCGCGACGCGTTTCTCCCCCGCCGAAAGCTCCGGATCGGAGACGACCTCCGACGGGTCTGAGAACGCCTTCCCCGGCTGTTCAACCTTCGGATGCGCGGCCGCGGCGGTACCGGCTTTGGCGCTCGGCCTGGTCAATGTGGTCACGTCCCGATTCTCCTCCTGATCTTCATCAGGAAAACCCGGGCGGCGATCATTGGTTGCATCGGCGTGAGACCGATTGACGAGGATCGCGCGATCCTTGTCGGGAACCCGTGACGCGAGGCGGCGTTGAGCCTCCGCCAGCAAAACTCTGGCAGCCTTGAACAGGAGAATTTCATGCCCGGCAAAGTGACCGACATAAAACCGGCGGCGAAACAAAACGAAGGCCGCCCGGGTCCGAATGAGGGCGAGGGAAGCCAGACCGGCGCGCGTCAATACGACGAGGAGACTCGCGCCTTCGTCGCCAGCGGCAAGGTGAAGCAGGCCGCGGAAGAAGCCGTACGGGATGTCAGCGGACCGCAAGCCGCCGAGTTGAAACGCGCGGAGGCTGAAGGGAAGAAGCACAGCCACGGCGAAGACCCGTTGCTGCGCCGATAACAGTCGGCCCTTCATCTGGAGATATCCCGATGGCCATTCCGCCCAGTA
>PLSZ01000266.1 GCA_003164305.1 Acetobacteraceae bacterium
TCGGCGGCTACAAGCAATCCGGCAATGGCCGGGAATATGGCAAGTGGGCGCTGGATGATTTCACCGAGATCAAGGCGGTGATCGGGTATCAGGCGGCGTAGCTCGGATCGTTAACGTGATGGCCGGGGCGTTGTCCCATAAGCATCAAGATAAGTGGAGCGAGAGGAAAACGCGCCTCTTCCCNNAAGGCCCGAGGATGACGACGAAAGGATCGAGGATGACGTTCAGGGGAAGGTCTTCGCCTTCACCGGTCTATTTGATGGGTTTGTTCCGGCCATGACGCGGGGGATGGAGGGGGCGCCGCGCCAGCAGCCCCCCCCGGTCACGCGTACTTAATGAAAAACGATTTCCACGCGCCGATTCTGCGGCTCGCGCACACCGGGACCGGTCGGCACAAGCAGCTTCGTGTCGCCGTAAGCGTGCATGGAAATCACGTTTTGCGGCACGCCATCACGGACCAACTCGCCGGCGACCACGCGCGCGCGCCGCTCCGACAGTCCCTGATTATACGACGGAGTGCCCGAAGTGTCGGTGTTTCCGTCCACGTCGATCCGCGTGAACTGATTGGACCGCGAGAAAGACGCGGCATCCCGGACAATGCCGGATGCCCGATCGGTCAGGTCGGCTCTGTCCCAATCGAAGAATACGAGGAAGGTCTTCGCTCCCATATCCGCGACCGGCATCGGGGCCATGGCGGGAACGGGCGCGGGAGCCTGCCCGAACGTATAGCGCAGGCCGATCAGCACGCTGTGATTGTAGTCGTCCCGGAAGGTGATCGCGCCATGGCTCGATGCCCCGGCGGTTGGCGTGACGGTGATGCCATAGGACCGGTCGCCCATCAGCCCCATGAAGCGATATTCGGCGGTCAACGCGAGCCCAGGAACCGAGTCGATCGGATACGACACGCCCAGAATGGCCTGGTAAGCGAAGTCGCCCTGGTTATGGTCGGGATCGTAGTAGGTATAGCCGGGACCCGCGCCGTGCAGACCTTGATCGATCACCCACTGGTAGCCGACGCCCACGCCGACGTACGGCTGAACCATCGGCACCACGCCGACAAAGTCATAAAGCACGTTGGCCATCGCGCCGGCCTTCTTTTCCAGGCCGCCCGGATTGTGCAGTCCGTTCTCGATGAAGTCGCCTTCGAGCTCGGCCCGGAAACCGTTACCGAAGCCCCAACCCATGCTCAATACGCCGGCTCCGCCCAGATAAGGGTGGGAATGTCCGGTCACCACGCCTCCGGAAAGCCCGAACCTGGGGTTCTCATCCTGTAGGAAATCGAATCCCAGCCCCCCCGCGACATATGGACCCTCGATGGTCTGGGCCTGGGCGTTCATTGGGGCAATCATTGGCAGGACCAGCATGCTCGCGCCGAGCAGCGCACCGCGCAGTGTCATTCGTCATCTCCGTCGTGAAATCGCAACCGCGCCATCCGCGGACAGTGGCTACAATTGACCGGAGGCCCAGTGGCTCCGCCGCGCGAGAATTAAATTTAACTTCGAGACGAGGTCGTGGCGCGGAGGCCACACCTGGCGGCGACGCGCCTGATGGCTTGGGTATTGAAAACGACGCGTTCGCGGCGATTCATGTGACAAGGACGGCAACGTACGCCGAATACAGGCGTTGTTAATGTAGACCAGGCATTCGGGTTCTGGACTTTTAACTGGAGCGACCCATGGATCAGGCCAAATCGGACCTCGCCGATCGTCTTATGGAATTGAAGCGACGCCTTCAGGGAACCACCGATCCGGCGGTCGCGACCGTCATCAGCGACGACATCGCCGATATCGAAACCCGGTTGCGGGCGATCGGAGCGGCCGGCGATCCGAGAGCTGATCAGACGACTGACATCGCGTAATCCTGTCCCTCCCACACGTCCTTCGCGAGCCAGCGGAAAGTGAACTGAATGACCGTCCCCGCCGGCAACCCGTTCACCGGGAGATCGGCGACGTGCACGCCAAGCCCGGTATCTCGCGTCTCGACATCGGCCACGTTCTTCCACCCATCGACGCCCCAGTGCACCGACGCCTCCGCGGTCACCGCGACCGTCAGCCCCTGGCCCGCCCTGATTCGCCTCGGCCGGAATCCTGGGCCCCAGATTTCGCCATCCAACGTCGGCCGCACGCCGCCATACCGCGCCCACGTCGCCTCCGGCCGATCGACCGGGCGGCCCAATACGTAGCCGTAACAAAGTTTGATGAACTCGCTGTGCGCCCAGACCAGGGGCATCGCCGAACCGCTGGGTTTCCCCTTCGCCAGGCCGTGTTCGGGGATCGGATCGGTGTCCCACACCTGCTCGGGGATCAGGCCCAAAGGGCTTCCCATGGCGATCATCGCCTCCAGGTAAGGCAGCGCGTCCTTCCCGGCGGATAGTTCGTAATGCCCGCGCTCGCCGGTCAGCAACGGCCAGCCGCGGCCGACGCCGGTGCCGTCGAACGGGCTGCCGTCCGCGTGCTCGCCATAGCCATCGTCGTTGTAGCGATGCCAGACCGGCCCGTTCGGCGTGTCCGTCTTCAACAAATGATCCACCACCGCCACGCTGGCGACGATCGCCGGATCGTCCGCCCGCCGCAGCCCAAAGCGCACCAGTTGCAGAAAGTCGGTGGCGATCTGCGCGTTCGCCGGCAACCCCGGATCGGCCGCCAGGTTCTTGATGGAAACGGCTTCCAGCAGCGCCCCGTCGCGGGTCAGCACATCCGCCGGCGCGATTCTGGTGTAATAACCATTGATGCCAAGCTGGCGCGACAATGGCGTGTCCTCGACGAACGCCCACTCTTCCAGATGGGCGTTCCAGCAATCGGCCATGCGCAGCGCGAACGCGCTGGCCTCGCCGTCCAGGAACGCGCTGCCCTCAACCAGAGCGCCGATCGCGACGGCGAGGGTGAAGGTGTTGACGCCCGCGTCCTCCTCCCACCGGTCCTGGCCGGTCGCGGGACCTTCGCGGCAGATGAAGCCGACCGCGCGCAGGATCATGTCCCTGACCGGAATGCCATCCAACGCGCCGGCCTCCCGCAACGCGGCGGCCAGCAGCACGGGGAACGCCGCCTCATCGAGTTGGATGCCCTGCCAGAACGCGGAGCCGCCCAACCATTGGTTCTGATACCAATGACCATCCGCCTGTTGCGTGGCGATCAAATAGCGCAGCACGTCGCGCGCTTCCTCGAAGTCCCCCATGGCGATCAGCGCGCCCGCCGTTTCCACCAGATCGCGCGACCATACGAGGTGGTAACCGCCGCGGCTCTGGCTGGCCTCGCCCCACGGGACCGACAGGCTGGCCACCGCCGCGCCGGAATAGGTCCGATCCTGGTGCACCTTCAGCACCATGGCGGACAGCGCCAGAGCGCGATCGATATCGTCGCGGATCGCCGGCCATCGCCCGGTCGCCAGCCAGGTCTCCCAGGCGTCGCGATGCCCGTCCCAGATCTCGGAGAAGTCCGCCATCAGAGCCGAAACGGCCAGCGTCGCCGCCGATTCCTTGCTGGTGGCGAGGCCCAGAGCCAGGGTTCCCCGCACCGGCAACTCCCCCATCAGCGCCACCGACGCTGGGCCGGCGCTATCGTATTCCCAGGTCATGTGGCCGTGCTGGTTGAAGTCCTGCCAGCCGTCGCTCGATTCCAGGCATCCGGCTGAACAGCGGCCGAACGCGTCGCCGCCGTCGGGACCCGCCGCGGATAACGCGAGCCCGAACGGCCCCTGCTCCGCCCACAGCGTGGTGCGGCCGCTATGTTGAGCCACCCACGCGATGTTGTTGTCCGCGTCGCCACCCAGCCGGCTCGCCAGGAGTGCGTAAGGGCGCAGTTCCGGGTCGCCCTCCAGGCGGAACCGCAGCACCAGGGCGTCGCGGCGTTGCGCCGGGCAGATTTCCAGCGTGAAGGTGAAGCGCGGATGGGTGTGCACGATCGTCACCGCCGGCACGCCGGGGGCGGGCAGGGTGACGGTGTAGTTCTCCATTCGCCTCAGTTCGACCCAGAAACCGCGGTCGTCGGCGATGATGAAGCCGAGGTCCTTGATCTGCGGGATGTCGATGCGGGGGTAGTAGACTTCGGTGACGATCCCCTCGGCGATGGTGAACCACAGGCGGGAGGACCCCAGGCTGGCGCCCACCATGTCCTTGCGGGCGGAGGCCCAGGTGGGGCGGGCGAATGGGGCGGCGGGTGCTTGCATGGGGGGCCTGCCTGGTTGGTGATGCGAGTGCGCGCGCCACGTCCATCGTTCTTACGCCCTTCGCCATCCCGCGTGGGACGCCAGCCGGGACGCGCTAGAATATCCGTGCGCCGCCGGCTGGCAACGCCAACCAGACCGCGTCTCCCACCGGATACGTTTTTCCGGCCAGAGGGTTCGATTGCACCACCTGGATCGCCTGCTCGCCGCACCGGACGACATATTCCGCCTTGGAGCCCAGATAGACACGGCTTTCGACCACGCCCGCCAACCCGGAGCCGGAGGGCGCGAACGCGATGGCCTCCGGGCGGGCGATCGCCTCCACCATCGCGCCCACCGCGACAGGCGCGTCCGACGCGATCCGCCACGCGAAGCCGTTGACGTCGAGTGTCGCGCCGGTGTCATCCGCCGCGGTCACCATGCCGCGGATCAGGTTGGTCTGGCCCAGAAAGCCCGCGACGAAGCGGGACGCGGGACGTTGATACAGTTCCTCGGCGGTGCCGATTTGCGCGACGCGGCCGCCGTCCATGATGGCGATGCGGTGGGAGATCGCCATCGCCTCTTCCTGGTCGTGCGTGACATAGATCGTGGTGATCGCCAGGTCTTTTTGCAGGCGAGCGATCTCGGTCCGCATTTGCACCCGCAGATGCGCGTCCAGGTTGGACAGCGGCTCATCGAACAGCAGCACCCGCGGCTTGATGGCGATCGCGCGCGCCAGGGCCACGCGCTGCTGCTGTCCGCCCGACAGTTCGCTGATCATGCGATCGCCCAGACCGGGAAGGCCGACCTGGAGCAGGCCTTCCTCGACACGGGCGGCGATATGGGCGGCGCTCTGGCGTTTCACCCGCAGGCCATACGCGACGTTTTCGAACACCGACAGATGCGGGAACAGCGCGTAGGTCTGGAACACGAAGCCGATGTCGCGGCGGTTGGCGGGCAGGTTCGTGACGTCCTCCCCGCCGAACAGGATCGTCCCCGCCGACGGCGCCTGGAACCCGGCGATCATCCGCAAGGTCGTCGTCTTGCCGCAGCCGGAGGCGCCGAGCAGCGTCAGGAACTCGCCGGGCCGGACGTCGAGGTCGAGTTCCTTCACCGCCATGACGTCGCCGCGGCGTTCATGATGGAATGTCGCCGACAAGCCGGTCAGGCGAATGGCGACCGAGCCGCTCATGTGCCGATCCCGCCGATGCTCAGGGTCGGCGCGGTCAACCGCTTCAGCGTCAGGTTGAGCAGGCCGGTGACGATCAGCACCACGGCGATGACGAACACCGAGAATGCCGCGGCCGGTCCCAGAGCGACCTCCGTCATGTTCTCCAGGATCTTCACCGTGATCAGCGTCCAGTTGATGGAGACGAGGAAGATCGTGGCGCTGATCGCGGTCATCGAGCGGATGAACACGACGCCCAGTCCGGCGAAAAACGCGGGCAGGATCAGCGGCAGCATGACGCGCCGGAAGGTGGTGAGGTTGCCGGCGCCGAGACTGGCCGAGGCTTCCTCCATGCTGGTGTCGATCTGGCGCAGCAGGGCGATCGTGGTGCGGATACCGGTGGGGCTGTAGCGGAATACGTAGCAGGCGATGATGATGGTCGCGGTGCCGGTCAACGCCAGCGGCTTGTCGTTGAAGGCCAGCAGATAGGCGATGCCGACGATGGTGCCGGGCAGCGCGTAGTTCAGCATGCTGATCACTTCCAGCGCGCGCCGGCCGGTGAATTTCACGCGGCCGATCAGGTAGCCGGCGACGATGCCATACAGACCGCCAAGCGGCATGCCGATCAGCGCGATGATCATGGTGTCCTCGATCGCCGGCAGGCCCTCGGTGAAGATGACGCGGTAATGTTCCAGGGTCAGCGTGTGGTTGGCGCCGAACGCCATGACGATGGAGGCGAAGAACAGCAGCGCGTAGAAGTAAAGGATGGTCGCGGTCAGCGCGACGCAGGCGGCGAGCAATGCCAGGCGCGCGCCGCGGGACACGGCGTCGCGGCGCGACGCGGCGGCGGCTTTGCCGGACACCGTGACGTAGGAGCGTCCGGCGGTGAAACGCTCCTGCGCGTAGAACACGATTCCGGCGGGAACCAGCAGCAACAGCGACAGGATGGCGCCGCTTTTCAGGTCGAACATGCCGGTGATTTGCAGGTAGGCCTCGGTCGGCAGCACGGGAAAGTCGCTGCCCGCCAGGATCAGCGGCGTCGCGAAATCGGCCAGGGAACAGCCGAACAGCAGCAGGAACGCGTTCGCCAGACCGGGAATGATCAGCGGCATGGTCACCGTGCGGAAGGCGTGCCAGCGGGAGCCGCCGAGGCTGAACGATGCTTCCTCAAAACTGCCGCCGATCGAGGCCAGCATCGGCCGCAGGGCGAGGTAGGCGATCGGGAAATAGGTGATCGTCTCGGCCGCGAGCGTGCTGGTCAGGCCATAAACCTTGACGTTGCCGATGCCGAACAATCCGTAGGTGATCAGGCCGCGCGGCCCGAACGAAAACACGAAGGCGATCGACGTGGTGAATGGCGGCGAGATCAACGGCAGCAAGGTCGCGGTGTCGATCAGCCGGATTGTCCGCCGCGACAGGTTGGCGCGCTCGGCGGTGAAAGCGAAGACCAGGCCGATCGCGGTGCCGGCGGCGCCGACCAGCAGCGCCAGCACCAGGCTGTTACGCAACGCGCGCAGGTTGTTCGGGTTCTCGACCGCGGCGAGAAGTGGGCCGAGCGCGAGGTGTCCCTCATCGAAAAACGCCCGGCCCAGAAGCATGGTCAGCGGATAGACGATGAACAGCGCCAGCAGCAGCCACAGCACCAGCATCCCGCCGGCGCCGAACAGGCGTGTCCGGAGCACGCCGCGTCAGCTTGCGTTGAGGACTTCGGCGACCCAGCGATCGACGACGCGCTTGCGGTTCTCGCCCGCCCATTTGTCGTCGATCTCAATGATTTTGGCGGTCTTCAGCATCGCGGCGAGATCGGGGTCGGGCGCCACCTTCGGGTTCGCCGGCAGGAAGTTGATCTTCGCCGGGGCCAGCAGCGACTGCATGTCCGGACTGACAGCCCAGTCGATGAGCTTTTTGGCACCCGCTGGGTTCTGGGCGCCTTTGACGAGTGCGATGCACTCGGCGGCGGAGCCGATGCCTTCCTTCGGGAAGGAAATCTCGACCTCGTAGCCTTTTTGCCGGGTGAACAGCGCATCGACGATGAAGAAGATGCCGCCGGCCGCCTGTCCTAGTCCGACCGGAATGGTGCCGCCGCCGCCACTTTTCGTGTAAGCCTGAATGTTCTTGCGCAGCTTCTTCATGTAGGCGAACGCCGCGTCCTCATTCCGGTTGTTGACCTGCAGGATGGAGAAAATACGGGTGACCGCGGTGCCCGAGGTGCGGGCATCGGCCATCTGCAACATGTCTTTATAGGCGGGGTTCAACAGGTCGTCCCACGATGTGGGCGCCGGCAGATTATGCTCCTTAAGGAATTTGCCGTTGGTCATGAACACCAGCGGATCGTCCGCGATCGCCGTCCACATGCCCTTGGTGCTTTTGAACCGTGCCGGCAGATCGGCGGCGGCGGGCGGTGTGTATGCCTCGAAAATCCCCTGATCCTCCCCCGCGGTGAAGGTTTCCACGGGGCCGCCGAACAGCAGATCGACCTGCGGATTGCCCTTTTCGGCGATCAGCCGTGCCAGTGCCTCGCCCGAGGAAAAGCGGATGAAATTGACGTGGATGCCTGTGGCTTTCTCGAACGCTTCCAGCATGGGACGAGCATAATTCTCCGGCCAGATGGAATAGGCTTTGACCGGCTCGGCGGCGCGCGCCCGTCCAACGGCCAGCGGCGACGCGGCGGCGCCGAGTAATACGCCCCGTCGCGGCAACGCCGCGGCACCGCGCGCGTGGCGGCCAATTGAAGTCCCGGTCATTGTTTGCCTCCCATTATCCATCGCGTGTTATCCGACCTGGGCCTTGTCCTCAACCCTGGTTGAAGCCGCGGCCCGTGCCGTATGACAATTGGCCCATCGCCTGGGGGACGCCACCGTGATTTCGACCTTGCGCAATGTCGTTTTCGGCCACCGGCGGACGTTCATCGCTCTGGCCGTCGTGTGCCTGGCTTATCTGGCGTGTCCTCACACCGTCTCCCGCGCGAGAGGCATTCTGGCGTGGGACACCGGGGTCGTCAGCTTCCTGGTCATGGTGCTGCATTTGTTCCTGACCCGGGATACGAAACAAATGCCCGCGCTGGCGGAAGCGCAGCGGGACGGCGAGTGGACCATCTTCTGGATCGCGTTTCTGGTCAGCGTCGTCAGTTTCTTCGCCGTCATGACAGAACTGCCGGATCTCAAGGATCTGAGCGGTCAGCAGCGTGTTTTTCGCGTGGCGTTCGTCGCGGCGACGCTGATTCTGTCCTGGTTGCTGACCCATGTCGTGTTCGCGCTGCGTTACGCGCATGAGTGGTACGCGCCGCGCGGTGAGGGACGGCCGCGGAAAGGACTGGAGTTTCCCGGCGATCAGCAGCCGGATTACATGGATTTTCTTTATTTCTCGCTGGTGCTGGGGATGACGTTTCAGGTGTCCGACGTGCAAATAACCGCGCGGCGAACCCGCCGGCTGGCGATGTTGCATGGGTTGATCAGTTTCCTTTACAACACCGTCATCATCGCGTTGACGGTTAACATCGCCGCGGGCCTGCTTTAAGCCGTTCCCGGAACTCTCTGGCGTCCACTGTATTAAATCCAGCATGGACGACCGTTCGGCCGCTTCGCCGCGGCGGTCCAAATTTAGCGATAGCGCCCGGAGGATAAATGAAACCGAAAGATCCAGACCTGCTCCGCCGCCATATGGTCAGCGGTCTTTCCACCGTCGCCGTCGCCGCGATGGGGAGCGCCGCGCCGGTCCGGCAATCGAAGGCGCAAACTTTGCCGCGGGTGCGTGTACAGGATGTCTCCGAGGCGCGGGGTGACGTCGCGCGACGTTCCGTCCGCATGAAAGATCCGGTCACCGAATATCCACGTCCGCCATTTCCAATGCAGGAGAAACAGGATCCTCCCGGGCTCGCCAGCCTGATGAACCCGCGGCCGGATCATGGTGAGAACTCATATCGTGGATCGGGCAGGTTGGCCGGCCGTAAGGCGCTGATCACCGGCGGTGATTCCGGCATCGGCCGCGCCGCCGCGATCGCTTTCGCCCGGGAAGGCGCCGATGTCGCGTTCGGCTATTTGCCAGTCGAAGCACCCGATGCGCGCGAGGTGGTTCAACTGATTCGTGACTCTGGGCGAAAAGCCGTGCCGCTGCCTGGTGACATTCGCGACGAGGCATTTTGTACTCGATTGGTGGATGACGCGGCGCGCGAGCTTGGCGGCTTGGACATCCTGGTCAGCAACGCCGCGAAGCAGGTGTCGGTGCCGACGATCGAGGACATCTCCACCGATCTGTTCGACGCGACATTCAAGACCAACGTCTACGCGATGTTCTGGATCGTCAAAGCGGCGCTGCGATATTTACCGCGCGGCGGCTCGATCGTCTGCACCGCGTCGATCAATGCGTATGAGCCGTCGGAGAGTTCGCTGGATTACGCGATGACAAAGGCCTCGGTCGTGAACTTCGCCAAAGGCCTGGCCGAACAACTCGCGCCGCGCGGCATTCGGGTTAACGCGGTGGCGCCGGGCCCGCTCTGGACTCCGTTGCAGTCAGGCGGCGGGCAGCCGTTGGACAAACTCGTTTCATTTGGTGAGGAGATGCCGATGGGATGGCCTGGCCAGCCGGCGGAGCTGGCGCCGATTTATGTGCTGCTGGCATCGGACGAGTCGAGTTATGCCACAGGTCAGGTTTACGCGGCGGTCGGCGGGCGTGGAGGGCCGTAGAGGCGCATTATGCCCCAAACCGCTTGATCGCCTCCGGATCGAAACTGAATCCCCAACCTGGCCGATCCGGCACGATCGCGTTTCCGTCCGCGTCGAGTTCGATCCGTTCCCGATANNCAATCCAAGGCTCATCTCCGGAAACAAATGCGATGAGCACGGGATGTGAAACGCCTCGCACAAGTGCCCGGCCTTGAGAAACTCCGACGGTCCGCCCATCCGTTGCAGATCCGGCATCATCACGTCGCAGGAACCCGCCTGCAACATCGTTAGCACGCCGCGATGCGTGTAGACCGTTTCTCCGGAGGCGATCGGAGTATCCAACGCCGCTCTGATCCGGGCTTCGCCTTCGTGGTCGTGGCAGATCACCGGCTCCTCGAACCAGGTCAAATTGAGTTTCTCCATCATCCGGCCGATGCGGATCGCCTGCTTGACGCTCATTTGCTGGTTCGCGTCGACCATCAGGGCGATGTTTGGTCCAACCGCCTCACGCACCGCCGCAACGCGCGCGACCATGCCGTCCGGATCGGTCGGGCCAACGCGAGTTTTCATCGCGCGGAAGCCACGCTCCACGAACGATCGCGCTTCTTTCTGTATCGCATCGATCGACGAGCCCAGCCATAAGCCGCCGCTGGCGTAAGTGGGAACCGCGGCGCGGCAGGCGCCCAACAGATGCGCGACGTTCAGGCCGGCGGCCTTGCCGCGCAAATCCAACATCGCCATGTCCACCGCCGCCAGACCGACGATCGAAACGCCTTCGTATCCAAGAAAGTTCAGTTCCTTCCACGCCCGCGCGTTCAGCGATCCGCCAAGCCGAGGGTCAACGCCAACGACCAGATCCTCCAGTTGGCGGATCATCTCATGGATCACGCTCAGCCGCCGGTTGTTGATCGAGAACACCAGCCCCTCGCCGGTCAGCCCTTCGTCGGTGTCCAGAAACGTCAGCACGCAGTCGGCCGAGCGGATGGAGCCCAGGATCGCGGTGACGATGGGGGGATCGATGGGAAGGTGCACGACCTGGGTGCGCAGGCGGGTGATTTTCATGACGGCTCCTGGGTTGTTGCAAGACTGCCATGGGGCGCGTGGGGCGAACAGAGTGCCGCGGATTTCAATTGACCCGCATCCCGCTCCGGCCCAACCATCGGCGCCAGACAGAGGGGCGCGCATGCGACGGATCTTGCTGGCGGTGATCCTGACCGGCGCGCTGCCGGGCGCGGCGCCAGCCCAGAGCCTCGCGCAACAATGGGCCTGGTGCCATGACGACGATTCCGACCGGCTGATCCGCGGTTGCACGGCCATCATCCATTCGGGTCGCGAAAGTCCGGACAACCTGTCCCGCGCCTTCTTCAACCGCGGACGGGCCTGGTCAGACAAAGGCGACTTCGATCGCGCCATTCAGGACTTCAATGAAGCGATCAGGGTGGACCCGAATTACGCCGATGCCTTCAACAACCGCGGCGTGGCCTATGCCGGGAAGGGCGACCCGAACCAGGCCATCGCGGACTTCGACCGCGCGATCCAGCTCGATCCCAACTACGCCATCGCCATCTTCAATCGCGGTCTCGCGTTGCAGAATCTGGGCCGGTCCGCCGAGGCCGATCAGGAGTTCGCGCGGGCCAAACATGTCGGCCCGCGCCTGCTGCCGCCGAAGGAATAGTCAGGGTGCCGTCAGCTTGTAGACCCGCGCCGCCGTGCCGCTGTACAGCGCCGTCTTTTCCGCGTCCGACGCGCCGGAGGTGATGCGCTTGAACGCGTTCCACAATTCCGTGTAGCCGCAGGACTGTTTGTCGGCCGGGAAGTTGCTCTCGAACATGCAACGGTTGACGCCGAATGCTTCAATGCAGGGCTCGACATATTGCCGCCACGCTTCCGCCAGTTCCTCCGACGACGGCGGCACGTCGCGCTCGTGGAAGTCGAAGCCGAATGACGTCATGCCGATGCCGCCAAGCTTCACGTTGACGTTCGGGCATTGCGCCAGTTCGTTGATGTCCTTGCGCCAGCCGGCGAGAATCTCCTGACGCCGTCCCGAATACGGCCCGACCCCGAGCACGCCGCCGACATGGTTGAGGATAATCGTGGTGTCCGGAAACGCGCGCGCCAGGTCGATCGCGTCGGGTAGTTGCGGATGATACTGCCACGATTCGAAGCTGAGACCGAGCGGCGCCAGTTGCGCGAACCCCTGCCGGAACGTCGCGTCGCGCACGATCCCGGGCGGCACGAAACGGGAGACGAATTTGCCGATCGCGTCGCTGCCGTCCCATGACACACCGTAACGAATACCGCGGAACCGTCCGCCGCCCACCTTCAACTGGGCTTCCAGCACGTCGCGCACGCGGGCGCCGAGCGTCACGTCGGCGTGGCCGATGATCGCCTCGGCGACGCGGCAGGGTCCGTAACCGCCGGACGCGCTCATCGCCGAGATGCCGTTGACGAACTCGACCTCTCCAACCGGCGCCATCTCGCGCGGGCCGTCCTTGCGATACATCGACTGGCACTCGAGAAACACGGTCGAGACGATGTTATGCCCGCCGCCGATATCCTCCAGCAGTTCCGGCAGGAAATACCGGCCGCGTTGCGGCGTGTCCCAGAAGTGGTGGTGCGGATCGATGATCGGCAGATCGGGCTCCAGCGCCGCTTCCGCCGGTCGTTTCGCCAGCCACGCCTTCAGGTCGGTCTCGTTACGATAAGCGAGGCCAGGGTACGCATTCTTCGAATCGCCAGCCATGATTGTTACTCCGGCAACAACTTGTACATCGTCCCGTCGAAGCGCGCCAGGCGCACCCCCTTCATCGCGCGGTAATCGTTCGGCGAGGTGCTGATTTTAATGCCTGGCAGCACCATCGGCAGAATCGTCGTTTCCGGCAGATTGGTCGCCGCCTGCATGATGCTCTCACGCGTCAGGTCTTTGCCGGCCTGCTTCAGCACCACGACCAGAGCCTGCGCCATCGTGTAGCCATAAGCCCAGATGGGATTGGCCGGGTCGCTCTCGGGGGCATATTTCGCGCGCCAGGCCTGGTATTCCTTCATTCCGGGATCGTCATTCCAGGCCGGATCGGTCGGGTCCTTCAGATACAGCGCGGTCACCACACCCACCGACTTATCCAACCCGCCGCCCGTCAGCGCCGGCTTCACCTGCGAACCGTTGGAATCGATGATGTGCAGCGGATGCCAGTCGATGTCGGCCACCGCGCGGATCGACATGGCGGCGAACTTGGGCGTGCTCGCGTCGTACAGTACGTCCGCGCCGGCCGCCTTCAGGTCCTGGATCTGCGAGTTGATGGTCGGGTCGGTGATCTCATAGGAAACGCTCTTCACAACCATCTTGTCGTACTTGTCGCCGAGCCCGTCCTTCAGGCCGGCGACGTAGTCGCGCCCGAGATCGTCGTTCTGATACAACACGCCGATCTTCGCGTCCGGTTTCGTGGCCAGAATGAACTTCGCGTACATCTGACCTTCCAGCCGGTAGCTCGGCTGAAACGGGATGCTCCAGGGGAAATCCTTGATGTTTGTCACGAACTCGGACGCGCCCGAGCCCAGCCAGATGTCCGGGACTTTCTTCTGATTGACATATTTGCGGATCGCCGTGTTTGGCGCGGTGCCGAGGGTCTGAAACAGGATGGCAACCTGTTCCTGCTCGATCAGCCGACGCACCACCTCGATCGTTTTCGGCGGGCTGTAGCTGTCATCGAACGCGATCAGAGTGATCTTGCGGCCGTTGATGCCGCCCTGATCGTTGATCATCTTGAAGTAGTCGGTTTCGGCGGTGGAAATCTGGCCATAAGCGCTGGCCGGCCCGCTGAATGGCGCGTTCTGGCCGATCTTGATTTCGGTATCCGTGATACCTGGCGTTTCCGCGTTGGCCGCCGATATCGACAGGCCGAGCAACAGCGCGCCCAGAGCGGCGCCCCGATATCCCTTGGTCATTCCGTTTTCTCCCGAGCCGAGGGCCCACTCTATGGGAGAGACTTCGCCTGTGCGCAAGCCGTCGCGGTTTCCTCGTCGTGCACCACGCGATTGCTTTTCGCGTCCCAGCGGGCCACCACCGGATTGCCAGGCCCAGGAGGCGGCGGACCATTGGATTGGAAGACGATCAAGGTTTCGTCATTGGCCATCCGCACATAAATGTGACTGATGAAACCGCGATAAACTACCTGCTCGACGACACCCGCGACGCTGTTTGGCGCATTGGCCAGCGAACCCGCTTCGATGACGATGGCCTCCGGGCGCACGGCGACGGTGACCTCATCGCGCCCAGGCGGGCAATCGGCGACGGTCAGCACCGGTCCCGTCGTGGTCGTTACGCGCCCAGTCTGACCGTCCCGCCGATCGACACGGCCGCGAAAGAAGTTCGATACGCCAATGAACCCCGCGACGAAACGCGAAGCCGGGGCCTGATAAACCTCCGACGGCGACCCCAGTTGTTCCAGACGGCCACCCCGCATGATCGCGATCTGATCCGACAAGGTCAGCGCCTCATCCTGATCGTGCGTCACCATGATCGTGGTGATGCCGAGCCGTTGTTGCAGCGCGCGCAACTCCACCTGCATGCTCTCGCGCAGGCTTTTGTCCAGCGCGCCCAGGGGTTCGTCCAGCAGCAGCAAAGCCGGCTCCACCACCAGGCACCGCGCCAGTGCCACGCGCTGTTGCTGGCCGCCCGACAATTGCGCCGGGACCCGGTCCGCGTAACCGCCGAGCTGCACCAGTTGCAACGCGCCCGCCACCCGCGCCGTGGTCTCCGCCTTCGGCAGCCGGCGCGCCTCCAACCCAAACGCGACATTTTCCGCCACGGTCATGTGCGGGAACAACGCGTAATTCTGAAACAGCATGCCGATGTTGCGCTTATGCACCGGTGTATTGGTGATCCATTTCTCATCGACATAAATATCGCCGGAGGTCGGCCGCACCAGGCCGGCGATCATCCGCAGGCAGGTGGTTTTGCCGCATCCACTCGGCCCGAGCAGCGCCACCATGCTGCCCGGCTTGATCGTCAGTGTCAGCGAGTCCACCGCCAGTTGCGTGCCGTAACGTTTACTCAGTTCGGCCAGCCTGACGGTGGTCGATCGCGTTCGCGGCGCCGCGACCTGGGCGTCCACCTCTCAGCTCCCGAACACCTGATTATACTTCTCCAACCATGCCGGGCGTTTCGGATTGATGAAGGTCCAGTCGGCGGTGAACAAACCCATCTCGTTCATTTTCGATTCCGGATACGCGATGTATTTCGCGATGTCGGGCGCGAACGTCGCGCCTTTCACCGACGGCGATGTCAGTGTCGCGGCGGCGAGTCCCTGCTGCACCGCCGGTTCCAGCATCCGGTTGATGAACGCCGCCGCGAGGTCGGGTTCCGGTCCGCCCTTAACGAAAGTCAGGCAATTGACGCCGGCGAACGTGCCCTCCTTCGGGAAGCACATGTCCAGCGGCGCGCCTTGTACCGTGTAAGGGAAAAGGTTTTTCGAATATTCGATGCCGGCGAGTTCGACCTGGCCTTGGGCCACCATCATCACCTGTGATGGATTTTCATAAGTGCTGACGACATTGGGTTTCAACTCCGCCATCTTCGGCCAGACGCTGTCGATTTCGTACTGCGCTTCCTTCAATGGCTTGCCGGTGATCAGGCTTGCCGCCGCGATCAGCAGATACAGGCTCTGCGTGAACTTCGGCGTCGTCATCAGAAATTTTTGTTTAAATCGCGGTTCCCACAGTTCGGCGTACGACGCCAGCGGCTTGGTCACCTGCGGGTTGTAAACGATCCCGCCGGTGGAAATCGCGAAGGCCGCGCCATAGCCGTCGTAGAACATGAAGCGTGGCAACACGCCCGGCAGATTGGGGAGTTTATCCGCCGGAAGCGGATCGATCAGACCCTCCCGTTTCGACAATTCGACACCGATGTCGTCCATGAACATGACGCTGTAGCGCGGGTTTTCCCGTGTCGCGCGCAACGCGGCGATCTGCGTGAGAGTGACGCCCTCGGTGGTGAACACCTTGCAGTCGAAATCGGTCTCGAACTTCGGAATGATCTGCTTGCGCACATACTCGCCCTGCTGCGCGGTGTAGATGCCGACCTGGATCGACCGCGGAGCCGCCGTCGCGCCGCGAATGAACACCAAGGGCAGCGCCGCGCCCAGTACTTGCCGACGTCGCATGCGTATTTTCCTTCTCACATGGCCATGGCGCGGCGCAGGCCGGCCAGCCGTTCCATCAAAACAACGACAACGAAGGCGAACAGGATCATCAACGTCGATGTCGCCGGCACCGCGGGAGTGAAGATGCTCGCCACCTGGCGGTAAATCAGCATCGGCATCGGCACGTATTGCGCGTCCGCCAGCCACATGGAAATCGGATAATTGTCGAATGAGACCATGAACGCGAACAATGTCCCGGCCGCGACTCCCGGGGCGATTTGCGGCAGCGTCACCCGGCGAAACACCCGAAACCAACCGGCGCCAAGCGTGCGCGCCGCTTCCTCCAGCGACAGGTCGGCCAACAGCAGGCTGGCGGTGACGGTGCGCACGACATACGGCGTCGTCACCAGGATATGCCCGATCAGCAAATTGAACGGCGCGCTGTTGGAGTTCCAGTCGGAAAACAGTCGTAACAACGCGACGCCGACGACCAGCACGGGAAAGATCAATGGCGACAGCAGGATCACGCGCAACGCCTCGCGTCCGGGCACCGCGCAACGGGTCAGCGCGAAGGCGGCCGGCAGTCCGAACAGCAATGCTCCCGCGGTCGCGGCCGCCGCCAGCATCGCGCTGAAACTTAACGAGGAAAGAAAATCCGGATCGGCCAGCACGCGGCCATACCACGCGAGCGTAAAGCCGCGCGGCGGGAAGGCGGCGAAGGCGTTGGCGGAGACCGACATCGCGACGATCACCGCCAGAGGCGCCAGCACGAACAGCATCGTCGCCGCGGTCAGCGGATAAAACAGCCAGGCCATGCCGCCGGTCAGTCGCGCGCTCATGCGGAGGCGCGCCGTTTGCCGTCCAGCACTCGCATGGAGAACAGGTTCACACTGACAACGATCGCGACCAGCACCGTGGCGATGGTCGCGCCAAAAGGCCAGTCATAGACGGCGGTGATTTGCTGGTCGATCAGGTTCCCCAGCATCTGGGCGTTGGTGCCGCCGAGCATCGCCGGCGTCACGAATGACCCGGCGGTCAGCGAAAATACCAGGGTGAATCCAACCGCCAGCCCAGGCAGACTCAATGGCAGCGTGATCCGGTGGAACACCCGCCAGGCGGGCATGCCGAGGGTCCGCGCGGCTTCCTCCAGATGCGGTTCGATGCGCCCCAGAGCCGAGGCCAACGGCAGCACCATCATCGGCAGAAACACGTGCAACGACCCGATAACGACAGCGGTCTCCGAATACAGCAGACGCAACGGCGTTTGAATGACTCCCGTGGACAGCAGCACGTAGTTCAGCAATCCGGCGGGGCCATTGCCCAGGATTAATTGCCAGCCGTAACTGCGGACGACGACGCTGACGATCAGCGGCGCGATCGTAATGAATGTCACGATGCGCGTGATCGCCGGGTGCGACCGCGTCATCACCATCGCCACCGGATAGCCCAGTACCGCGGCCAACGCGGCCGTCCACAGGCTGATGCGCAAAGTGACGACCAGCACATGCGAATACAGCGCCGTCGCAAAGAAATGCGTGAAGTGCGACAGCGTCACCGGCCCGCCCAGAGCGCCTCGGGAATCCTGTGTCAGAAACCCCGCCGCGATCAGGCGCACGGCCGGGATCATCAGGAACAGCGCCAGGAAACATAGCGCCGGCAAGGCCAGCCCAACGCCCATCAGCACGGCGGAACTCGGCTTGCGCATCAAACGCGCGGCGGAAACCCGGAAAACCTGGGGTTGAGCGATGGTCGCGGTCATTGTTGAGGCGTCCTCGTTCGGCGGACGGCCCTCCCTGCGTGGTCCATTGCCATTTCCGTGCCAGAGGCGAGTCTTGCTCAATCCGCGCTGGATGGGGCTGCCCGCGAAGAGATTGTCACGGGCTGACTAAAATAGAGCCTTGCAGTGCTTACAATATACTCAGCCCAGCGATCGTCGTAAAAAATGCACGCAAAATGCGCATGACCGGTTGCGTCGAAGTGTCAGAAAAACTTACACCATCACCGACATTTTGAAAGAGTGCTGCAGTAAACAATTGATTTTACACGAAAATTGGAGTTGGCCGATGGCTTGCATCGCACCTGCCAGGGCCCCTCGGCAAAAGAACTTCAGGAATCATCATCATGACGATATCGCGATCCAAATCGAAAGCGGGCAAGAACCTCGCGCGCCTGTGCGGCGCCGTGGTGGCCATGCTTCTCCCGATGGCGATACCGGTCGCGCCCGCGATCGCGGGCGCGA
>PLSZ01000101.1 GCA_003164305.1 Acetobacteraceae bacterium
CGCGGCCGGTGGTGAAGGCGATGACGTTGGCACCGCCCGCCACCTGACCGGTCGCCGAGACGGGGTCGTACCCCGGCGTGTCCATGAACACGAACCCGCGCGCCGCGACTTCTTCCGCGTACTGCACGACATCGACGAGATTGGTGCTGCCCGCCTTCGCCATCGCGCCGAGCGACTTTTCCAAAATCGTGGTCAATCCTCCAGCCTTGTTGCCCGGCGAGGGATTGGCGTTCATCTCGGCGTTTTCTCGTTTCGTGTAGTCTTCCCACCAATGCATCAGGCCGACGAGTTTCTCGCCCACCTCCCGCGACACCGCGCGGCGGGTCAGCAGATGCTCGGCGCCGTACGTCTCCGGCGTTTCCGACAGGATGACCGAGCCGCCGTTGCGCACGACCAGATCGCTGGCGTAACCCAGCGCCGGGTTGGCGGAAACGCCGGAATAACCGTCCGAACCGCCGCATTGCAGCGCCACGGTCAGCGCGCTGACCGGCACCGTCTCCCGCCGGGCGGTATTTGATTCGGCCAGCACTTCACGGACGAAATCAATGCCGGCGGCGACGGTTTTCCTGGTGCCCCCGACAGTTTGGATGTCCAGCGAGCGCAGACGGCCGGCCAGTCGTTGCTCTTGCATCAGTCCACCGATCTGGTTGACCTCGCAGCCGAGGCCCAGAACGATCACATGGGAGAAATTCGGGTGCCGCGCGTAACCGGCCAAGGTGCGTCGTAACACGCGCAATGGCTCATCCTGCGTCATGCCGCAGCCGGTCTTATGAGTCAGCGCGACCACGCCATCGACATGAGGATAATCCGCCAGCGGATCGTCGCCGGTGAACGGATTGCGCTGGAACATGTTGGCGACGAGACCGGCGACATGCGCGGAACAATTCACGCTCGTCAGAATGCCGATGTAATTGCGTGTCGCGACCTTGCCGTCGGGACGGCGAATGCCCTGAAAGGTCGCCGGGGGATTGAAGTAAGCCGTGTCCTTCGCATCGACGCCGTAAGCGTAGTCCTTGGCGAAATCACCCATTTCGCAGTTCTGCACATGCACGTGCTGCCCGAGGCCGATATCCTGGGACGCGAACCCGATGATCTGGCCGTAGCGGCGAATCGCCTCACCCTTCGCGATCGGCCGTACCGCCGCCTTATGCCCAGCGGGGATCCGCTGCGTCGCCGCCGCGTTGTCGCCAAGCGGGGTGCCCGGCAACAACGTGATGCGAGCGATCACGACGTTGTCGTCCGGGTTCAAACGAATGACAGGCGGCGGTGCCATGGGTTGGTCCTTCTTCCGTCATGCCAGCCTGAACCGGGCCATCTGGCATCAGGTTGTTGGATCGAACGGCCCGGTCGAGCCAAGCCATCCGATGGAAGCGTCGCCTTATCCCGCCGCGTCGCCGCCTTCCTTGCGGAACTGCGTGATGGCTTCCTTCGCCGCTTTCGCCATCAATCCAGAGTCATTCTGGATCGTGCAAAGCTGGAAGCCCATGCCGATCATCCGCGCCGCGTAGCTCGCGGATGCATTGTGCAGGCCCGCGAACTTGCCATGCTTTTTGCACGACGCGACCAGCTTCTCATAAATCTTGAGGATGACCGGTTCCTCGCGATCCAGGATCGGGATCATGCCGAGCGACAGGCCCATGTCGGACGGGCCGATGTAAATGCCGCTGATCCCGGGCACGCTGAGGATTTCGTCGATGTTGTCGATGCCTTCCTGGGTTTCGATCATCGGGATGACCAGAACCTCGGAATTCGCGGTGGACTGATAGCTGCTGGCCACACCGTAGGCCGCCGCGCGGATCGGGCCATTGCTGCGCTTGCCGATCGGCGGATACAGGGCGGCGTTGGCCAGAGCCTTCGCCTCGGCCGCGTTGTTCACCATCGGACAGATGATGCCCCAGGCGCCACCGTCCAGCGCCTTGCCGATGATCCCCGGCTCGTTCCACGGCACGCGCACCAGCGGGGTGATCGGGTGCTTGTCCATGGCCTGGAAGCACTGCACCATCGACTGGTAGTCCTGCACGCCATGCTGCATGTCCACGGTCACGCTGTCCCAGCCACAGCCCGCCATCACTTCGGCCGAAAAGCCGGAGGGGATCGCCAGCCAGCCATTCACGCAGGCCTTGCCAGCGTCGAGACGCGTTTTGAGTTTATTCGCCATTGGGACGGTTCCTCGGTTGTCAAAGAGGGCGCCACGCTAGGCGTGAGGCCTCACCAGGTCAACGATGGGCCGCCTTTTGGAACGATGGGCCTGGGAACGAGGGAATGCCGGGAGCTTCATTCCTGACACCGACGCGTGTTCTGTGCCATTGCCCGCATCGCCTTCTCCCGCGGCCGTTCCATTCCTGACCCGCGGTGCACAAAAAACGTTGCGAGCAACCGGGGAAGCGACCACATTTATGGGATGGCCAGACGTAAACCCGTAGCACCCGCTCCCGAAGGATTCCTGACGGGGCAACTGTTGATCGCGATGCCCGCGATGGCTGATCCGCGCTTTTCGCAAAGCGTTATCTATTTGTGTGCTCACACGCCGGAAGGCGCCATGGGCCTTGTCGTCAACCGCCCCGTCGTGAAACCAACGTTCGAGGATCTGCTGAAGCAACTGAAAGTCGCGCCGCATCCGCCCGCGCGCCAGATCCGTCTTTGCGCCGGCGGCCCGGTCGAGAACGCGCGCGGCTTCGTGCTGCACACCAACGACTGGACCGGCGAAGGCAGTCTGCGGGTCGATGAGGAACTCGCGCTGACAGCCAGCCTCGACGTGCTGCAGGCGATCGCCGAGGGTGGCGGCCCGCGCGAGTGCGTGCTCGCTCTCGGTTATGCCGGCTGGGGGCCTGGACAACTGGACCAGGAAATCCAGCAGAACGCCTGGCTGTCCGGACCGCCGGATGAGTCGTTGCTGTTCGACGCCGATCACGACACCAAATGGCGGCGGGCGTTCGCCAAGCTACACGTCGACGATCCGTTGCTGCTGTCGGACGCCGCCGGACACGCCTGAGCGGCGCGCTGCGGTCGGTCATCCCACCAGCGCGGCGTAATCCAGCGTCGCCATGATCTGCAGCCGGCGCATGTAGCGCGGCTCGTCGGAAGTGTAGTCGGCGACCGCGTTGTGTACGGTGCCGATATTGTCCCACATCAGCACGTCGCCCACCGCCCATCGATGCGCGTGGAAAAAGTCGGCGCGGGTCTGATGGCGGAACAAAAAATCCAGGATGCCGTCGCTCTCCGCCCGATCCATCCCGTCGATCGACACGGTATAGCCGGGATTGGCATACAGCACCTTACGTCCGGTGATCGGATGCGCGCGAAAGATCGGCTGTGAGACAGGGGGCTTCTCGCGGCGCTGTTTCTCGGTCAACGGTTTGCGCCCGGTGCCGGGACGTTGCAGAGCCAACTCCCAGTACTTGTTGAAATCGTGTGTCGCGGTGCGGCCGGCGAGTTGGATTTTCAGCGAGTCTGGCAATTCCTCATACGCGAGATGCATGTCGCGGAACTGCGTCTCTCCCAGCGGTTTCCCGTGTCGCGCCGGCACGTGGCGCGCGTGCAGGATGTTGGCGATCGCGATGTCCTTCGAATAGGACATGTCGGTGTGCCAGTCCTGACCGGCGTCGTGCAGCCCTAACGGCCGCCCGTCCTGTTTCATGTTCGACAGGATCATCATTTCGAGGTGACCGGGTTCATGGAACGCGGCGGCGGCGACGTTGACCTCGGGCTCGCCGAAGCGGCGGCCGAACGCGGCCTGCGTGTCCGGCGTCAGGTCCTGATTGGGGAAGCACAGCACGCCGTATTCGCCCAACGCGCGAAGAATGCCGCGGAAATCAGCGTCGGACAGAGGCTCGTTCAGGTCGATCTGTTCGATCCGCGCGCCCAGTGAATGGGGGGTTGGGATGATGCGCATGGCCAAACTCTCCGTCGTTGTCGTCCGCTGTCATATCCGTGCGTCGCACCGACGCGCGGCTCGACATGGCGCTGTGTGGCGATCCGGCAATGCCATCGGCAGGTTCCACGGGCAAGACACGTCTCCGCATGGCGGCCGCGTTAAGGCTTCATTCGTCAGTTTCAGCGCACACTGCGGCCCTCTCTGACGGAGAAGGCGCCTTTTCGACGCATGACACGGCAAACTCCCTACCACTACGGGCCGGATCATCCACATCATCGCCTGCGGTATCCCGCGGGCGCGACGGAGGTGCCGGCGGACACCGCCCCGGCCCGCGTCGCCTGGACCCGGCAGCCTTTGTCTCCAGGAGCGTTTCTGGCGCTGACCGCGGGCGGCTTCGTCGTCCTGTTCGGCTTGGCGTGGCTGTGGGTCGTCGCGATGCCGATGGCATTCCTCGATCCCGAGTATCCGGCATGGCGCGCCAAGGAGATCATGCTGGCGGAATGCGACCTCGGGAACACCCTGATCCTTGGCGACTCGCGCGCCGCCGTCGCGATGATGCCCGCCCGCTGGCCCGTTCCGGCGGCGAACCTTGCGGTCGGGGGCGGCGAGCCGATCGAGGCATTGGCGGCGCTGACCCGGGCTTTGCGCTGTCCGGAGCCGCCGGAGCGGGTGATCCTGTCGCTCGACGCGGTGCATTTCACCGAGCCGGATTTGTTCTGGGAAAGAACGGCGCATTTCGGCTTTCTCGATGGCGCGGAAATCGCGACCTTGCGGCGCGTGTCGCACGAACTTGGCGATGAGTCGGTTTACGAGTTGCGCCATACCGACGGATTGCCGTCGTGGCTGCGCGACCAGATGGTCCGAGCGCGGTTCCCCTCGCTGTATTTCAGCAGCCTGATGAAGGGCGGCCTGTTGCTGCGATGGCCGCGCAATCGGCAAATCCTGGACACCACCCTCGCCGCGCATGGGCAGTATTTTTTCGGCACCGCGTCCGGCTCGGACGTGGTGGCGGCCGAAGGCCACATGCGTGCATTCCGTCCGCTGCCGGTGCTGGAATGGTACTTCAATCGGATCCTTCAACAACTGGACGCGCGAGGCATTCCCGCGGTGTTTATCGCGGTGCCGATGAACGACGCCACGTACCGCCAGATTCCCCCAGCGGTCCGTGCCGGCTTTCGTGCCTGGCTCGCCGGGTATGAGGCGCGTTATCCGGGGTTCCGGGTCGTGGGTGACGTCATGCCGTATTGGCCGGACGCGTATTTCGGCGACGGGTTCGCGCATCTCAATCCGGATGGCGCGGCTCGGTTCAGCGGCGCGCTTGGCCGGTGTCTGGAGGCGGCGGCGCTAGCGGCGCCGTGTGTTCAACGGCTGCAGGACGCGCCGCCCAATACGCAGAAAGACGCGCAGTAAGGGTGGTTCAACGAGACAGGCCCGGAGGCTTCGGCGAGCGTGCGGCCGAGTTCGAAGCGCCGATCGTACGGGATCAACGTGCAGGCCAATACCGCGGGCGCTTCGGCGTCCTTGCGCTTCACTACCATGCGCGCCGAGGCGCACATCACGTCATTGGGGGACTTATGCAGGATGCCCCAGCACGCCGTGGTAATTTCCGGCACGTCGCGGCCAGGGTCCATCTCCGGGAACAGCATCAGCCGCACCGGGTCATGCGCGTCCACCGGAAGGTCCAGTTCGGCGAACAACCGGGCGTAGCCGGCGCGAAGCTGGTCTTCAGTCTCGGTGGTGAAACGGCGGCCGGCGACGTCGAGCCGGAACCCGTTGCGCGCCAGCCAGACGAGACCGTCGATGGTGGGAGCCCAGGAGCGGCGGCCCCGCTCGGCTTCGTGGATTTGGGTTGTGTGGTGGTCGAGGGAGACGCGGATCGTCAGCCGGTCGCCGTGCTGGTCCTTCAATTCCAGCAGCGCGACGCGTAGTTTGCGCAGCGGCTTCATCGCGTTTGTTAGCACGAGGGCGTGCAGGCCGCGCGACAGCACCTCGCTCAACATCGCGATGATGTCGCGGTTCATGAAGGGCTCGCCGCCGGTGAAACCGATCAGGCGGGTTGGCAGTTTGTCGCGGGCGATCTCGTCGAGATAGGCACGGACCTCGTCGATGCCGAGCCACGCCAGCCGGTCGTTGCGCGGTGACGACTCGATGTAGCAGTTGGCGCAGGTCAGATTGCACAGCGTGCCGGTGTTGAACCATAGCGTGTCGAGGCTGTGTAACGCGACGGTCGCGCGGGTTTCGCCTTTGGCGGTGGCGAACGGGTCGCGGAATTTTTCCGGACTGAGGCGGGGGGCGATCTGGTCCATGCCAGGATTATGGCCGAACCGGAGGCGATTTTCGAGGGGTGGGTTCCTCAGCCCTCGTCCTTCGATGACTCCTCGCCCGTCCCTGTCAGCCGGGCGATCAGGTCGTCCAACTGGAACAAATCGTTGAACCAGATCGTCAACGTGCCATCGCCACGAGGCGACGCTGATACCTTCACGCGGTAGCCAATCTGGGCCGCCAGATCGTGCTCGACCCGCTCTGTATCAGGCGCGGGTTTTGGCGGCGCCTTCTCGGTCAACATGCGCTGCACCAGCCGCTCGGTCTGCCGCACCGAAAGGCCCTTCTTCACGACATCCGCAACGATCCGCGCCGGATCGGGCAAGGTCAGCATGGCGCGGGCGTGACCCAGGGACAGCGCGCCCTTGCGAACCTCGTCGCGAACCGACTCCGGCAGCGTCAGCAACCGCATGATATTCCCGACATGCGCTCGGGACTTGCTGACCGCGGTGCCTAAAGCCTCATGCGTCAGGCCGAAATTCTGGATCAACCGCTGGTAGCCTTCGGCCTCTTCGATCGGGTTTAAGTTCTCGCGCTGCAGGTTCTCGATCAGCGCGGCGGCGGCGGACTCGACGTCGCTCAGTTCGCGGCAAATCACCGGGATTTCATGCAGCCCGGACATTCCCGCGGCACGCCAGCGCCGTTCCCCCGCGATGATCTGGAACCGCGCCGGAACATCCGGGTGCGGCCGCACCAGGATCGGTTGCAATATGCCCTGCGTCCGGATCGACTCAGCCAGGTCGTGCAACATCTCCTCGTCGAAATTCATTCGAGGCTGGAACGGATTGGGATCGAGCAGGTCGATCGGCAACCGTCGAATGTCGTCGATCGCCCCTTCGGTGCCGCTTCTTGTCGGCATCTCCCCAAACAACGCGGCGAGGCCGCGACCGAGCCTGGGTGGCGTCGCCTTGGCGTTCATGGCGCGGTCACCGGCGTGGTGTCGCGGCGCAGCAGTTCCTCGGCCAGTTGCGTGTAGGCCAGGGCACCCGCCGATCTGGCGTCGTACTCAAACACCGGGACACCATGGCTCGGCGCTTCCGACAGGCGAACGTTGCGCGGGATCACTGTTTCGTACACCCACTCCCCAAAGAACCCCCGTGCGTCGTCGGCGACCAGATCCGACAGATTGTTGCGCTTATCATACATGGTCAGCACCACGCCACCCAGACGCAGAGTGGGGTTGAGGCGACGGCGCACCGTCTCGATCGTGCGGGTCAGGCCGCTGATGCCTTCCAGCGCATAGAACTCGCATTGCAGCGGCACCAGCACCCCATCCGCCGCTACCAGCGCGTTCAACGTCAATAGCCCCAGACTGGGCGGGCAATCGATGATGATGTAACGGAACGGCGCTGCCGCCCGCCATTCCGCCAGAGCGTCGCGCAGGCGGAATTCCCGGCGGTCCTTCCCGGCGAGTTCCACCTCGGCGCCGACCAGGTCGGGGCTGGCCGGGATCAGCCACAGGTGGTCGTATCGGGTCTTATAGGTTTCCAGGTCGTTCGGCGTACCCTCGTCGATAAGCTGGTAGCTGCCGCGCCCGCGATCCTGCGCCGCGATGCCGAAGCCGGTGGAGGCGTTGCCCTGCGGGTCGAAGTCGATCAGCAGCACCGGCACGCCGGCGGCGGCGAGCGCGGCCGTCAGGTTGACGGCCGTGGTCGTCTTGCCCACGCCCCCCTTCTGGTTGGCGATGGCCAGGATGCGCGGTTTATGCACCGCATGATCGGAGGCACTGGTTTCGAGCACGCCTGGGCGTCCGGTTCAGATCAGAGGCCATGACCGCCGGGGGAAGCCCCCGTCAGCGGAAGCAGCCATGGGGATCGATCTCCGGGATCATCGCGGGAGGTTTGTCATAACGGCGCGTGGCGTGTGCGCGCAAGGTTGGGCGGCCGGCTATCGTCGGTGATCAGGGCGTCAGCCAGGGGTCAACCAGCGTCACACCGCAATTGGAAAAATCCCTTGTGTTCCGTGTGGCGATCGCTTGCGCGCCATAAGCCCGGGCGGTGGCCGCGATCATGGCATCGATGGCCGAGATCGGTTTGCCGGCTGCTTCGTGGGCATCTCGAATTTCCCCATAAAGCGCGGCACAAATGCGATCGAACGGCAAAACCTGATCCTGAAACCCTATCTCGAAGAAACTCGCCATGCGCGCGGTGAGTTCGTCCCGTTTTCGGCCGTTTGGCATGCGGGCGAGACCGTATCTGATCTCGGCTTCGCAAATCGCGGCGGTGAATACCTCATCGGGGTCCAGGCTCGCCAAATAAGTGGCGACCGCTTGATTTGGCTCCACTTTCGCGGCTTCCGAAATGACGTTTGTGTCGAGGAGGATCACAATCGTTCGGGCAGATCATATTCTGGCCCGGAGAAATCCGGCGGATCGCGCTGGGGTTCAGAATCGCGAGACGGGATATCGAGATCGACACCATGCTCGGCGCCGAACAGTCTTCGAGCCAACGCGGCGAGGTTTTCTCTCGGTGGGGCCTGCTGGCGGGCCACTGCCGTTCGCAGCAACTCACGCGCCTCTTCCTCAAGAGATCGTCGATGAGCCGCCGCGCTGGCCTTTAAGCGCATGTGAAGCGCCTCATCGACGTTTCTGATCAAGACGCTTGGCACTCAGGTCTCCAGCGGTTTCGGATAGCATCCGCTAGAGCAAGTTTCTGTCTCGCGCAATCGCCAAAACTGGTCCGTACCGCCAATACATCTCCGGAATACCGATGTACGCCGCTCCCGGCCCTGCCATTTCTTGATCCGGGCGGGGAGTGGTCAACAATCCAAAGGCAATCCGTGGTTGCCTCTCGGATAAGGCCCTTGTAACCCAAACAGCAAGGCAAATCCGCTAGGATCGCCATGCTTTGGACACGCAATTATGAGCGGATGGTCGCATGGTTTCGCCCAAACTCGTCTCTGTTGGGCTTCTGCTTCTCGTTTCGGTACGGGCGAGCGCCTCCACGCCGGACGCGCACAAGGCCGCGCCGGCCCGGGAGATAACGGATATCGATTTGCTGAACCGCGTCACCTGGGGCGCCAACGAGTCCTCGCTGACGAAGTTACGGGCGATGGGGGCCAGGAAGTGGCTCGATTGGCAACTGCACCCGACCGCGGCGGACCGCTTGCCGCCGGCGGTGCAGGCGCAAATCGACGCGATGACGATTTCGAAGCAGCCGATGGTCGCTCTGGTGGCGGACATGGCGGCGCGCAACAAGGTGGCGAACCAGATCACGGACGTCGATGCGAAGAAAGCGGCGCAGCAGGCCAATCAACAGGCGATGAACGACCTGGCGCGACAGGGCGCGGCGCGGGAGATTCTGCGCGATCTTTATTCGCCGGCCCAGTTGCGGGAGCAGATGACGTGGTTCTGGTTCAATCACTTCAACGTGCATCAGTACAAGGCGGACATTCGGACGATGGTCGCGGATTACGAGGACCGCGCCATTCGGCCGAACGCACTCGGCCGGTTTCGCGATTTGCTGGGGGCGACAGTGCGTGACCCGGCGATGCTCCGTTATCTGGATAACGCGGCGAACGCGGCTGGTCACATCAACGAGAACTACGCGCGGGAGATCATGGAGCTGCACACGATGGGCGTGGGCTCCAACTATACCCAGCAGGATGTGCAGGAACTGGCGCGGTGCCTGACCGGGCTTGGGATCGATCCTAATCCGGACAACCCGAAATTGACGCTCGCGATGCAGGCGCAACTGGTACGCGACGGGCTGTTCGAGTTCAATCCGGCCCGTCACGACCACGGCGACAAAGTCTTCCTCGGTCACACGATCAAAGGCGCGGGGATGCCCGAGATCAATGAAGTCCTGGATATCCTGGCGCGCGAGCCGGCGACCGCGCGGCATGTCTCGCGGGAGATCGCGACGTTCTTCGTGTCGGACAATCCGCCGCCGGCGCTGGTGGATCGGATGACGCAGACCTTTCAGCGGACCGATGGGGACATCGCGGCGGTGCTCTCGACGCTGTTCCGCTCACCGGAATTCGCCGCCTCGACGGGCGAGAAGTTCAAGGACCCGGTGCATTACGTGCTGTCGGCCGTGCGCCTCGCTTACGACGACAAGCCGATCCTCAATACCGCGCCGATCCAGGGCTGGCTGAACCGCATGGCCGAGGGCATCTATAACCACGATACGCCCGACGGGTACTCGATGAATTCGACGGCCTGGAACGGCCCAGGACAGTTGGCGGTCAGGTTTGAGATCGCTCGGCAGATTGGGTCTGGGTCGGCGGGGCTGTTCAAGCCGGCCGAACCGAACGCCGTCGATCATCCGGCGTTCCCGCGGTTAATGAACGCGCTGTATTTCTCGGGTCTGCGCCGGAATTTGGGCCCGGCGACGGCCGCGGCGCTGGACCAGGCGGTCTCGCCGCAGGACTGGAACATCCTGTTCCTGTGCAGTCCTGAATTCATGTACTGAACGGAGGCACAACGATGCGTCGTCGCGACCTGCTGAGCGCCGCCGCCGCGATCACCGTATCGGGGCGCGTGTGGGCTGCCCCACAGGCTGATACTCGGTTGCTGGTGGTGTTTCTGCGCGGGGCTTATGACGCGGCCAATGTCGTGATCCCGGTGTCGAGCGATTTCTATTATCAGTCGCGGCCGACTCTGGCGGTGCCGAGACCGGCAGCGGAGGCGGCGAACACAGCGTTGGCATTGGACAGCGATTGGGCGCTGCATCCTTCGTTGAAAGATACGATCTATCCGTTGTGGCAGCGGAAGCAGATCGTGTTCGTGCCGTTCGCCGGCACCGACGACGTGACCCGTAGCCATTTCGAAACGCAGGACACGATCGAACTTGGGCAAGGCATCCAAGGCTCACGCGATTACCGCTCGGGCTTTATGGGGCGGCTGGCGAGCGTGCTGAGCAAACCCACGCCGATTGCCTTCACCGCTCAGTTGCCGCTGACGTTCCAGGGCGGCGCGACGATCCCGAATGTCGCGATCAACGCGGTGGGCAAGCCGGGGGTGGACGATCGGCAGGCGAAGCTGATTCAGAGCATGTACAAAGGCCATCGGCTGGCCGCGTCGGTCGCCGAGGGGTTCGAGGTCCGCGACGACGTGTATCGTTCCATCTCCGAAGAGATGGTCGCCGCCAGCCGGGGCGCGGTCTCGCCTAAGGGGTATGAATTGTCCGCGCGGCGGATCGGGCGGCTGATGCGAGAGCAGTTCAACCTGGGATTTGTCGATGTCGGAGGCTGGGACACGCATGTGAACCAGGGCGGCGCGACGGGATATCTGGCGGATCGGCTGGCCGAACTCGGGCGCGGGGTTGCCGGATTCGTCGATGAGATCGGCCCGGACGCCTGGCACGACACGGTCGTGGTGGTGATCTCGGAATTTGGCCGGACCTTCCGCGAGAACGGCAACCGCGGCACCGATCACGGGCATGGCAGCGTTTATTGGGTGCTCGGTGGCGGGGTCAAAGGCGGCCGCGTCGTCGGCGAACAGGTTCGGGTGGAGCAGGCGAATTTGTTTCAAAATCGGGACTATCCGGTGCTGACCGATTATCGTGTGCTGTTGGGCGGGTTGTTGCAGCGGTTATACGGGTTGGACGCGGCGCAATTGGAAAAGGTGTTTCCGAAGACGCAGGCGAAGGATCTGGCGATCATTTGAACGCTGGCTCGCGGTCTCTGAACGCCGCGTTGGTTCGTATAAATCGCAAACAACGTGTGCGACGCGCAAATGAACAGCCGCGATCTGTTGCGCCCGCCAAACGTCAGATCAGACACCGTGAATGGCACCGTGATCCGCCCGAGCTCCATGCGCTCGGGGGAAACGCAGTGCACGCCGTCGGCGGCGCTGGTCCAGACATTGCCGTCCTCGTCGAGGCGAAATCCGTCGACGCAACGTGGAGACACCATACGCGCGGAATCGGTGATCGATGATCGATGATCTCAAACCCGTCCATTTAACGGATATGACAGGGCTTGTGGATTGGCGGGATATGCAGCCGCACGGTCATCAGCGCCGCGGGCTGATCGCCGATGGTACCGGAACGATGGCCTTTGCGGCCGCCAACCTCGGCGCAGCCCTGGTCCTCGCCAAGGGAAAATTCGCCGGGACCTTGCTCGACGCGGGTGCCGTCCATCGATTCGATCCACCAGCGGCCGGACAGCACGACGATCCATTGCGGCGCCGGATTTTCGTGCCACTCGCCGATCCAGCCGACGGGCTGCACGGTAAACACCACGGTCGCCTCCGACCGATCCTGCTCGTCGTTCCACTGCGGCGCCGCTGGGCCGATGCCTTTCAACTCGAACTCGGTCAGCGCGCATTGCGTCTGGTGGCTGACCCCATCGGCGTCAGTCCAAAGATGCCAGTAGGGAACGTTGGGTGGTGGACCGGGTTGCTCAGCCATGGCTTGTTTCCTTTCGCCCGACGTCGGCGGCTCCGCTCATCATGCCGCCGTCTCCTTTCGCCGCCGGTCGACCGGCCTTCGGTGGCCCTCGACCGATCGAACGATGTTCACGAGGATCCGAGACCGATGACCTTTATCAACGATTACGCACCGCTTTTGTTGCGCATCAGCCTGGTGGTGCTGTTTCCGTTCAGCGGGCTGGATAAGATCTTCAATTGGAATTCGGCGATGAAGCAGGCGGACGGATTGCCATTCAAACCGGCGATGCTGGTGGCCTCCATCGTGGTCGAGTTCGTGACGCCGGTGTGTATCGTTACCGGATGGCACGACCGGCTCGCGGCCTTCATCCTGGCGGGGTTCTGCGTCATCACGGCGGTGCTGTTTCACCAGTTCTGGCGCTTCCCCGATTTCTGGCGGTTCAAGGAAGGCGACGGCCTGGCGCATTTCTGGGACTTCCTGAAGAATTTCGGGCTGGTTGGCGGTCTCGGCCTGATCATCCTGGCGCCGAGAACACTGCCGGTGTCTGATTTCGCGCTGCATCCGTTGAGTTCCACTCAGGTCGCCGGGCCTCACGCGGGCGAGCCGGCCGTGCCCTCGCCGTGAACCACCACCATATGTCTGTCGGGATCGCGTAAGACGGTCGGCGAGGCGCCGGGTGAGCCGGTCAGGGTCACCCAGTCCGTCGCGATGTCGTTTGGACGGAGATCGCTGGTTCGCCCAGGCGGCCGGTAGGCGAGAAGTTCCAGGCCGGCACCTTCGGCGGTCGCGGGCCGCAGGCCGGTGACCTGGACATTAGCGTCTGCCAACCCGTCCAGCCGGGATTGCGCCGGACCGTGGTTCAATGAGCGCGCGCTGACTGTGAAACCAAGCGCGCGATAGAACGCGACCGCGCGGGATGTCGAGGCGACCGCGAGCGCGCTGTGATCGACACCGAGGAACGGGCCCAGCGAAGTGGCTTTTCTCCAGAGGTCACGGCCCTCGCCGGGCGGAAACCAGATCAGCTCCAGGGGATGGCCATCGGGATCGCGGAACTTGAAGGCTCTCACGTCTTCGTTCTCTGGCGGCAAGGTTTCGGGGCCGTGCTCGCTGATCGGTTGCCAGCCGCCGAGAGCGCTCAAATGCGCGTAAGCCGCGTCCATGTCGCTGACGACGATCGCCAGATGCTGAAACCAAAGATCGTTGGAGCGACTGTCGGGCGGATAGCGACGGCCAAGACTGGCGAAGCGCACCAGGGCGATGTCCTGGGAGCCGAGACGCAGGACGGTCTCCTCGGCGGGGCCGGTGCCGAGGGCCGCCAGAACCGCGTCCTCGACGGGCGCGCGGCGGATCGGACGAAACATCATCGCGGCCTGGTAAAACGCTTCCGCCCGATCGAGATCGGCGACGACGCGGCTGATCCGCGCGATCGCCGTCACGCGCCGAGCCTCTCCTTGATCCGGTCGGCGACCCGCAACGCGTTGGCGATGATCGTCAACGTCGGGTTCACCGCGCCGATCGAGGGAAAGAAACTCGCGTCGGTCACGTAGAGATTGTCGAGTTCGTGCGCTTTGCAGTCCAGGTCGAGCACACTGGTCGCAGGATCGGTGCCGAAACGGCATGTGCCGGCCTGATGCGCCGTGCCGCCGAGCGGGATGTCCTTGCCCAGATACAAATCGCGATCGATCAGTTTCGGGAACGCGCCCAGAGGCACCGTCAGGGCCTCGAGCTTCGCGCGCAGCCGGCGCGGGGCTTCCATGTTGTTCTCGCGCAGGTCCAGCACCACGCGGTCGCCGTCGTAGAAGACGCGGTTCTCGGGGCGCGGCAGGTCCTCGCTTTGCAGCCAAAAATCCATCGAGTGCTCGGCCATTTTTCGAAACGCGACATCGGGCATCAGGGACATCAGCGCCTGTAACGGTGCCTCGCCGCGGATTTGCGCGCCGTGCGAGGTGGCGCACATCTGGATCAGCCCAAGCGGAAATTCCCAGTCGTCCGCGTCGAAATAAAAGTCGCTGAGCGCCAGGGTCTTCTGGAACACCGTGGGGTTCGGCTCCTTCAGCAACGCCATCACGATGGACATGTTGTGCCGCATGTAATTGCGGCCGACCTGATCCGAGCCGTTGGCCAGTCCGTTCGGATGCGCATCGTTAGCCGAGCGCAACAGCAACAGCGCCGAACTCAGCGCGCCGCAGGCAACGACCACGATGTCGGCGGAGTATTGCTCGGGGTGGCCGTCGCGCCGGACGTGGACGCGGGTGACGGAGCGGCCGGCGGAGTCCGTCTCCAGCCGCGTGACCAGCGCGTTGGTCAGCAACGTGAAATTCGGATGCGCCGCTTTCGTCGGGTCGACGCAGATCACCTGAGCGTCCGCCTTGGCGTTGATCGCGCAGGGAAACCCGTCGAACGCGTCGCAGCGGATGCACGGGCTGTAGGTCGTCGCGCTGCCGTCCGGATTCTGGTCCAGCTTGATGCCGAGCGGCAGATGGAACGGATGCAGGCCCTCTCGGGTCAGGATGTCGCTCAGGCCCTGGACGCGGGGTTCGTGGATGATGGGAGGGTAGGCGTAGGGCGCGCTGGACCACGGTTCGGTCGGGTCTTCGCCGCGTTGGCCATGCACGTGGAAGAGGGTTTCGGCTTCGGTGTAGTAGGGCTCGAACACGTCGTAGCCGAGCGGCCAGGCGGGGGAGACGCCGTCTTTATGCCGGAGTTCGCCGAAGTCCTTTTCCCGCGGGCGGAGCAGGGCGGCGCCGTAGACCTTGGAGTTGCCGCCGACGAAATAGTGCAGCCCAGGATGGAACTGGGAGCCATCGGCGCCATACCAGGTCTCGGAGGTCTGGTAGATGCCATCGACGAAGACGGCCTTGGCGTCCCAGTTGGCGCGGGACCGTGGGAGGTAGTCGCCACGCTCCAGCATCAGGATCCGCTTGCCGCCGGGGGCGAGCCGGTGCGCCAGGGACGCTCCCCCTGGGCCGCTGCCGATGACGATGATGTCGAAATGGTCGTGGGTGGCGGACATTTGGCGGGCGCGGCGTTCCGGGGACTATCCGGATAATCTGGGTTGGCCCGGATCGTTCCGCGCGGCTGAGGCGACGACTTCCGCGCGTTGGCGGGCCGGAGCCGACTTCATCACCGCCCCTTTCCACATCATCACCGGCCTCTCCACGTCATCACCGGCCGCTCCACGTCATCACCGGCCGCTCCACGTCATCACCGGGCTTGACCCGGTGATCCGTCGCCGCACGCTCGTGGACCGCCACGCAAGTCCGCGGCCGCCCCACCGCGGTCAGTCCTTCAGCAGACGCGCCGCCCAATCGGCGACCGAGTCGCCACTGCTGATATCAGCCTGCACGAGCCCATCGATCATGAACGTCGGCGACACATGAATCCCGTTCTGGCGAGCATACTTGCAGTGCCATTTGATCTCCCGGTCCAGATCGGGGATCGCGAACGCCTCGGCGAGTTTGACGCCGCTATAGCCTTCGATCCGCGCGATGATGTCGCTGGGCGTGGCGTCGAGATTGGGGCCGCGGCAATGACGCTCGAACTCGAATTCTTCACGGTGCGCGGCCACCGCCGCCATGACGGATTTCGCCGTCGCTTTGCCGCCGGGCAGCGTGGAGGCGGCGAGGATGCAGCGCGTGATCACGCCCGAATACATGTGCCAGGGCTGCGATTGGAGATGGATCCTGATGGTGATCCGGTCCTCGCCCGCCTGAGCGAGCAGGTCGTCGAGTTTGCCGAACGCTTTGACGGAGTAGGGGCAGGTCGGTTCGAGGAAGACCTCGAACAAGCGAGGGCCATGGCCCCAGACGAGAGGATCGGCGCGCCATGCGATTTGGGTCATGTGTGTTTCCTTTTTGAGCGGCTAAGCCGCGGGGGTGCGCGTCCTGGGGACGAGACGCGGTCGCCGCGGAACGGCACGTGGTTCGATTGTGAGTTGTCGGCAGTTGGGTCGTCGTCTGGCAACATCCCGGCTGAGTCAAGGCGTCCGTCGGCAACTGGCGATGGTGCGATCCCCGGGATGCGACAGCGGGATTGTCTCGGCACGGTTGGCGCGAAGGCCGCTGACCGGGACCACATCAGGGGCAATCGTAACAACCTGGACGCCGTTGATGTGGTGTGGTTTGCTGAGAACGCGCTTTGCTCGATCCGTCGATTCTCGAAATCGATGACAATCAGACGTTGTAGGAGCGACAATGCTTATTCTTCTGACCGGCGGTACTGGCATGGTCGGTCGAAATATCCAGGACTCGCCGGGGGCCTCGGACCACGCATTGCTTTGTCCCAGGCGGCAGGAGTTGGATCTCCTCGATTCGTTCGCGGTCCAGCGCTACATTGATGCTCATAAGCCGGACCTGATCATCCACGCCGCTGGATTTGTCGGTGGTATCCTGGAAAACGCCCGCGATCACGTCTCATTCATGCTCAGGAACCTGGATCTCGGCCGCAATGTCGTCGTGGCGGCAATGCGGGCCGGGATACCGCGACTGCTAAATCTTGGTAGCTCCTGCATGTATCCATTCGATGTGGAAAACCCCTTGCGAGAGGAACAGATTCTGACCGGCTCACTGGAGCCGACCAATGAGGGCTACGCGGTCGCGAAGATCGCGATCTTGCAACTGTGCCGCTATATCAATCGAGAGTGCCCCGGCCTGGCCTACAAGACCTTGATCCCCTGCAACCTTTACGGATGCCACGATCATTTCGATACAAGAGGGGGCCACATGTTGCCCATGGTGATCGCCAGGCTGCGCCTCGCCAAACAAAACGGTGCGCGGGAGGTTGAAATCTGGGGCGATGGCACGGCTCGACGAGAATACTTGTACGCCGGCGACCTTGGCGACGCGATCTGGGCTGCTGTCAACGACTTCGACGCGGTTCCCGCCGTTATGAATGTCGGGTCAGGCGTAGACGAAAGCATCAACGCCTATTATCAGGCGGCCGCTGAAATCGTGGGTTACTCTGGCCGCTTCGTTCACGACCTGACCAAGCCGGTCGGTATGCAGCAGAAGTTGCTGGATGTTAGTCGCATGAAGGCCTGGGGGTTCACGCCGGCTCACTCGTTACGGGCTGGTCTTGAGGTTACCTATCGTTACTACTTAGCGATGGACCCGTGACCGGACGGCGGTGTCGGTAACGCGCGAGGGGCGTTTCAGGCGCGCGCCAAAGCGCGGTTGATCGCATCGACCATGGGTCGGGCGAAATTTTCTGGGGTGTTCTCGGCGAAGCCCCTGGTACCATTCGTCCCCAGGGTCGCCCGAAGGACCGGATCACGGACGAGGCATGTCAATGCATCGGCGACAACTTCGGGGGAATCAGATTCCAGGGTCAGCCCGCAATGATAATCCTCGACCAATCGCCCGATGACGCCCTGGCGCCGAGCGATTACCGGACGTCCGAATTTTGCCGATTTGACCAGAACATTGCTGGAGAAAACGAATTTTCGTTCATAAAATACCCACGTGATATCAGCCGCGTTCATCGGATCGATATCTTCGCTTCGCCGGATGAAGCGGTTTGCCTCGATCAATCGGCCATGCGCGCGTAGTTTGTTGGCGGCGTCACTATTCAGGGCATTGCCGATGTGGTCAGGGTTTTGCCTGCCCGCCAGAAACACCGTCACATCGAGGTCGGGGATCAATCGCGCCGCGCCTTCCAACAGGATATCGACGCATTTCCGGCGGTCGATCTGGCCAAAAATCAGAACCACGCAGGTTTCAGGACGGATTCCATAGGCCGCCCGTGCATCCGCGGAGTTACTCAGTACGGGTGGTTCGCAACAATCAACGCAATGCGCGACTTTGGGATGATTAGTGGCGGGAACCAGATACGGATTAACAGCGCCGAAACAGACAAGTGTGGGATCACGAAGAAGGCGGCGGAGAAAGATTCCCTGTAACAGGTCAGTTCCTTGGCTGCCGCCGGTTATGCCAACCTTTCGGTGGTGATATCGAATCGAGATGGAAATCGTTGCCCAAGGCTTGCCTCGAAACAACCCAGGGCGCAGCACCAGGTGAAGTAGACCGACGGTTTCAAGGTACGGGATCAGAATGAAATCCAGATTTTCGGGGCCGATCTCAGCGATGCCGCGATCCAGCAATTCGGCATGCCGCCACTGTTGCTCGTAAAACGCGCTGATTGCCCCGAACAGGCGGCTCCGGTCTGTCACCGAGGAAGCGATATGGGTGGTGACCAGATCGGCGAAATCGCTGAGCACTTCGCGGCTGCTGTGATGCTCGGCAACCTGGCGCGTCGTCAACAAAGTGACCTTGGCGTTCGCGACAAGCAGTCTTATGCCATCGAGCAGGTAGCGAATCAGATCCATCTGATGGCCGCCAATGGTCGGCTCGAATATTAAGATATTCGCGCGCGCGGACATGCTGTCTCCCGGTGCGATCCAATCTGGCATACCCTGCCGTCCGGCGGGTGTTCGCGACATGCGACGCCCGATCCACAAACCGGCTCGCCTATGGCGGTCGGCGCCAATTTCGTACTACCTCTCCATCATCCGCAACAAACTAATCCCCGCCGCCGCCAGAGCGATCGCCGCCGCGCAGATCGTCGTCACCGTCGTCCCATTCAGCGGCGCCAGCCCGAACACCAGGGCCACCAGCGACGCCCCGATCGTCTGCCCGATCAGCCGAGCCGACGCCTGCATCCCCGACGCCCCGCCCGACCGCCGGCTCGGCGCCGAAACGATGATCGCCCGGTTATTCGGCGTGTTGAAGAACCCGAACCCCAACCCGCAAATCAGCATCCGCCACGCGATGTCCCACGTGTTCGGCTCGGCCGGCAGCCAACTCACCAGCGCAAGCCCCACCGCCAACACCGTCAGTCCCGCGCCGCTCAGGATCCCCACCGGATAGCGGTCCGCCAACCGCCCGGTGAACGGAGCGATCACCGCCACCATCAGCGGCCACGGCGTCATCAGCAACCCGGTCCTCACCTGGCCCAGTCCCAGGGTGTTCTCGAACAGGAACGGCAGGGACACCATCGCCATCGATTGCGCCGTGAACGCGCAGATCGAGGTGCAGATGGACAGCGCGAACAGCGGAATGCGCATCAGGTCCACTGGCACCAGCGGCGAGCTCCGGCTGAGCTCCCGCACCACCAACACCGCGCCGACCGCCAGGGCAGCGGCGGCCTCGAACAGCACCCATTCGGTGCGCTCTCCGTGGCCGACGCCGTCGATGGAGATGATCAGCACGCCCAGGGAAACGGCGCTCATGAGAGCGGCGAGGATGTCGAACTTGATGCCGGAGCTTGGGGTGGCCGGCAACGCGCGCCAGGCGATCACCACGGCGACAATGCCGATCGGCACGTTGATCGCGAACAGCCAGGGCCAGTTGGCGACCGACAGGATGGCGGCGGCGGCGGTCGGGCCGGCGGCGGAGGCGATCGAGCCGATCGTCGCGTTGATGCCGAGGCCCCGGCCGATCCAGACGCGGGGATAAATGGCTCGAACCAGCGCGCCGTTGACGCTCATGATGCCGGCGGCGCCGAACCCCTGGAACACCCGCGCCAGAGCCAATGTCGGCAGCGACCAGGACAGCGCGCAGCCGAGCGAGGCGACGGTGAACCCCACCAACCCCCATTGATACACCCGGCGATAGCCGAAAATGTCCCCCAGAGAGGCCAACGGCAGCAACGATATCGTCACCGCCAATTGATACGCGTTCACCACCCAGATCGAATTCGCCGGACTGGTGTTCAGATCGCCGGCGATGGTGGGCAGCGCGACGTTGGCGATCGCTCCATCCAGGACCGCCATCGTCAGGCCCAAAGCGATGGTCAGAATGCCCCAATAACGCTGCGGGATGGGCAGGCCATCGGCCGGCTCGGCTGGCAGGCGGATCGCGCCCGACATCAGCCGGCGAGCACGAGGCGCTGGACGGGATGGGTGTGCCGGCTGGCTGGGGTGGCGTCGGTCACGGTGTCGCGGAGCTCCTCATGGCCCTGAAACATTCCCCCCCGATCCCGACAATACCGGAAGATTGCCTCGTGTCAGCAGCGCACCGGACACCCCTGTCCGCGTCATCCTCGGGCTCGACCCGAGGATCTCTCGACGCACCAAGGAATTCACAGGTCGGACACGGTGCCTGGGCCGGCCGATCCTCGGGTCCAGCCCGAGGATGACGTTTGGGGGCCGAGGATGACGTTCAGAAGCCCGAGGATGATGGGGTGGCCCAAGCATGACGTTCGATCCGGCGCTGCGACATGCTGATCCGCGCGCACACCGGGCACCGCTCCGTGAAACGGCGCTCCGAGCCAGATCACGCTGTCTTCAGGAACTCGATCAGCTTGGCGACAGCGGCCGGCTTGTCGGTCTTGTCCAACGCGGCCAACTCCGCCGCCAGACGGTCCAGCGCCGCCTCGTAGATCTGCCGCTCCGAAAAGCTTTGATCCGGCTGGCCGGAGTTGCGGTGCAGGTCGCGCACCACCTCGGCGATCGCCAGCGGGTCGCCGGAGTTGATCTTCGCCTCATACTCCTGCGCGCGGCGAGACCACATCGTGCGCTTGATCCGCGCGCGGCCTTTCAGCACGGCCAGAGCCTCGTCGAACTGCTTGCGGGTGGCCAGCTTGCGCAGCCCGGCGGTACGGGCCTTGGCCACGGGCACCCGCAACGTCATGCGGTTCTCTTCGAAGGTAATGTGGATCAGTTCCAGCCGATGGCCGGCGATCTCCTCCGTCGCGATACGCTCGACCTTGCCGACGCCATGGGTCGGGTAGACCACGTGATCGCCTTCAACGAACACTTCGGCCTTGGCGGGCGCGCGGGGAATCTGCTGCGGTCCACCATGCGACGGCCGGCTCATGGGCGAGGACACGGGTTTCGGCGCGACCGGAGCCTGGGGATCGGCGGTGTTGGCTGGAGCGTCTGACATCGGTGTTGCTTGTTCCATCTCGTCTTGCATAAGGCCCGTCCGCTCAGGCGGTGGGGGATCGGGCGGCCGAGCCGCCGTTTCCGGTCCGGGAGCGTATCAGGGCTTGCCGGGTTCGGGCGAAAACAACGCTTCTTTCCCCGGCTTGTCCTTCCATTCGTCGGCGTCGTCCGGCGGCGTGCCCTTGCGGGTGATGTTCGGCCACTCCGTCGCGTAGGTACGATTGCGTTCCAGCCATGGCGTCGCCTTGTCGTCGCTGTCGGCGACAATGGCCTCCGCCGGACATTCCGGCTCACACACCCCGCAATCGATGCATTCGTCGGGGTGGATCACCAGCATATTTTCGCCCACATAAAAGCAATCGACCGGGCAGACCTCGACGCAGTCCATAAACTTACAACGGATACAGTTTTCGGTGACCACGTAGGTCATTGGAACCCTCGACAAGTCAGATGGTCACGGTTTCCCGTGAGGCAATGGCCACTTTGAGCCGAATTTCAGACGCGGCGGTATGCCGATGTTTGCTGTAATGCGCAAGGTGCGGTGCGCGAGCCACTGATATGCGCCTCTTCCCCGGGGTCGGGCCCTGCGATCGCGGCTCACGGCCTGACCGTCCGATAGGCCCGCAAAAACACGTCCGTGCCGCGGGACGCACGCTCCGCCACTTCCTCCGGTGCGCTGAGGCCGGCCAGGCCAAAGGCGATCTTCGCCGGCATGCTGCCTTCCCAGAGGCTGACCAGATCGTCGGCGGCTCGGTCGGCGTCATCGACGTCCAGGTCGCCTCGTTCCGCCGCCGCCGCGATGATGCCAGCCAACGCCGCGCGCACGCGGCCCGGACCGGCGGCGTAGAACCGGTCCGCCAACGGCCGGTTTGCCCGCAACGTCGCCGGCAGCGAATGCGCCATTGTGCAAATATCCGAGCCCAGAATCACACCCAGGACGACGGTGCCGACCGCGACCAGTTGTTCACGCAGCCCGCCACCCGGTTCCGGCGTCGTCAACGCGGCGATCATCTGATCCGAGGTCGCCAGCACGATTGTTTCGAATAACGTCTCCTTGTCATGGAAATGGCTGTAAACGGTCATCTTCGACACGCGGGCGCCGGCCGCGACCGCCTCCATCGTCACGAGATCGAACGGCTGGGTGGCGAACAGCGCGCGCGCGGCCTTGATTATCGCCCCCCGCTTGGCGATGTCTTTAGGCCGTCCTGGGCGATGAGAGGCCGTCTCCGCCAAGAAATTTTCTCCATGCGATACTGGACTCACGGGTCCAACATGGCATATATTGGACCGATCAGTATAGGAAAATAACGGAACGATGCCTGTCGCCGCAACCCCTTCGCCGGGCCGCCGCCGTCCACTTTCGCGGCTGGTGTTGCTGTCGCTGTTGCTGGCCGGATGTAAGGTGGGCCCGGATTTTCACGCGCCGTCCGCGCCTGGCAGCGCGCGTTACACGGAAAAACCACTGCCGGTGGCGACCGCTTCGGCGGGAGTGCCGGGAGGCTTGGCGCAACGCCTGGGCCCGGACCGCGACATTCCCGGCGAATGGTGGGACCTGTTTCATTCGCAACAGATCAGCGCGTTGGTGACTCAGGCTCTGAAAGCCAACCCCGATGTGGCCGCCGCGCAGGCGACCTTGCGTCAGGCGATGGAGACACGGCGCGCAGAGCAAGGCTCGCTGTTCCCCTCGGTGAGCGCCAATCTGCAGGCTGAACGCCAGCGCGAGTCGCTCGCGGCTCTGGGATTCGGCAGCGGCGCGGCGACTTTCACCACCATCAGCGCCGGTCTGAACGTCTCTTATACGCTGGACGCCTTCGGCGGCGTCCGCCGGCAGATCGAGCAACTCGGCGCCCAGGCGGACTATCAGCGGTTTGAGGTGGAGGCGACGGATCTGACATTGGCCGCGAACGTGATCAACACGGCGATCAATGAGGCGGCGTTACAGGAGCAGATCGACACCACGCGCGACATCATCAAGGCCGACACTGACGCGCTGAACCTGACCAAAAGCCGGTTTCAACTTGGCGGTGTCAGCCAGGTCGATGTGCTGCAACAGCAATCGTTGCTCGATCAGCAGACCGCGACCTTGCCGGGCCTGGAAAAGCAGCGGGAGCAGGCGCGCAATCAGCTTGCCGTCTATCTGGGCGGCCGGCCCGATCAATACGCGACACCGACCCTGAGCCTTGATCGGCTCACTCTGCCCGAGGATCTGCCGGTTTCGCTGCCCTCAAAACTGGTGGAGCAACGGCCGGACATTCGCGCTTACGAGGCGTTGCTGCATGCCGCCACCGCGCAGGTCGGCGTCGCCACGGCGAATATGCTGCCGCAAATTTCGCTCAGCGGCAGTTATGGTCGTATCGGCAGCGATATCCCGAACCTGTTCACGCCGAGCGGCATTGTCTGGACGATCGCCAGCAGCATCGCCCAGCCGATTTTCGAGGGCGGGACACTGAGTGCCAGGCGGCGGGCGGCGCAGGCCGCGATGGAAGTCGCCGCCGCGCAGTATTCCAGCACGGTGAACGTCGCGTTCCAGAATGTCGCCAACGCGCTGGTGGCGATCGAACGTGACGCGGAAACCTTGGGCGCCGCTTTGGCCGCGCAAAAGACGGCGGCTTCGAGCCTGGCCGTGGCGCGTTCGCAATACGCCGCCGGTGGCGGGACCTATCTGAACGTATTGACCGCCGAGCAGCAGGATTACAGCGCCCGGCTGACCCTGATCACCGCGCGAGCGGCTCGTTTCACCGATACTGTCGCGCTATTCCAGGCGCTGGGCGGCGGCTGGTGGAACCGGAACGACATCGACCCCAAGGTCGCGAAATGCTGCGGAGTCCTGCCATGAACGATTACACCCCGCCGCCCGTGACCACGATCCCGCGACGGCCTCGGACATGGCTACGATATCTGGTGGTGTTGCTGTTGGTCGGAGCGGTCGCCGGCGGGCTGATCAAATTCCAGCAGTTCAAGGCGGGCATCCTGAAGCAGGTCGTGGCCAGCATCCGTTCGGAGATCCCGACCGTCGCGACCGCCACCGCGACGATGCAGCCCTGGCAATCCAACCTGACGGCGGTCGGCACCGCGCGCGCCTCCAACGGCGCCGATCTGGCGGCCGAAGTTGGCGGCGTGGTGGATCAAATCGATTTCGAATCCGGTCAAACTGTCGCGGCGGGCACTGTCTTGTCGCGGCTGCGGCCGAACGACGACGCGGCGAAGCTGGCGCAGCTTCAGGCGGCGGCGGACCTCGCGAACGTGACGTTGCAGCGCGACCAAAAGCAGTTGACGGCGCATGGCGTGGCGCAAGCGACCGTGGACACCGACGAGGCGAATTTGAAGGTCAACCGCGCCCAGGTCGCCGCGCAGCAGGCGATCATGGCGGAAAAGATCGTGCGGGCGCCGTTCGCCGGGCGGCTCG
>PLSZ01000672.1 GCA_003164305.1 Acetobacteraceae bacterium
TGGCGGGGTCGAGGGGCAGAGCCCTCGTGGGGTCCGGGGTGAAACCCCGGCGCTCGCCATCCCCGTTACGCCCCGGCCCGGCGACATTCGTCTTGCGACGGAGGGACCGGTCTGCTAGACGGCGCGGCTTGCTCGTATTCTCACTTTTGCTTGGCTTAAAAAGGACTCGGTGCCATGGCTGTTCCGAAACGTAAGACGTCACCTTCTCGCAGAGGGATGCGTCGCAGCCATCAGGCTCTGCCTCATGAGGCGCATGCGGAGTGCGGCAACTGCGGTGAGCTGAAACGCCCGCATCACGTCTGTAGCCATTGCGGCCACTACGATGGCCGCGAAGTGGTCGCGGCCGGCAAGGCGCTTCATCACGCCGTTCGCGCCTGACGCCGCGTCGCGCGTGACTTCGGTCCGCATGGCGCTGTTCAGTCCTTGAGCGAAACTTACACGCTGGCGATCGACGCCATGGGCGGGGATAACGCGCCCGACATGGTGCTCGACGGGCTGGAGCTTGCCGCGGAACGTCATCCGAAGGCGCGCTTCCTGTTGTTCGGCGACCAGACGATGCTGCTGTCGCACATCGCGAAGCGCCGCCGCGCCAAGGCGGTCTGCACGATCCGCCACGCCGCCGAGACCATCACCAACGACACCAAGGCCGCCGCCGCCGTGCGCATTCGCCAGTCGTCGATGCGGCTCGCGATCGACGCCGTCGCGGCGGGTGAGGCATCGGGTCTGGTATCCGCCGGCAATACCGGTGCTTTGCTGGCTCTGGGCAAGATCGTGCTGAAATCGCTGCCGGGGATCGATCGGCCCGCGATGGCCGGGATCGCCCCCTCGGCCCGCGGCGACGTGGTCATGCTCGATCTGGGCGCCAATGTCCGTTGCGACGTGCGCAACCTGGTCGAGTTCGCCATCATGGGCGACGCCTTCGCGCGCACCGTGCTCGGCCTGACCAACCCCACGATCGGTCTGCTGAACGTGGGCGTGGAGGAAATGAAAGGCGACGACACCGTTCGCCAGGCAGCGGAGATTTTGCGCGCGAGCCATCTCGGCCCGCATTTCCATGGCTTCGTTGAGGGCCACGATATCACCGCCGGCACCACCGATGTCGTGGTCACCGACGGTTTCACCGGCAATGTCGCGCTGAAGACCGGCGAGGGCGCGCTGAAACTGATCAGCGACCTGCTGCGCCACGTTTTCACTCGCAACATCGCCGCGAAGATCGCCTATTTGCTCGCGCGGCCGGGACTGGACCGGCTGCGCGAATGGCTCGACCCGAGGCGGTACAATGGCGCCGTGATGGTGGGGTTGAACGGCGTCGTGGTGAAATCGCACGGCGGCACCGACGCCAAGGGCTTCGCGCACGCGATCGACGTGGCGATGGACATGGTCGTGCACCGATTCAATGACCATATTCGTGAGGATCTGGCCCGGATCGGGCTGGACAAGCGGAGCGGAGGGGACAAAAACGAAGGGGACCGCCGACTCGCGACGGCCTGAGGCTTCCCGCTCGTCAGTTTCCCGTTCGCCTTCAATTTGGACAACCGATGCCAGTTCGCTCCATTCTCGCCGGCGTCGGCGGCTATCTCCCCGAGCGCATCGTCACCAACGACGATCTGGCGCGCACGGTCGATACCTCCGACGAGTGGATCCGGGAGCGGACCGGCATCCGCCAGCGGCATTTCGCCAGCCCGCATGAGACCGCGGCCTTCATGGGCACGGCCGCCGCGCGGGAGGCTCTGGCGCACGCGAAGGCGGAGCCGTCCGAGGTGGACGCGGTCATCCTGGCGACCAGCACGCCCGACCAGGCGTTTCCTTCCACCGCCGTCCGCGTCATGGCTGCTCTGGGCGTTCCGGGCGGCTTCGGCTTCGACCTGTCCGCCGCCTGCGCCGGCTTCATCTACGCGCTGTCGGTGGCCGATGGGATGATCCGCTCCGGCCAGGCGCGCGGCGTGCTGGTGATCGGCAGCGAGGTCTACTCGCGCATCCTGAACTGGCAGGACCGCGGCACCTGCGTGCTGTTTGGCGACGGCGCGGGCGCGGTGTTCCTGCGCGCCGGCGAGGGCAGCACATCGGATCAGGGCATTCTCAGCACCCATCTGCACGCCCAGGGCAGTCTGGGCGACATCCTCTATGTCGACGGCGCGGTCGGCCAGCGCGACAAGCCGGGCCATCTGGTGATGAACGGGCGGGAGGTGTTTCGCCACGCCGTCACCCGCCTCGCCGAAGCGGTCGAGGAAGCGTTGCGCGCCAACGGCCTGACCATGCGCGACATCGACTGGCTGGTGCCGCATCAGGCCAACCTGCGGATCATCGACGCCATGGGCCGCAAACTGGGCCTGGACAAGGATCAGGTGGTGGTGACGGTCGATCGCCATGCCAATACCTCCGCCGCATCGGTGCCGCTGGCGCTCAACGAGGCGGTTAAGGATGGCCGGGTCAAGCGCGGCGACCTCGTCCTGCTGGAGGCACTGGGCGGTGGCCTGACCTGGGGCTCCGCGCTGGTGCGGATGTAATACCAACGGGCCAGGAAAGTGACGTACCGGCCTCTCAAGCGTCATCCTCGGGCTCGACCCGAGGATCGCTCGACGCAGGCGTCGCGATGCCCATGTGGGCACCGATCCTGTGCAGGCTGATCCTCGGGTCGAGCCCGAGGATGACGCTTGAGAGGCGTCATGCCCGAGCGTCGAAGTCTNNTTCGCAGCGCCACCCGGCTGATGTCGTCCAGTGTGAAGGTCACCCGGGTCGCCGCGCCTTCCGTGCCGCGCACGGTGAACGCCAGAGGTGTGGCGAGCCCGGCCATTCGCAGCGTGCCTCGTGTGCCCGGGGTCAGGCCCGCCGCGCCGGTCAGCCGCGCGCCACCCTCTGAAACGTCGCTGACACGCGCGTCGACCGGACCCAGACCGGGCAGTTCCAACCGGCATGTCAGATCGACGTCGTGCCGCTGGAACATCCGTCGGTCCACTTCGGCGGTGGAGGTGCGGACCGTGCGGATCAAAGCCTGTCGCAACTCGGCGACCGCGCTGTCCAATACCCTGGTGCCGTCGAGCACCTCGCTGGCATGCCGTCCCGCCATTTCGGCCTCATGCGTGACTTCGCCATTGCGCGCGGTCATGGCATCGACCGCCGCGGCGGTGCTGCTGACGCCGCGGGCGATTTCGGCGGTGGCCGCGCCCTGCTCCTCGACCGCGGCGGCGATCGAGCCGGCGATCGCGTTGACCTCGCCGATCGTCGTCGCGATCCGGGCGACCGCTGTCACCGCCTCCGTCGTCGCCGAGCGGACCTCGCCGATATGGCGATTGATCTCCTCGGTCGAACGGGCGGTCTGGTTGGCCAGCTGCTTGACCTCGCTGGCGACCACGGCGAAGCCCTTGCCNNCCCGCGCGCGCCGCCTCGATCGTCGCGTTCAGCGCCAGCAAATTGGTCTTCGCCGCGATGTCGCCGATGATCTCCGCCACCGCGCCGATCCGGCCGACGCGTTCGTTCAGCGCCTCGATCGTGGCGCGGGTGGCGTTGCTGGCATCGACGGCCAGGGTGACCGTGGCGGTGGAGTGATGCACCTGACCGCTGATTTCGCCAATCGAGGCGGACAGTTGCTCGGCCGCGCTGGCCACGGTTTGCGCGTTGGCCAAGGCGAGGCTGGCGGCCTCATTGGCGCCGGCGGCGGAATGACCGACCCGCGCGGCCAGCTTGCGCATCTCCTCGGCGGTGGCGGTCATGGCCGTGGTCCGGTCGCCGATCCGCCTTACGGCATTGCCGGCTTCCGCCTCGATCTTTTCCGCCATCGCGGTCAGCGCCGCGCGCTTGGCTGCCTCCGCCGCGACCTGGGCGCCGGCCTGCTCCTCGCGCAGCCGCGCCGCGTCCACCAGACTGTCGCGAAACACCCGAACGGTTCGCGCCATCATGCCGATTTCGTCGCGTCGCCGATCGTCCGGCAGCGTCGTGTCCAGTTCGCCCAGTACCAGCGCCTCCATCGCGCGGGTGACGGCGAGGATCGGGCGGGCGATGCCGCGGCCGACGAGCCAGCTCAGACCGGCCACCACCACGATCACGCCGCCCATGGCGAGCAGCACCAGCCGCCGCGTGAACACAGCCATCGCGTCGCCGGCCTTCTGGGCTGCCTCGGCCCGGGCCCTGAAGATCTCGTCCATCCGCGACAGGCGGGGTTCGACTTCGCGGTACTGTCCCGCGAGCTGGCCGTTGGCCGCCTGTTCCGCGAGCACGCCCGTCGCGAAGCGGGCGAAGGCCTCCTGGTAAGCGTTCATGTTCCGCATGAGGTCGCGCCGGAGATCGGCCGGCGGCGCGGCGGCGTCCAGCGCCGCGACGAAGTCGGGCAACCGCGCCTTGACCTCGGCGGCGTAGTTTGGATCGAGCCGCGCGATGAAGTCCTTTTCGTGCCGCCGCATCATCAACATCGCGATCCGCGCGGCCGGCGCGTCGAGCGACCCAAGGCGACCCTCGACGGCGTGCACACGGTCGCGCAGTTCCCCTTGCAGGCCGTCGGCCTCGTGCAGTCCGACAAGCCGCGCCTCTCGCGCCAGTGTTTCGAACGTCATGGCGTAGCGGCCGGTGTCCTCCCTGACCTGGTCGAGCATGGACCGTGTCGGCGGGTCATCGGCGAAGCGCGTCGCCAGCGCCGCGATGATCTGGTTCGCCGCTTCGATCGACGCGGCGTGGAGCGTCAATGAGTCCTGATCGCGTCGCAACAGGAAGTTCTTTTCGTTGCGCCGCGCCTGCAGCAGCGCGATCTGTAGCCGGGCTTCCTGATCGTTCGCGTCGCGCGCCGCGGTGACCACGGCATCGCTCCGCTCGATCTGGTTTTCTCCCCAATGGTTGATGCCGCCAATGAGCAGCATGCCCAGGAGACCGGCGATACCGAGCATCGCGACCTGACATCCGATGCGGCAGCGTGCCAACAATGCGCCCATCGGCGATCTCCATTCACCCGCGACGCCGTCTTATCAATCGCGGGCTAAGGAAGCGTTAAGACTGATACCAACCGCCGAAAGAAATGACGTACCGGCCACCCATCCGTCATGCCAGGGCCCTGACCCTGGCATCGCGTGACGCAGGCCCCGTGCTCTCTCACGGAACGCGAGTTCCGTGCGGGCCGATCCTCGGGTCGAGCCNNGAGTCAATGTCAACGCTGGCTGGTATGACGCCCGGGAGGGGCGGAATCCGCGGTGGTTCGTTGGCCCTGGCGACTTCCTGGGAATGCCCACGCCGGTCGGACCGGCCGAGATCGCACCTCGGCGCGGAGCACGGCTGGGTCCTGATCACCACAAATTCCTTCAACCGACTGATCCTGAGTGATTTTTCGGCGATTTTATTGACGGCGGCCATCGCGTCTCGTAATGTTCGCGTATGCTCACCGTAACCCGCGCCCATCTGGCCGAGATCATCCACGCGGAAGTGGGGTTGTCGCGGAACGAATGCGCCGACCTGCTGGAGAGTGTGTTAAGCCGGGTCAGTTCCACGCTGGAATCCGGGGAATCCGTTAAAATCAGTGGGTTCGGAACTTTTTCTGTCAGACAAAAAGGCCGGCGCGTCGGACGCAATCCCAAGACTGGCGAGGAAGTGCCGATCCTGCCGCGCCGGGTGCTGGTGTTCCGGCCAAGTCATGTACTGAAGACCCGGATCAATGGGGGCACCGCGACCGAAGCGGACGAGGATGCCTGAACCAGGGGCGGCCGGCCCTGGGACAGCGGCGGCGGGACGGACCGATCCTGGCATCGCCGGTGCTCCGATGCCTGACCCCACGGCGCCGCCCGGCGCCACATCGGCGGATCCGGCCGGGGACCGGAACGATCCGCTGAACCCGGATACGACGGATGACGCCGCCGCCCGCTCTCGGATCAAGAAAGCCCCCAACGCATTTCGCACCATCAGCGAGGTCGCCGACGATCTTCACATTCCACAGCACGTTCTGCGCTTCTGGGAAACCCGCTTCCCCCAGGTGAAGCCGATGAAACGCGGCGGTGGCCGCAGATATTACCGGCCCGACGACATCGCGTTGCTGCGCCGGATTTCCGATCTGCTCTACATCCAGGGCTACACGATCAAGGGTGTGCAACGTCTGCTGCGCGAAGGCGGCGGCCAACTGTCCGAGGACATCCCGCCGGCCCCCGCCGACGAACGCGCCGCCGCGGAGGCCGAGGCCGAGGATATCCGCCACGGCCAGCCGGACCTGCTGATCCCCGGGCTTCACCTCGCGCCGGATACGCCTCGCCCTGACTCAGCCACGCCTCCGCGCCCGCCGGCCCGGCGCCGCGCTGACCCGGAAATCGAACGCCTCCGCGCCGTGCTGACCGAGACCCTGGCCGAACTGGAAGCGATCCGCGCGCTGCTGGGGTGATCGCCGGACCAGGCGCCGGGGTGACCGGCTTCAGTTGGCCTCGGTCGTCATCGACGAGCCTGACCTGTTGATCGTTTGTCGATCCGGAGGCGATGCCCCACGGGCATCGGAAGAAGCCCCACACCCCGTCATTCTCGGGCTCGACCCCGGCGATCTCTCGGCACGCCAGGGAAGCCAAAAAATCGGACAGGGTGCCTGGGCGGGCTGATTCTCGGCTCAAGGCCGAGGATGACGTGAAGCGGACGAGG
>PLSZ01000291.1 GCA_003164305.1 Acetobacteraceae bacterium
AGCAACAAAGCGAGGTTGTTGAGATAGACTGCGGCGCCCGCACCGTTCGGACCGTATCGCTTCTCCGCGATCGCCACCGCGCGGTGAAACAGCTTGTCAGCCGGGGAGTACAAGCCTCTCGTTTGAAACAGTGTGGCGAGCCGGTCCATGAGGTGGGCCGATGGCTCCGGAACTCCCGCCGCGTCGGCATGCACGGTCATTGCCACCGCATGCGGGGCCAGTGGATCGAGACGCACCCAGGTCCGCACATCCTGCGGGTTGCCGGTGAACGCGGCATTCACCCAACCCAGTGCCTCTGGCAGCCGCGCCATCGTCGTCCCCGCTTCTGCCAGCCCACGCCGGGTCACGTCCTGCNNACCAGCCGATGCACCACGAACGTTCCGCTATCGACATCGCGCGTCACCAGGGAAAACGCCGCCAGATCGTCCAGCGCGGCCCCGACGTCCTCAAGCTCAACGCCGGGCACGGGCACGTCCAGCAGCGACGCCGGCACCGGGTCCGGCGCCAGGAACGCCAGGCGCTCCAGCAGATGCCGTCCCGCCTCGGTCAGTTGATCCACCGAGGTCTGCCAGGTCTCCGCCACCGCGTGGNNCTGATCCGCCCAGCCGATCACCCGGGCGCGGTTGCCCTGCCACAGCGTGCGGTATGCCGCGAAGCCGAGGCCGCGGGCCTCGATCGTCGCCGCCGCCATCTCCAGCGCCAACGCCAACTGGCCCAGTACCTCGGCCAGCGTCCGCGCCTGGGCCGCGTCGTCGGCTGCTTTGCGCCGGCCGGTATCGGTCGCCTCCAGCAGGAAGGACGCCGCGTCGTCCAGACTGAGCACGTCCAGGTCCAGCCGCTCCACGCCGCGAGCGAACCCCGCCGTCAGCCGGCTGGTCAGCAGCACGTGCCCGCCCTGTAACCGCCCAAGCAGCCGGTTCGCCGCGTCCAGCGCCGGCTGGGTGTCGATATTGTCCAGGATCAGGAACCAGCCTTGATTGGCGTTCAGCCAGGCCAGCGCCGCCTCCATCCGCACGGTCTCGTCCGGCACCGATTGCTCCGGCAGGCGCAACGGGCCAACCAGCGCCGCGATTCCGGCGTGCAGTTTTTCGGGCGTCTCGGCGTCCAGCAGCGCCAGCGCGGTGTATTGAGCGCGGTGCGCCCAGGCGTATTCCACGGCGGCGCGGGTCTTGCCGACGCCGCCGAGGCCGTGCACCGCGCGTCCGGCGATCGCCGCGGTGCCGCCGTCCGGCCGCGTCAGGCTGGCGCGCAGCCGGCGCAGGAACGCGTCGCGGTCTTTGAACAGCGTGCCGAGGCTGGGGTAGGGCAACGCGATGAGCTTCGACGGCGCGCGGTCATGAGACGCCTCGCGCGATGGCCAATGGTGTGTGCCGACCTCGGCGCGAAGCTGATTCACCGTCGCGAAGCTTGTGCAGCGCAGTCCCGAGCCGATCATCCGGGCGACGAACGCGCGTTGCAAATCGGGGAAGTCTTCGCTTGTCGGTTTCACGACATCTGGCTTGTATTCGTCGGTCGCGAGATAAAGCAGGCACTCCTTGCTGTAATGCCGCGCCAGGTAAAATTCCCATTGCGTGTACGAAGCGTCGGCGACCCCATTCGGTAGGATGTGCTGGAACGGCGCGGCCTCTTCCGGTTTGGGACAGGCGCCGCTGCGCTTTCCGATTACGCAGATCACCGCCTCACAGGTCTGGATGTCGCCGTCGAGTGCTTCCAGTAGGGTATGGAGCCGCCGTGCCGGGAGAAACTGCTCCTGCACTCGCACCAGCACGTCGCGCGCCCCAAAATCATCGGTCAGCGCGTCGCGCGCCGAGGCGAACTCACTACTGACCGCCGACAGAAAGACGCGAAACGCCGTCATCGTTACCATCCCAGCACGAACTCGTTTCGACATGGATGTTCGCACAAGGCCTGGGCGCGCGATACAGTCATGCACGGACGAGCGCCGCGGTTGTCATCCGGCGACGCGGCCGCGGCACCGTGGCCGGCCGATCGCTACCCAACCGCGGTCAGGCGCGGCCGTCGTCTCCGGCCACTGGGCGCAGCGCGGCACCGGACAGGGCTTCCTCAGCCGCGACCCGCCGCAAATGCCGCATCTCCACGAACTGCCACAGCAGCAGGATCGGCACGCCCACCACCAGATCGCGCCCGCGCCGCACCAGCGACACGCCCAGAGAGATCTCGGGGGGCACGCCGAACACCACGCCAAGACCGGCGTAGCCCGCCTCTTGCACGCCGGCGTTGACCGGCACCAGGAAGGCGACGGCGGCGGCGGCGCTCAACAGGGCCTCGATGGCGAGGGCATCGTCGAAGTCGATCGGCACACCCAGGGCGTGGAAGCCGATCCAACCGGCCACGCCGGTGCAAATCCAGCCGATAAGATGGACCAGGAAACCCAGCGCCAGCCGCCCCGTGTGGCCGTAGATCAGGCCGAGTTCCGCCTGCAACACATCCACACGCTCCTTGGCGTTCTGGAACCGGTTGCCGGCGATGCGGGCGCCGAGCCTCGCGAAGATCGAGTTAATGCCTTTTTGCACCCAGATGAAGGCGAAACAGGCGAGAACCGCCAGGCCGATCCCGGCCTCGACCGGACCGGCGATCTTCGAGCCAGGGACACGCAGCAAGAGGATCACCAGGCCCAGACAGGCGAACACGATCTGCGCCAGGAACTCGGCGGTGACATCGACGACCGTCGACGCGGTGGCGGTGTGCCACTCGACGCCGTGCAGGGTGACCGCGCGGGCGCCAAAGATGAAGCCGCCGACCTGGGAGAACGGTAGGCAGTTGGCGGCGGCGTCGCGCACCATGCGGCCCCAAATGGGGACCCAGAAGCGACGGGAGGCGCGGGCGGGCATGATGATGTCCCAGGCGAGGCCGAGCACGACGAACAGAACGAACTGCCAACCGACGATGAGCGCGAACTCAGGCCAACCGATCTGGCTGATCGCGGTCACGACGTTGCCGACGCCGAACCAGGCGACGAGGACAACGCCGATCAGGACGCCCACGAGCGCGAGAATGTAGGAGAGATGCTTCATCGCCGGGCGTTCTGCCTGGATGGAGGGTACTGGGCAAGCGGCCAGGGCGCCGCCCCCGGGTCAAGCCCGGGGCAGGCTCTGAAACCCGCCAGGGACGTTGCCCCATAAGCATCAGGATAAGCCCCGGACGCCGCGCGATCTTCGCCTTACCGCCGTCCCTGGCGTCGCACCGAGGATCGCTCGCATCACGCGCTTTGGCCAATCTTCCGCGCACGGGTGCTGCCACGGATACGTGGGTCGAACCCCGGGCATGACGACACTCCGGCCTCCGCCCGCGCTTATCCTGCTGCCCATGGGCGTTGCCCGTTGCCACCCGTTGGCCCCGAGCAAAGGCGAGACCCTGCGCGTTCGCCGCTCACGCCGCGCGTTGGCCGCTGCTTCGGTCCAGCAGCGCGCGCAATGTCGTCCTGCCGATGTCATCCAGCGCGAATGCCAGATGCAGCCCGTCGATGGTGACCGCGCGCGCGGTCCAGGGCAACGGTGCCCCGAGCCCCTCCACGCGCAACGTTCCTTTGCTTCCGGCCGCCACGGTCTGGTCCGCGCCACGCACGCTGGCTCCGCCTTCGGACAGGTCGAAAATCCGTATCGCCACCTCCGGCCCACCGGCGACGCTCAGCCGGCCGGCCATGTTCACCAGGTGACGCGGACTGCTCCGCCGATCGACGTCGGGCGTGGAACCGCGCACCGCGCGGATCACCGCATGGCGCAATTCCTCCATCGCCGTGTCGAGCGCGCCGGTGTTGTCGCGAACATCGGCGGCGTAACGGCCGGTATCCGCGGCCTCGCCGGACACATCATTGGTGCGGCTGGTCATTTCATCCGCCGCCGAGGCGGTCTCGGTCACGTTGCGAGCGATCTCCGCCGTCGCGGCGCCCTGCTGCTCCACCGCCTCCGCGATCGACGCGGCGATCGCGTTGATTTCCGTAATGGTCTGCTCGATCCGCGCCACCGCGGCGACCGAGGCTCCGGTGGCCGAACGCACCCGTTCGATATGATGCGCGATCTCCTGCGTGGACCGCGCGGTCTGCGTCGCCAGCGACTTCACTTCCGAGGCCACGACCGCGAACCCCTTACCGGCGTCGCCCGCCCGCGCGGCCTCGATCGTCGCGTTGAGCGCCAGCAGGTTGGTCCGCCCGGCGATGTCCGCGATCATGCCGGCGACGCGGCCAATGCGTTCGACTTCCTGGTTCAGCGCCTCGATCGTGTCGCGCGCTTCGGTGCCGGCGGTGACCGCGCGACCGACCACGGCGGTGGATTGCCGAACCTGGCCGCCGATCTCATGAATGGAAGCGGCGAGTTGCTCCGCCGCGGCCGCGACGAACTGCGCGTTCGACCGCGCGTGCGCCGCCGCCGTGGCCGCATCCTGGGCAGACTGGCCGGTGCGCGTGGCCGAGGCGCTCATGGCGTCCGCCGTGGCGGTCATGGCTTTGGCGCGGACGCCGATCTGGCGCAGCGCCGTGTTGGTTTCCGCCTCGATCGTGTCGGCCATGCCGGTGAGAGCGACGCGCTTCGCCGCCTCAGCCCGCTGGCGCTCCGCCGTCTGTGCCGCGGCGAGTTCCGCTTCCCGCAGCATGTGATCGCGGAACACGACCACCGCGCTGGCCATCTCGCCGATTTCGTCCCGGCGGCCAGCGCCAGCGACGGCGGCGTCGAGGTCCCCCGCGCTGAGGCCCGCCATGCGCGCCTTGAGGCCGAACAGCGGCCGGACGATGCCGCGGGCCACAATCCATCCGATGGCGATCGAGATCAGCATCAGGACGCCGATCACCGCGCCGGCGGTGCGCGCCATGCTCCAGAAAGCGTCGTCGATGTCGGTCATGTACTCGGCCGATGCGATCATCATGTGCCACGGCGCGAAGCCGCGCACGTAAGCGATCTTCGCCCGCGGGGTTTTATCGGTGCCCTTGGGAAAGGCGTAGGCGATCGTGCCCTCTCCCGACCCTTTGGCGTCAGGCTGTCTGGCGATTTGCAACATTATGGTCGCGAACGGCAAACCGTTCGAATCCTTCAGCCCGCGCACGTCCTTGCCGACCAGCGACGGATTGCCGCTGTTCATGACACAAAGCCCGGTCTCGGTGTCGTAGATGAAGGCGTAGTTCGAATGGCCCTCGAACCACATTCCTCCGCTCGCGGCGATGAACTGCCGCCTGGCTTCGTCGGCGCCCAATGTCCCGGTCTCGACCGCGTGCTGATAGCGGTCGGCCATGCTCCAGACGGCATCGACGATCGCATGCGCTTTTTCGGTCCGCTCGGCCACGAGTTCGGCACGGGCGATCGACAATACCGTGACGGCGACGAGCACCTTGCACAGCACGCCCACCGCGGACATGGCGACCAACCGGGCGACGACCGACCGGAGCGTGAGAATCGTCAGGAGCGTGCGCATGATCAGGCCCTTCCTTCGCGGCTGCCCGGCCGTGGACCCGAGAATCCGCCGGCGCGGATCGACGTGTAACGGGGATGGGTGAACGAGATGTTAACGCGCGGAGGAAGGGCGGCCGATCGGGCGAAGTGGCCATGGGCCGGACTCTCCCTTTTCCCACTTATCCGCGGTAAGAAGCGCGTCGATGTTCTCCAACCCGCGAAGAGACCATGGCCGGCCATTCCCATTTCAAGAACATGATGCACCGCAAGGGCGCGCAGGACG
>PLSZ01000058.1 GCA_003164305.1 Acetobacteraceae bacterium
GAGTCAGAGAACCAACTCAGAATCACTGACAGCAGGCACTAGCAGCCTGTCGGACTTCTGGGAGGCGGTGAAATTTCCCGAGATCGACTGGAATGAAGATGGGGAGTTCAGCCTGGCTGTAAAATCCAAATTCAAAGTCGATGGAATTCACGATACCGTTGGTCTTTGCCTGCACTTCTTGCATGCCGACAGCAGATCACGCTGCTTTCCGCGGTACCATCTTCCGAGGTGCCTGTTTCGCGCTATCTTTCCAGGCCTGGATTTTCCAGCCGCGCATGAACCCGGCGATCCAACTCATCCGGCGGCCGAGCACTCCGTCGTCCAATTGGCCTGGTCCCAATCCGGTTGGACCCCCGACCGGGCAATGGGCGGCACCGAACTCACGGTCGAGGGTTTGTGGCGACGGCTGGGAAAAGAGCTCGATGCGATAAATCTCCGTGTCAATGCATATGAGGTCGCGGATCTCGATAGCAGACCGCTGATCGTGTGGGTCCACCACGATTGCGATCAGGTGGCTGTTCAATGGTATTATGATCGGAACAAAGTCCAACGTGCCGCCTGGTTCGTGTTTGTCTCCGAATGGCGGAAAGCACGCTATGTCGACCGCTTCGGGGTGCCCCCGGAGAAGTGTTTCGTGTTAAGAAACGCCTCCGACATCAGCCATTCAAATCGCCAATGGAACCCAGGCAAGCCGCTGAAGTTAGCATACATCAGCAATCCGTTCCGTGGCCTTTCCATACTGCTGGATGCCTGGGACAAGCTGCGGCCCGCTGACGCTGAACTCCACATCTGGTCGTCCATCAGGCTCTATGGCCGTGAATTTAACGATGAAGCGTACCGGAAATTGTACGATCGTGCATTGGCGCCACCAGGCGTTCAATATCATGGTATCGTTCCGAACGAGGAACTTCGCGCGACGCTCCGGAACATTGATTTCCTGGCCTATCCAAGCGTCTTCCCTGAGACATTCTGTCTCTCCGTAATCGATGCGATGGCGGCGTGATGCAGAGTTATCTGCCCGTCGCTGGGGCATTGCCGGAAACCACCGGGGCGTTCGCGCGCCTTTACCCATACTCCCCCGATCCCGCCGTTCACACGGAGTTGTTCCACGAGATTCTGGCCGAGGAAATCCGCAATCCGTGGGATGGACAACCCGGGCAGGTCGAGGAACAACAGAATTTCGCCCGCGAGACTTACGATTGGCCGGTGCTGGTCGCGGAATGGCGGAAGTTCATCAGTATGGCCCTCAATTCGTCAGCGCGAAGCGCGGTTTGAGATCGGAGGGCCGCGGAGGTCGCGACCTGCCGTTGTCGTTGCGCCAAGCCCCATAATGGCTATTCCACCGGCCTTTTTGGGACGATGTTATTAACCGCCAGGACGTACCGATGACCAGGCATGGCCGGTCTTTGCCTGCATCTGGCGGGTTGCGAGCGGCGGAACCAGCCCAGATAAACCCGTAATGAACGACCAGGCCGAGCTTCGGCGCCGGCAATGGCACGGATCAATCGTCCATAAAGGCGTCGAGGCCGGCATGCTCGGCGTCTATTCGGTTGGTGGCGATGCGCTCGAGTTTCACGGCCGGCATCTCCGCCCGTGCGAACGCGACCTTCCGGTTGCGCCGCGGCAACGCGTAATCCTGGATTGACAACACGACCAACTCGGCTTCAGCACGAACGAATACGGTCGCCGTCAGTAATTGCTCGCCGGTGACCTGGACCATGCATCTCCTCCTGTTCTACGTCATTTATGTAGAAATAGGGTGCTCGTAAGGCAAGCGATCATGCCGATATCATCAGGCCTTCGCCCGGCCGGTTGTTGCCCTCGCCGGGCGCGGTGCGGTACCGTGACAAAATGCTTGTTCGAGACATGCACCTCACGGGACGCCCGTGGTTGACGGATTACCTCTGGCGATGGGGCCTCATCGCCGCCTGTTTTCTGATCTGCATGGTCGGCTTTCGCATGGTCGGTGTCACGATCGTGTGGAAAGCCTTCGGCCTGACAATCAGGTTCGTGACCCTGTTGCTGCTCTTCGCCGGCATCTATGCCATGATCGGTGCGTGGTTGCCCCGACTGGCGTGGCCGGCGGCCATCGCCGCCGACTTGTTGCTTTCCATCGTGCAGGTTGTGGCGGCGCTCGCCACGCTGGTACCGCTCACCTACCTGGCGGCGATGTCGGGCGCGCCGTTACTCGACGCCGAACTGGCGAGACTGGACCAACAATGGTTCGGCTTCGAGTGGTATACCGCCGCCCAATGGGTCGCCGACCGCCCAGTACTCGATATGGCGCTGCGCCTCGCTTACTACAGCACGTTGCCGCAAGCCGTCACGGTGCTTCTGATCGGCAGCATCACCCGTCCGAATGATCGGAACGGTGAGATCATCTGGCCTTTCTGCATTGCCATCCTACTGACCGCCGCGGTGTTCGTGTTCACGCCGGCGCTCGGCCATGCCGGGCATATCGGCATGGAGCACATTGAGCGGCTGGTGATGATCCGGGCCGGCAAGTGGACCGAGTTCGATTACGGGCAGATCGTCGGCATCATCAATTTTCCATCGTTTCACACCACATTGGCGATCCTGTTCATCTACGCGATCCGCCGGCACCGATGGGCCTTGGCGGTATCCGTTCCGCTGAATCTGCTCATGATCGCGGCCACGCCCAGTGTTGGAGGGCACTATCTGATGGATTTGCCTCCGGGAGCGGCGGTCGCGGCGATGGCGCGGTGAAGGCCGCGCCAAGGGTTATCTCCGAGAGCCGATCAACGGACCCGCGATGACCGCCGCGTCGCTGATCCACGCGGTGCGCGAGCGCCTGCCAGCAGTCCTTCGGTGCTTAGATCCTCATCCAACTCCGGCCAGTGGATACCACAGCCAGCCCCGGCCATCTCCCAGTGTGCTCGCTGCACGGGCGTGCCCGCCTCCAGCCTCGAATACCGGGCCAGCGGCACCGCGATGGTGCGGCCGTCCATCAGCGCTACCGTCAACTCGTATTCGCCAACAGTGACATCGCGAACCCCGATGTCGGCTCCCTCAGCCGGTGCCGAAGAACTCATGCCGTGCCTCCAACAACTCAGGTTGATGCATGCGGACCAGCCGAAGGATAGTGCCCAGGTCGCGGGCCGGATAGCCGGCGTCAATCATGTTCACGGTGACCCGCATGCCGCGAATACGGGCCTTGCTGCCCATCACGGCGGGATCGTAGGTCACGCGATCGAATTCCTTCATGCCGGCTTCCCAAGGTTGCCAACGGGACATGAATCACATTTTTGGGCGCGATCCCACAGGAATTCGTCGGTCTGCCGTGATTGTCCGACGTCGGTCGCCAGCGGATGCAAGTCGGCGACCGGGGTCGCTTCGGGTCACCCGCGAGGGGAAACCCGTGAACGCCGCGCGATGCCTTCGCGCCCCTTTGTCCCATCGTCTCACACTGCTATACGGTGCGTCACCCGCCCCGGACCCCCCGGCCCAGGGACCTGGAAGGATTCCATGATGGCACGTCGCCGCCAGCTCTATGAGGGCAAAGCCAAAATCCTGTTCGAGGGACCGGAGCCCGGCACCCTGGTGCAGTATTTCAAGGACGACGCGACCGCGGGCAACGGCGCCAAGAAGGGCATCATCACCGGCAAAGGCGTCCTCAACAACCGCATCAGCGAGTACCTGATGCAACGCCTCGCCGAGATCGGCATCCCGACGCACTTCGTCCGTCGCCTGAACATGCGCGAGCAACTGATCCGCGAAGTCGAAATCATCCCGCTGGAAGTCGTCATCCGCAACGTCGCCGCCGGCAGCATCTCCACCCGGCTCGGCATCGAGGAAGGCACGCGGCTGCCGCGTTCCATCATCGAGTATTACCTGAAAAACGACGCCCTCAACGACCCGATCGTGTCCGAGGAACACATCACCTGTTTCGGCTGGGCCGGCACCGCCGATCTCGACGACATGGTCGCCCTCAGCCTGCGCATCAACGACTTTCTGGCGGGTCTGTTTCTGGGAGTCGGCATCACTTTGGTCGACTTCAAGCTGGAATTCGGCCGGCTGTGGGAAAACGACGAGATGCGTATCATCCTGGCCGACGAGATCAGCCCGGATAATTGCCGCCTCTGGGACACGCGCACCAACGAGAAAATGGACAAGGACCGCTTCCGCCGCGACCTCGGCAAAGTCGAGGAAGCCTACCAGGAAGTCGCCCGTCGACTGGGCATTTTGCCCGAGGCCGGGGTGCGCGATCTGAAAGGTCCGGAGGCCGTGCAGTGAAAGCCGTCGTTACCGTGATGTTGAAGGACGGCGTGCTCGATCCGCAGGGCAAGGCGATCGCCCATGCTCTGGGCTCGCTGGGGTTCTCCGGCGTGAACGATGTGCGCGCGGGGAAGGTGATCGTGCTGGACCTGGCGGAGACCGATCCGGGAAAAGCCCAGACGGCGGCGGAGGACATGGCGCGGAAGCTGTTGGCGAACATGGTGATCGAAAGCTTCAGGGTTGAGGTGCGGGCGGAATGATCGCCGAGCGGGACGTTTCGGGTTCGGGCGACAGGGCGTTGACGTCGCGCCGCATCGTCGTGCCGGCTGGTGCTCGCCAGCGACTGTTTCGGCACGGTAAGAATTTTACCACGGAGGACACTGAGAACCACGGAGGACCACGGAGGTTCCTCGCGCGTCCACGAACGCTGCCGAACGTCATCGGCACGATGCCCGCGCCACGTTTCATAAAATTCAAGCCGTTGGACCAGTTCGTACCCCAAACGATCGCACGAACGGCCGATGGTCCCGTCTCTCCGTGGATCTCAGTGGCTCTCAGTGTTCTCCGTGGTAAAGCCTGGCGGCCTCGATCCAGGACGCGAACCTGGGTAGGAGGCACCGCCCCGACACCGCGAACGCACCGCCGCGATGACGCCGCGAATGCCCCACAGCCGCGCCTCGTCACGCCGCCGGTGGCCGTCCCCGTCGTGCTTGCCCAGATCGCGAGCCAGGCCTCGGCCTGTCCATGAAAGCCGGCATCGTCATCTTTCCGGGCATCAATCGCGAACGCGACATGGCGATCGCGTTGCAGCGATCCTCGGGTCATGAACCGCGCATGATCTGGCATAAGGAGACCGATCTGGGCGACCTCGATCTGGTGGTCATCCCGGGTGGTTTCAGCTTCGGCGACTATCTGCGCTGCGGCGCCATGGCGGCGCGTTCCCCCGTCATGCGCGCCATTCACGAGCACGCCAATCGCGGCGGCTACATCCTGGGTGTTTGCAATGGATTTCAGATATTGACCGAAGCCGATCTGCTGCCCGGGGCACTGCTCCGCAACGCCTCATTGCGGTTTCTGTCGATGGATTGTCACCTGCGGGTCGAACGCAACGACACCGTGTTCACCAGCCGTTACCAAACCGGTTCCACCTTTCGCGCGGTGATGGCGCACGGCGACGGTAATTATTTCGCCGACGACGCGACCCTCGATCGGTTGGAGCAGCAGGGCCTCGTCGCGTTTCGCTACGCCACCGCGGCGGGCGAACTCGCGCCGGAGGCCAATCGCAACGGCAGCGCCCGCGCGATCGCGGGCATTCTCAGTCCCAATCGGCGCATTCTGGGTCTGATGCCGCACCCGGAGGATCTGGTCGATCCGCTGATGGGCGGCACCGGCGGCAAGCCTTTGTTCGACGCGCTCGCGGCCGCGTGATGACGCGAGAGGTCAACCAGCAACTCGCCCGCGAATTCGGCCTGAGCGCCGAGGAATACGCCCGCGTCCTGGCCATCATGGGTCGCACGCCCACGCTGACCGAGTTGGGCGTGTTCAGCGTCATGTGGTCGGAACATTGCAGCTACAAATCGTCTCGGGTGTGGTTGAAACAGTTGCCGACGAAACAACCCTGGGTCATTCACGGTCCCGGCGAAAACGCCGGCGTGGTCGAGATCGGCGACGGTCTCGCCGCGGCATTCAAAATGGAGAGCCACAATCACCCGAGTTTCATCGAGCCCTATCAGGGCGCGGCGACCGGGGT
>PLSZ01000364.1 GCA_003164305.1 Acetobacteraceae bacterium
CTCATCTTGCATGAGACAAGAGTCCGGCGTATGGGCGCGGCGGCAACAAGTTATAATGCAGACGAACCCTATGATCCTTCGCTCCCACCTCGTGGAAGCGGCCGCACTTTTGACACGGGCTGCGGACTCGATCGACCAATCGGTGATGGATGCGGCCATCGACTGCGCCGTCGGCGCGCTGGCCGGCGGAAAGCCGCTGCTGGTGTGCGGGAATGGCGGCTCCGCGGCGGACGCCATGCACATTACCTGCGAACTGGTGGGGCGCTTCCTCGAAGAACGGCGCGCCCTGCGGGCCATTTGTCTTGCGGAGAACCCGGCCGTGCTGACCGCCTGGAGCAACGATCGCGGTTTCGACACTGTCTTCGCGCGCCAGGTTGAAGCCTACGGCGAAAAAGACGCCGTGCTGCTGGGCATCAGCACGTCGGGAACTTCCCGCAACGTGGTGGCGGCCTTTGAGCAGGCTCGCAGCATGGAGATGCGGACCATCGCACTCACCGGCGAAGGCGGCGGCAGCCTGGCGCCGCTGGCCGATTTTCTGATGGCCGTTCCCTCGCGCCACACTCCGCTGGTGCAGCAGGTGCATCTCTGTGTCTACCACTATCTTTGTGAGCAGGTCGAGCGGCGCATGATGGCGATATGAAGAGTGACGGCAGGGGCCGCCTCTGGTCCTGGATACTGGCCGTCCCGCTGGCCGCCGTGCTGCTGTATTATGCGCTGCGCGGCGTGGATTGGAGCGGCGTCTGGCGCACCATCGCGGGTGCGCGGTGGGGCTTGGTGGTAACGGCCGCGGCGTTTACCTGCGGTTCGTTTTTTCTACGCGCGGTGCGTTGGCGCATTCTGTTGAACGCCGAAGCGCGGCTTTCCGTGGGCCAGGTCTTCTGCGCCAACATGTCGGGTTACCTGGGCAATGCGTTTCTGCCGGCGCGCGCCGGAGAACTGGTCCGCACCCTGATTGTCAGCGGCCGTTCGTCGTTGAGCAAGACGTACGTGCTTACCACGGCGTTGAGCGAACGGCTGATGGATGTCATCGCGCTGGTTTTGTGGAGTTCCATCATCCTGCTGGGCGTCCATCCCAAACCGCACTGGATGGCCGAGGTTTCGCGCACCACGGCCTTTGTGGCAACGCTCGGCGCGATCTCGATTGCGGTGCTGCCGCACACCGGCAGTCTGTGCCGCGGCCTCATCGGGCGTCTGCCGCTGCCGCACAAACTGCGGGACGGCCTGCTGCATCTGGTAGACCAGGTGCTGCTGGGAATGCGCGCCTTCCACAGCGCCGGGCGCTTCCTGGGATTTGCCGGGCTGACGGTTGTAATCTGGTTGTCGGATGCATGCGCCACCATGATCTGCGGGCGCGGGCTGGGGCTCGAGTTGTCGTTTCCCGTGGCGATGCTGCTGATGACGGGCCTGGGGCTTGGGAGCGCGCTGCCTTCGACGCCAGGCTATGTCGGCATCTACCAATTCGTGGCGGTCACCGTGCTGGTTCCCTTCGGCTTCCGTAAAGACGCCGCGCTGGCCCTCATTCTGGTGGCGCAGGCTATCGCCTATGTGACGGTGTTGCTGCTGGGTCTGCCGTGCGTCTACGTTCTCAGGCGCCGGAGGCAGCCGTGAAGCTGGAATTCGTTTCCGCCGGCGGGCACCGCCTGGCGGTTTGGGAGCGGCCCGGCGCGGGGCCGCCGCTGGTGTTCGCCCACGCCACCGGTTTTCACGGCCGCATGTGGGACCACATCATCCGCGAGTTTCCCGGCCGCCGCGCGCTGGCTCTGGAGTTCCGCGGCCACGGCCGCAGTTCGAAGCCCGCGCCGCCCTATCCGTGGCGCTGGTTCGCGGAAGACCTCCTGGCCGTGGCCGGGCATTTCGATCTCCGCGACGCGGTGGGTGTTGGACACTCGATGGGTGGACACGCGCTGGCGCAGGCCGCAGCGCTGCGGCCGGAAGCCTTCGCAGCCCTGGTGCTGGCGGACCCGGCGATTTTCCCGGCGCAGTTTTACGGCGTGCCCGGTTTCGATGTGTCGTTCATCCTGCGCCGCCGCAACCGCTGGGCTTCGTCCGCGGAAATGTTCGAGCGCTTCCGCTCGCGCCCGCCCTTCGCGGCGTGGCCGGAGGAAGTGGTGCGGAACTATTGCGACCACGCTCTGCTGCCCGATGGCGACGGCTGCGTGCTGGCCTGCCCGCCGGAGGTGGAAGCGTCCATCTATCGCGAGTCGCAGGCCACGGAGGCCGATATCACGGCGGCCCTTGCCACCCTGCGCCAGCCCGTTGTTATCCTGCGGGCGGGCAGAGTGTGGAAGCCCGGCGTTTTCGATCCCACCTGCTCGCCGACCGCGCCGGATGTGGCCGCGCGGTTCCCCAACGCGCGCGAAGTCTTTCTGGCGGAGAACAACCATTTCATTCCGATGGAAGCGCCGCAGGCCATGGTGCGGGAGATCCGCGCCATACTTGACAGCGACGCCGCCCGATAACGTAGAATTCAAAAAGCGGTCAAACACTCTACGAACCAATTCTCAGGAGGGATATATGTCTCTGCGCATCAACGATACGGCTCCGGATTTCACCGCCGACACCACGCAAGGCCCCATCAGTTTTCACAATTGGATCGGCGACGGTTGGGCCGTCCTTTTCTCGCACCCCAAGGATTTCACTCCCGTGTGCACCACCGAACTGGGCTACATGGCGCGCCTGGAACCGGAATTTGCCAAGCGCCACACCAAGGTCATCGGCCTCAGCGTCAATCCGGTGGAAAACCACTCCAAGTGGTCCCAGAATATCGAGGAAACTCAGGGTCACGCGGTCAATTATCCAATGATCGGCGATACCGACCTCAAGGTGGCGATGGCGTACGACATGCTGCCCGAGGGCGCCGGCACGACCTCCGAAGGCCGCACCGCGGCGGACAACGCGACCGCGCGCTCGGTGTTCGTCATTGGCCCGGACGAGAAGATCGAGGCCATGCTGACCTATCCGATGAGCACCGGGCGCAACGTCGATGAGGTGCCGCGGCTGCTGGACTTTTGCCAGTTGACGGCGAAGCACACGGTGGCGACGCCGGTGAACTGGCGGCCCGGTCAGGACGTGATCATTCCGCCGGCGGTGTCCGATGAGCAGGCGGTGGCGAAATACCCGAACGGCTGGAAGACCGTGAAGCCATATTCGCGGGTCGTCGCGCAGCCGAACTGACGATCTGGGGAGGCCGCGCCTGACCCGATTGCCATTCCCGGTTTGCCATTCCCGATTTGCCATTCCCCTGGTGGGCGCGAAGGTCGCGGTTGACCCGGCGCCGCCGGACCACTAGAGAGACGCCCTCGCGACTGGCGAGCACTGATCGGGCGTAGCTCAGCGGTAGAGCAATCGGCTGTTAACCGATTGGTCGTAGGTTCGAATCCTACCGCCCGAGCCAGTTTTTCCGTGTCTGTCCGAGATGGCTTATCCGGGTTGCCCTCGCGCGACGGCGCGGGAGAGCCAAGGCCCGCGACACCGCGCTGGTCGCGTCATCGATGCCGCGGCGGGCGTGATCGGGAATAGCCTCGACGCGACGGCAACGGTTGCAAGCGCCTCCGAAAACATCCTCCGGCGAGGCGCGCCCCGCGTCGAACCTGAAATGGTTCTCCTCGCCGGCACGGACCCATGGCGGTGCGTGACAGGGGTGCGTGTGTTTCTTCTCCCCCGCGAGTAAGCCGTGCCGCCAACCGCTCTCCGCGTGTCGCGGTGTCGTGGCCAGTCATCGTCGCTCGCCTGTCGTTCGCGCGGGTTTATTCCCAGGTGTCCAATTTGACTTCGGTTGGCCAGGGCGCGCCTTTACCGGTTTCGAGAAGCGCTTTCAGGCTCAGCAGAAATACCGCCCATTTGGTGCTGCAATGGTGCATGAATTCCACCGGTTCTCGCCAACCCGCGTGTGTTGAAAAGGACGATGGTCCAGTCGGCTCTCTGTTCGAGATCGAAACTGATTGTCGTGCCGAGCCATTCTTCGGGACCGTCGATCACCTGCCACAGCACACGCCGGGCGGGATGCAACTCAAGCACCTTCATGTCAAAGCCGCCGTTGCCAAAGCGGAACCGTAGCACGCCGCCGATGTCGCTGGTCCCTTCCGTGGTGGTCGTCCACCACCCGGAAAGTCCCTCGACCGTGGTCAATGCCTGGTAGACGGCGTTCGCCGACGAAGATTTGATTCCGACCTTAATGTAAGATGTCAGGCATATCCGGTTTCTCCATTCAGTGTCGTTGTTGTTCACAACCGGCTTAGGCGACGGCCAACAATAAACGAGTCGTCCGACGAACCATCGTGTATCGTCATCCCCAGGCTCGACCCTGGGATCCACCCAGGCACCGTGCGGTGATTGGTCCCCGGGTCGCGCCCGGGGAGGACGGGGATAGGACGGTAACCCGACGCGATAATTGTTGAGCGTCGCCTTAGTGCCGCGGCCTGAACCGCTGGGAGTGACAAGTGTGGCGGGATTCAGATGGACTCGCTGATCAACGCGGCGGGGCGGGCACTCGCCGCGGGTGACGTCCCCGGCGCGTTGAAGCGGGTCGCCTTGCGCGACGACCCGCGCGCCCGCTGCGTCGTCGCCGAAGCCGAAATCGCCCTCGTCTCCCTCGACCTGGGCTGGCCCGCGAAAGCGCTCGACGCGGCCGGGGCGACGCTCGAAGCGGTCACGGCGATCGGGTGAACGCCGCCCATGCGCGGACCCTCGAGGTCCGGCGGCTGCTGCTGATCGGGCGCCTCGGCGGGGCCGAGCGCATGTTCTCCGGGATTGACCCCACCCCGTTTCCGCCCGCGTCGCGCGCGGCCCATGAGTTGGTGGTCGCGGGGATCGCGATGCGCCGTCTTCGAACGCGGACGGCGCGCGACGAACTGGCGCGGGCCAGGCAGGCCGCGTGGGCCGCCGACATCCCCACGCTGACGGCGGAGGTCGAAAGCGCGACCCTGGTCCTGAACACGCCCGCGGCGCGCCTGATCCCGCGTGGCGAGGAAAAGCTGCTCCCGCTGGAGGAGGTCGAAGCGCTCCTGGCGTCGGACGCGCTTGTCGTGGACGCTTGCCGATATGTGGTGCGTAGCGCGGAAGCGGTGGTCTCGCTGACGACGCGCCCGGTCTTGTTCGCCCTCACGCGCGCTCTGGGGCAGGCCTGGCCAGGAGACGTGCCCAGAAGCACGCTCATCGCGCGGGCCTTCCGTGGAAAGGATGCCGATTCGTCTCATCGCCAGCAATCGCGGGTCGAGATCGGCCGGCTTCGCGTGGAACTCCGGGCGCTGGCGGACGTGAGCGCGACGAAGCGCGGGTTCACGATGATGCCGCGCCATTCCCGCGTCGTTGTCGTGCTGGCACCGCCGGTTGAAGAACAGCATGGGGCGGTGCTCGCCTTCCTCACGGACGGGGAGGCGTGGTCGAGCTCGGCGTTGGCGATCGCGCCTGGAGCCAGCCCGCGCACCGTGCGGCGGGCGCTGGATCCGCTCGCGGCGGCGGGCAAGGCGCAGGCGTTCGGTCGCGGGCCGGCGCGGCGTTGGATGACCCCGCCGGTGCCAGGGTTCCCGACGATACTGTTACTCCCCGGTCCGGTGCCGGGCGGTTAGTACCGTTGGACAGGGCGTGTGGCGGGTCGCGGGGCGGGTCTCGTCGTTCAGGACTCGTCGTTCGGTACTGGCCGCCGGGCCCGATCCAAACGCGCCATTCGCGGCCGGCCCGCCACGGTCCGACGAAGATTTTCGCGATCGATCTATTTGGCCGGCAGGATACTTCGCAACGCCTGAATGAGACGATCCGGCCGGCACGGCTTCTGAAGGCGAGGCGCGTCAGAAAGAGCGTCTGGCAGTTGATCGGACGAATAACCGGACAGAAGAAGGAAAGGCAGTCCGCGCATCGCCAGCGCCGACGCGGCGGGCCCGGCGCTCACGCCAGCCAGATTGACGTCGAGGATGGCGGCATCGCAGACGCCACATTCTATTATCGCGAGTGCCGCCGAGAGTTCTCCCGCGACACCAGCGATCTGGAAACCGGCATCGATCAGCGTATCTTCGAGGGCAAATGCGAGCATCGGCTCGTCCTCGACAATGAGGATGCGCCAATGCTGGTTTTCAAGGACAGTCCCGGGCGAACTCACCTATGTGTCCTGCTCGGTTAACGCCAACGCATGTTCCACCGGCGCGCTCAGGTTCCAGGCGAGCCCTTGTTCTCGAAAAGTGATCTCAGCCCTGCCCCTCACCGCCGCCTGCGCCATTCGTCCAATCACGATCTGGCCGAAGCCTTTTCGGGTTGGCGCCGTCACCTTCGGGCCACCATCTTCCACCCAGGACATCGAAAACTCTGGCCTGGCGGTGGCGGTGACGTGCCATGCGATGCGTACCTCTCCCTTGAGATTTGACAGCGCCCCGTACTTGGCCGCGTTGGTGCCGAGTTCATGCAGCGCCATGCCGATGCCCTGCGCCGCGGCCGCCGTCAATCGCGCGCCTGGCCCGTCGATCAGCACGCGCGTACCAATCAGATCCTTGAAATGGGCGAGTTGGGCCACGACGAGATCCGATACTTCCACGCCCTGCCACTCATTCTTGACCAACAGGTCCTGACCGGCGGCGAGCCCGTCGATGCGGTCGGAAAGGCGCGCCGCGAAGGTCGCCGGATCGCCGTACTTGGACGTTGACTGGGTGAATGCCTGAACGACAGCGAGCAGGTTTTTGGCGCGATGATTGACCTCAGCGATCAGCAGCTTCACATGTTCCTCGGATCGCTTGCGCTCGGTGATGTCGCGGATGTTGAATTGAATGACCGGGCGGTCATTCTCATCATAAAGGTTCGCCACGACCTCGACTTCCTGGTGCCGTCCGTCCAGGCTTTCGAGGGGCAGGTTTTCGTAACGCACCTGGTTCTCCTGTTTCAACTTCCGGACCATTTCACGGCTCGCGGCTTCATCGGCGAGCAGACCGATCTCGAAGAGCTCTTTCCCGATCAACTGGTCATGCGGATAGCCCAGCATCTTCGTCATGAATGGATTGGCGTCGATGATTTTGCAGGTCACGGGGTCGAGGAGAAGAATCCCGTCGTGCGCCGTTTCGAAAAGGCGGCGATAGCGTATTTCCGAAACCAGAACCTCTTGCTCGCGTTGTTTACGCTCGGTCACATCGCGGATGACGGCGAGCAAGCCGATCGGCTGTCCGGCGAGCCTTCGCGGTAACGTAACGCTCGACTCGACGTTCAGCTCGCGGCCGTCTTGCGTGACATGGATGTTTTCGCCATGCCACTCACCCCGCTCGCGCAGGGCGATGGCCGCCGCGCCCTGGTCTTCGGGACGCGGCCACCGCGATTCATAGAGCTTCGACAGTGTTTGTCCGAGCGCCGCGGACGCGGTGCGGCCGTACAGATGTTCGGCGGCGGAATTGAGATAGATGATGCGATCCTCACCATCGATCGCGATCACGGCATCGCTGACCTGGGCCAGCATCTCGCCACGCAAGCGGTTCGTTTCCGCGTCAAGGCCTTGCAAGGTGTAGATTTGTGGACCGGCGGGGCTTTCGACGACGAGGGCATCGACCTCGCCGCCGCGAATCGCGCGTAGCATTTCCTCCGCTGCCGCCAGCCGAGCGTGCAGGGCGGCGTTTTCATCGAAAAGCGCCGATCTGAGGGGGAATTTCGAGCGCAACGAGGGTTACCTACCGCTCGCTGAAGACCGCTTCTCCGCCGTCTCGCGGAGATCGAGACCGAGCAGGATGCGTTCGGTGTGCGACATATCGCCAATGAACCGGCGAAGCGGAAGCGGCAGCTTCTTGATCAGAGTTGGCGCGGCGATGATCTGCTCGCCTTCAGCCAACGTCGGATATTGAGAAATGTCCACGACTTCCAGGTCGTACCGTCCTTCCAGATGCTCCTCGCAAATCTTGCGGATGTTTGAGATCGCCCGCGCGGACCGCGTCGTCGAGCCGGTGATATAGAGCCGCAGGACGTAGTGGGCGGTGGCATGGGCGGCGGCGACGGTTTCCATCGCGTGGGCTTCGGAAAGCAGGACGGCGGTCTTTTTCATGATAGGGTCAGGCCCTGAGCGATTGGATATCGAGGCCGACGAGTACGCGTTCTTCATTGGACAGATCGCCGATGATTTTCTTGATCGGCTCCGGCAGGCGCCGCACGAGCGTCGGCACGGCGAGAATTTGGTCGCCGGCGGCAAGCCCCGGGTTTTTCCTCAGGTCGATGACCTCAATGCGATACAGGCCGGCGAGGTGCGTCTCGCAGATGCGTTGGAGATTAGCGAAGGCCGCGAGCGATTTCGTGGTCTCTCCCGCGACGTAGAGGCGCAGTTGAAACGCGACCGTGGCGGCGGCCTCCTCGGAAGCTGCCGGCGATGCCATTTCGGTCATCCTGTTTTTTTCCTCCCGGCGGTGCCGTTGATCGAGCCGCGCTGTTGCGCCATCGCGTCGGCATCCAGGTGGGTGGTCTTCTCCTGCAAAGTCTCTTGCGCGATGATGAAGAGCACTTCCTCGGTTTCCGCCTCCGCCTCGGCCTGCAGCGCGGCGATTTGCGCGTCGATCGCTTTTCGTTTGCTCGCGAGGTGCCGCAGCTTACGCTGATGATCCTGCACACTGAGCGTGGCGGCCGCGCGTTCCTGTGCTTCGCGCGCGACGCGAGCGCTGCCGGTCAGCACGCGATCGCCGCCAAGATACACATCCACCAGGTCGATTCCATTGTCGCTCAGGACGAACTCGCGGACCTGATTCGAGTGCGCCATGCCGCGCGATTTCCGCACGAAGATCGTACGGTTGCGTTCCCCGGTAAATTCCACGTTGCGCAGCATCAGCCATGTATCCATCAGCGAAGATACGGCGAGCTGGGAGTCCTCTGGCGCTGACGTGGCGTCTCCCCCACTGGTCAGACTGGTAAAGACCGCCGTGATCTGCTCTTTCTTCAAAAAGTCGATGAGCCGCATCAGCGTCGGCTTCACCTCCGCGTCATCGTACGCCATTGTGAGATTGCTGATCGGATCGACGGCGACCACGGTCGGTTTGAAGGAGCGGACGAGGTCGTGCATCATCACCAGATGCTGCTCCAACCCCAGCAGCGTCGGGCGGGACGCGTGAATTTCAAGCAGTCCCTTGTTCACCCACGGCCCCAGATCGATGCCGACGGAACGCATGTTGCGAATGATCTGCTCGGGTGATTCCTCGTAGGCGAAAAACAGCGCGCGCTCGCCGCGTTGGCAGACAGTCTCGATAAACTTCGCGGCGATGCTGCTCTTGCCGGTGCCAGGCGAACCGGAGACGAGCACGCTGCTGCCGCGAAAGACACCCAGGCCGCCCAACATTTCGTCGAGGCGTGCGATGCCGGTGGGGATGCGCTGCGTGGAGACCTTGTGATCGAGTTGCAGCGATGTGATCGGCAGCACGGAGAATCCGTGCGCGCCGATGAGGAAGGGATATTCGTTCGTACCATGGACCGTGCCGCGATATTTCAGCACGCGAAGGCGGCGGGTCGAAATCTGGTCCTGGATGCGCTGGTCCAGGATGATCACGCAATCGGCCACGTATTCCTCAAGGCCATACCGCGTGATCGCGTTTCCGTCACCTTTCTCCCCGGTAATGATCGCGGTCATGCCGCGATCCT
>PLSZ01000186.1 GCA_003164305.1 Acetobacteraceae bacterium
GGCGGATCATGCCGCGGGTGTCGCGGCCGGCGGCGCCCGCCTCGCTGCGGAAACAATCGGTCAGCGCGGTGACGCGGATGGGCAGGTCTTTCTCGGCCACGATGTCGCCCATCACGGAGGCAGTCAGCGGCACCTCGGCGGTGGGGATCAGCCAGCGGCCATCGGTGGTGCGAAACATGGTGTCGCCGAATTTGGGCAGTTTGTCGGTGCCGTAGGCCGCCGCGTCGTTCACCAGGGACGGCACCGCCATCTCGGTATAGCCGTGCTGGCCGGTGTGCAGATCGAGCATGAACTGGCCCAGAGCCCGCTCCAGCCGCGCCAACGGGCCGCGCAGGATGGCGAAGCGCGCGCCGGCCATTTTCGCGGCGGTGGCGAAGTCCATCATGCCGAGAGCCTCACCGAGGTCCCAGTGCGGCTTGGGCTGGAAGCCGAGGTCGCGAGGTTCGCCGTGCGTGGCCAGCACGACGCTGTCGGATTCCTCGAGCCCCTCGGGCACGTCGGGATCCAGCATGTTCGGCAGCACTTCCAGCATCCGCGGAATGGCGGCGTCGGCGGCGGCGGCCTGGCGTTCCAGCGCCTCCATCTCGGCGCGCAACGCGATCGCCTCGGCTCCCAGCGCGACGATGTCGGTACCGGAGCGTTTGCCCTGGCCGATCTCCCGCGACAAGGCGTTGCGGCGTGCCTGCTTCTCCTGCAGAGCGGTCAGCGCGGCGCGGCGTTCGGTGTCGCGGGCCAGGATTTCCTCCGAGGCCGACGGCAGTCCGCGCCGGGCAAGCGCCGCGTCGAACGCGGCCGCGTTGGCTCGGATGGCGCGGATGTCGTGCATCGGGTCAGTCCTCCTTCTTCGGTTTCGGTTCGACGAGTTGCGCCGCGATGATGGAAACCTCGAACAGCGCGATCAAAGGCACCGCGAGCAGAACCATACTGATCGGATCGGGCGGCGCCAGCACCGCGGCCAATATGCACATGCCCAGAATCGCGTATCGCCGGTAGCGCCGTAACGCCGCCGAACTGGTGATCCCGACCTTGGCCAGCAGCGCGAGGCCGACCGGCAACTGGAACACCAGGCCGAAGCCGAAAATCATCTTCATCACGAGGTCGAGATATTCCCCGACGCGCGGCAACAGCTCGATCGGGATGCCACCGCCGCCGGTCTGCGTCTGGAACCCGGCGAAAAACCGCCAGGCCATGGGGAACACGAAATAATAGGCCAGCGCGGCGCCCATCAGGAACAGCACCGGCGTGGCGGCGAGGAACGGCAACAGCGCGCGCTTCTCGCTGCGGTACAGGCCCGGCGCGACGAACAGCCACAACTGCGCGGCGATCACCGGAAAGCCCAGAAAGGCGCCGCCGAACAAGGCGACCTTGATGCGGACGAAGAACGCCTCATACAGCTGGGTGTAGATCAGCTTGGGATCCGGATTGCCGGTTTCGCGCAACGTCCGGGCCAGCGGCTCGGCGAGGAAATAATAGATCTGGTCAGCGAAGTAATACGAAATCCCAAAGCAGACCGCGAACGCGGCCATGGCCCAGATCAGGCGCTGGCGCAGCTCGACCAGGTGGTCCAGCAGCGGCATCGGTTTGTCGTTGATCGGATCGTCTTCAGTTGTGGCCACGGAAACTCTTCATGCTGACTGGGGTCTTGAGGGTTGGGGGCCGGGTTACGCCAGCGGGCGTTGGAGCATGGGTACCGGCGGAATGAAAGGTGGCGGCGGCTCGGGTGACGGGGGACCATCGACGAAAGGCACCAGCGCGGGCGGCACGAACGGCGGAGCGGCGACACGCGACGGCGGCGCGGGTTCCGGTTCGTGTTCCTCGGGAACCGGCTCGCTGACGGCCGGCTCCCCGGCGACGGTGGTCACGGTGGGGTCCAGTGGGTTGCCGGAGAACGTGTCGCGCAACGTGTGGTCGGGGTCGATCGCCTTCTCGACGGTGGAGCGAAAGTCGAAGTTGCGGATCTGGTTGAACGAGTCCTTGACGTCCTTGAGGTCGGCGTCGCGCATCATCTCATCGACGTGGGTCTGGAATTCTCCGGCCATGCGGCGGGCTTTCTTGACGAAGCCGCTGATGGCGCGAAGGGCGACCGGCAAATCCTTGGGTCCGATCACGACCAGCGCCACGGCGGCGATGATGGCCATTTCCGACCACGCGAAATCGAACATGGGAGCGAATAAGTCCTCGGATTGGGATGTGGCGGCCCTCATAGCGGCAAATGCCGGGAGGCCCAACCCCTTGGGGGCGGGAGGCGGCGCGGGTCTTACCCAAGGCCTCACCCCATCGGGATCAGGATAACGAGTGGGCGTGGGACAATGTTCGCACCTTTCCGTCCTCGGACTCGACCCCATAGGCGCAAAATGGTGCCGCGCATCGAACGACATCATTCATTTACGTCATGGTCCGGATTCATTTACGTCATGGTCCGGCTCGACCGGACCATCGGTGTGCCCAAACTCGCTCTCACCGGTGTGATCATGCCGATGGTCCGGTCGAGCCGGACCATGACGGGGAATGGAGGGCTCGAGCCCGCTTTCCGTGCTATTTTAGCGCCTTTGGGGTTAAGCCCGAGGATGACGGTCGGGGGAACGCTTTCGCCTTCGGTGGTCTTCTCCGGATGGCTATGGGGTCCCATCCCCGGGCTTGTTAGCGCCCATGGATCGGCCCAAATCGGGCCAGTCCGCCGCGGGAGTCCTCGCATGATTCGCCAGTTCTTGATTCGCCATCGCCACGGCTATCGCCACGCCGTGTATCGCCACGCCGTGTATCGCCACGCCGTACTGGGCGCCGCCCTGCTGTGCGCCGTCAGCGCGCCCGCGTTGGCCGAGGACACGATCCTGCGATTGTCCGAGACGGCGACGGTCATGGTAGCGCCCGACCAACTCACCGCCACGCTGCGCGCCGAGGCGGTCGCGCCGACCGCGCAGGACGCGCAGAAACGGGTGAACGAGATGATGCGGGACGCCGTGGCGAGCGCGAAGAAGATCGACGGAATCGCCGTCTCCACCGGCGGCTACAACGTGTGGCGCGCCGGCATCACGCCGGCGGACCGCAACGAACGCTGGCAGGCCGGACAGAATCTGACACTGACCGGCAAGGATCCCGAGGCGATGCTGCGGCTGGTGGGGGATTTGCAACAAAAGGGTCTCGCGGAAAGCGGTCTCGGCTGGCGCCTGTCGGCGGACGCCGAACGCCACGCGCGCGAGGAAGCCACCAAACAGGCATTGTCCGGTTTGCGCGGGCGCGCGGATAAGGCGGCCGACATCCTGGGCCTGACGTTCTCCTCGTTCCGGGAGGTGCGGCTGGACAGCGTGACGCCGCCCCCGATCATGCCGCGGCAGATGGTGACCCACTCGACGATGGCGGCCGCGGCGCCTCCGCCCACGGCGGAGACCGAGGATTTGCCGGTCAGCGCCAGCGCCGAAGCCGACATCGTGCTGAAGCCGCGCTGATGTCGGAGGATTCCAGCCCGGTCAACGGCGTGACTTTCGGAGGGCATCCGGCCGGTGTTCCGTCTGATGTTCCGGCGACTATCCCCACTGGTGGTCCCACTGGTGGTCCCACTGGTGGTCCCGCTGGTGGTCCGGCCGATGGTCCCACCGGTGGTCCCGCCTATGGCCCCGCCGATGGTCCCGCTGATGCTCCCGCTGGCGGCCTCGACATCGAAGCGCGTCAGGAGTTGCGACAAATCGCCCGCGACAGCTACGCCCGCGGCGATCTGACCGAGGCGATCGATGTGCAACTGAAGGTGCTCGCCTCCGGTCCGCCGAGCGCCGATGATTCGCTGTTTCTGGCGTTGATGTTGTTCGCCGCGCGCGACGTGCCGGCGGTGATCGGCGTGCTGCGCGACAGTCTGAAGCATTTCCCGGACAACCCCGCGCTGCACGAAAATCTGGGCGTCTGCCTGCTGACCGAGGGCCGGCCCGATGAGGCGGTCGAAGCCTGCCGCCGGGCGCTCGCCCTGGGATCGTCCAGCCCCAACGTGCATGACTGCCTGTGCGAAGCGCTGCAGCGCCTCGGCCGGAACGCGGAGGCCGTCGAGGCCGGGCGGGCGGCGCTGGAAGCGAAAGACCGCATGTTCGGCGGGCGGACGCCCCTGGTGCGCGTCCCGGACGGGCCGCCGCCACCGTTCAACGCCGCCAATCCGGCGGAAAACGTCATCGCTTACAGCCTTTGGGGCAACGAACCGCGCTACCTCGTGCCGCTGCTGGAGAGCGTGCGGATCCTGCCGCATCTGTTCCCGGCGTGGACGATCCGGGTTTATCACGATGCCAGCGTCGATCACGCTTACATCACCGATCTCGGCCGCCGCGGGGTGCAACTGCGACGGATGATCCTGCCGCCGGGTCAGCCCATGCACCGGCGGCTGCTGTGGCGGTTCGAGGCGATTCACGATCCGTCGGTCAAACGCTTCCTGATTCGCGACGCGGATTCGTTGCTGTGCATCAAGGAACGCGTGGCGGTCGACGCGTGGCTGCGCTCGGATCGCTGGTTTCACGCGATGCGCGATTGGTACACCCATACCGACCTGATCCTGGCCGGCATGTGGGGTGGGGTCGGCAATGTCCTGCCCTCGCCCATGGAGCTGTTTCGCGCGCGGACCAACTGGCGGATGGAAAACGATCACGTGGATCAGGACATGCTGTCCGATACGGTGTGGCCGGCGATCCGCGGCTCGATCCTGATTCATGACAGCGTGTTCACCGGCACCCTGGGCGCGGAGCCGTTCCCGCCGTTCGGCGCGCTGCCCGCCGGGTCGCATATCGGGCAGAACGCGTTTGTGCATTTCAATGCCGCCCGTTAGAGAACCGCCATGAACCCTCGCCTGCTGGCCGTTCTGGGCGCTCTTGTTCTGGTCGTGGGCGCCGGCGGCGGGCTGGCGTGGTGGCTGCGAAGCGAGCACCCGGCCGCGGATGTCTCGGCCACCGGGGTCTCGGCCACCGGTGTCGCGTCTCCCGACGCGGCGATCGCCGCCAGTCCCGACGCGGATACCGGCCCCTTGCCGGTGCCGCCATTTCCGCCGCGCATCGCCGATGACGATCAATACGACCGGTGCATGACGATGATCGCCAACGATCCGGAAGGCGCCGAGGCGATCGCGACCTCGTGGCAGGCGACGGGCGGCGGCGATGGCGCGATCCACTGCCAGGCACTGGCGGCGATCGCCTCGGGCGAGCCGGAGAATGGCGCGGCGATGCTGGAGAGCCTGGCTCATGCGGGAAAAGCCCAGGGATTGACGTTGGTGGTGTTGCTCAGTCAGGCGGCGGAGGCGCGGTTGATGGCGGACCAGGCGGAGCCGGCGCTGAAGGATACGACCGAGGCATTGGCGATTTCTCCCGACGATCCGGATCTGCTGATCGGCCGCGCCAACGCGTACGACTCGCTGGAGCGGTCGAACGAGGCGATGGACGACCTGAACCAGGCGCTGGTGCTGGACCCGTCGCGCGGCGATGCCCTGGTGCTGCGGGCGTCGCTGTACCGGCGCATGGAGAAACTGACGGAGGCTCAGGCGGATATCGGCCGCGCCATCGCGCTGGACCCACAGGACGCGGAAGCTCTGCTGGAACGCGGCATCCTGCGCCAGGCGATGGGCGACCTGAAGGGGGCGCGACAGGACTGGAGCCGCGCGCGCGAAGTCGATCCCAACAGCGAAGCCGCCGAACTGGCCGCGCAGAACCTGACCCTGCTGGACTCGGGGCCGGCGAAGCCATGAGGCCGGACAGGCGTTGGCGCTTCGCCCTCTTGGCGGCAAGATAGTGTCGCGGATTGGACGGCATCGTCATTTACGTCATCGTCCGGCTCGACCGGACCATCGGTGTGCCCAAAATCGTTCTCACCGGGGCGATTGTGCCGACGGTCCGGTCGAGCCGGACCATGACGGGGGATGGAGGCCGCGAGTGCGTTTTCCGGACTATCTGAGTGCCCAACGCCTGCCCGGTCCCGTGCTTTGACCGAGCCCAGGGTCAAGGCGGGCCTGTGGGTCAGCATGGCGCTGCGCATGGGGGACCGGGATGGTCGCCCCGGCATGGTGCTTCGCAAGGGCGATCCGGATGCCGGCGGCGTGTTGGTGGTGTTGCACGGGCGTGAGGGCATGGTCGTGTTGTCGCAGGTGCGCGACGCCCATGGAGAGGTCGCGTGGATGCGCGGCACGGGGGCCGCTCCGGTCGATCAGGCGGCGGCGGACGCTTATGTCGCGCGGCAGGTAAAGTTCGATCCGGACATCTGGGTGCTGGAATTCGAGGCGCCCGATTTGCTGCCGCCGTTCGAGGCGAAGCTGATTTGAGCGGACCGGCCTGACCGATCGTTCGCCTGGGCGTCCACGGGGGCGTCCACGGGGGCGTCCACGGGGGCGTCCACGGGGCGGGCCCACGGAGGCGGGCCCGGATCGAAATCTGGTGGCCGGGCGCGGTGAATTCTGTCAGGCTCCGTCGATCGTTTCACGGGGAGACAAAACATGGCGAAGTTCGAGGGCGGCTGTTCCTGCGGCAAAGTGCGCTATAGTTCGGACGCCGATCCGATTTTCTCGGGGATATGCCACTGCAAGTCCTGCCAGAAAACCACCGGCACATCGTTTTCGGTCGTGGTCGCGGTCCCCGCCCCGTCGTTGACGCTCACCGGTGAGGTCAAGGTGTTCGACGCCAAGGGCGATACCGGACAGGCGGTGCATTCCACGTTCTGTCCGAACTGCGGCTCCCCCGTGCTCGGCACCGCCGAGATCATGCAAGATGTCGTGATGATCCGCGCCGGCACGTTGGATGACGCCAGCACGTTGAAGCCGGCGATGGAGATTTATTGCGACAGCAAGCAGCCCTGGGTTTCGCTCGGCGGCGGTTTGCAAAGCTTCCCCAAAATGCCTGGCCCTGGCTGAGATCGGGCTGGTCTGAGAGCAGGAGTCGCTGAGCTCAGGCAACGGCCGGGAATAAACGAGTTCCCCGGGTCGAGCCCCATACGTGCTAAAANNCATTTACGTCATGGTCCGGCTCGACCGGACCATGACGGGGAATGGAGGGATCGAGCTCGCTTTCCGTGCTATTTTAGCGCCTATGGAGGGTCAAGCCCCGGGATGACGCGGGCAGGACCATTCCACGACTCGACCTACAGGGCGCGCCCCGTCACGAACCCTGTCCGGCGCTGGCGCGCCATGTGATGCACCCTGATTGACTCCGGGGGACCGCCTGGGACACTCCCTCCCCGCATTCGCACCGGGAGGGAAACGCGATGGGTCCGCTGGTCACAACCGAATTTCTCGCGTCCGAACTGGGTCAGCCCGGGCTGTTGATCTTCGACGCCACCAAATATTTGCCCAACGAGGACAAAGACGGCAAAACCGAGTTCCTCAAAGCCCACATCCCCGGTGCCCGGTACTTCGATATCGACGAGATCGCCGATCCGGACACCGATCTGCCGCACATGGTCCCCACGCCCGGCCGGTTCGCCAAACTGATGGCCGCGCTTGGAGTCTCCAATGCCTCGCGAATCGTGTTCTACGACCAGAAAGGGCTCGCCTCGGCCGCGCGAGGCTGGTGGTTGATGGGATTGTTCGGGCACGACCAGGCGGCGGTGCTGGATGGCGGCCTGCCAAAATGGCTCCGCGAAGGCCGCGCCACGGAAGCCGGCACGCCTGCCCTGCCCGCCCCCGGAAAATTCCTGCCGGAATATCGCGCCACACGGCTGCGCGGCGTCGGCGATGTCATGCGCAACGTCGCCTCCCAGGCCGAACTGGTGCTGGACGCGCGCGCCGCCGGCCGCTTCACAGGCGCGGTGCCCGAGCCCAGAGCCGGCATGCGCTCGGGTCATATTCCGGGATCGGAGAGCGTGCCGTACACCGACCTCCTGAACGCGGACGGAACGTTCCGGCCGATGCCTGAATTAAAGGCGCGCTTCGCGAAAGCGGGCGTCGATGGCTCCGTCCCCCTGGTCACCTCCTGCGGCTCCGGCGTCACCGCCTGCATCCTGACGCTTGGCCTGCGTCTGGCCGGCCTGCCCGAGGGCGCGGTCTACGACGGATCCTGGACCGAATGGGGTGGCCGTTCCGACACCCCCGTGGAGACGAACTGATCATGGCTGACACCAAAAATCTGGGCTTTCGCACGACGATGTCGCATGTCGGCCGCCGTACCAAGCACGAGCACGGCTTCGTCAATCCGCCGTTGCAGCGCGGCTCCACGGTGCTGGTGCCGACCGTCGCCGAGCGTCAGGCGTTGCAGGCCAAATCCCGCAAGGGCGAGCGCGCGCTGACCTACGGCACCGGCGGCTCCGAGACCCACTGGGCTTTGGAAGACGCCATGGCCGCGGTCGAGGGCGGCACGCGTTGCTACATCGTCAGCACTGGCCTGGCCGCCGTGACGACGCCGCTGCTGGCATGGTTGAAGGCCGGCGATCATTGCCTGATGCCGGATCACGTCTACGGTCCGGCGCGGAATTTTTGCGACGGGTTCCTGAACCGCTTCGGTGTCGAGACGACCTTTTACCGTCCCGACATCGACGAAGCCGGCCTTACCGCGCTGATGCGGCCCAACACGACCGTTGTGTACACGGAAAGTCCCGGCAGCCATACGTTCGAGGTGCAGGACGTTCCCGCCATTGCCCGCGCGGCCCATGCCGGGGGGGCAAAGGTATTGATGGACAACACCTGGGGCATTCACCACTTCCAGCCATTTACCCATGGCGTCGATGTCTCGATCCAGGCGGCGACGAAATACGCGGCCGGACACTCCGATGTTCTTATCGGCACCATCACGGTGAACAACGACGCCGACTGGATGACGTTGCACACGACCGCCCGCATGCTGGGTCAGTACGCCAGCCCCGACGATTGTTGGCTGACCCTGCGCGGCATGCGCACGATGGCCATCCGTTTGCAGGCGCAGATGGAATCCGCGATCCATGTCGGTCACTGGCTGCGCCAACAGCCCGAGGTGGCTCAGGTGCTGCATCCCGCGCTGCCGGGTGCGCCGGGACATGAGATCTGGAAACGCGATTTCACCGGCGCATGCAGCCTGTTCGGCGTCGAATTCAAGCCAGGCTTCACCCCCGCGAGCACGCACAAATTCTGCGACGCGCTGGAGTTGTTCGGCATTGGCGCATCCTGGGGCGGCTACGAAAGTCTCGCGGTACCGACAACGGGGTTTATTACCCGCTCCGCCGGCTCCGGCACGTTCGCGGGGCCGGTGGTGCGGATTCACGTCGGCCTGGAAGACGTCGATGACCTGACCGCCGATTTAAGGCAAGGCCTGGACTCGATGCTGAAGAATACCTGATGCGGACTTAATCGCCGCGTCGACTGCGGAGGGGGAAACAAAAATGCGTTATCTGCTCACGGCTCTGGGATTGCTTGTCGCGTTGGGCCTTTCGTCGGCCCAGGCGCAGGACAAGACGTTCAATTTGAAGTTTTCGTCCTGGGTGCCGCCGGCGCATCCCCTGAACCCGTCGCTGATCGAATGGGGCAAGGATATCGAGAAAGACAGCGGCGGCACCATCAAATCGACCTTGTTTCCATCGGAACAACTCGGCAAGGCGTTCGATCATTACGACATGACGCGCGATGGCATTGCCGACTTCGCTTACATCAATCCCGGCTATCAGCCCGGCCGCTTCCCGGTGATCGCCGGCGCCGAACTGCCGTTCCTGGTCGGCAACGCCAAAGGCGGCAGCGCCGCGATCGACGCCTGGTATCGCAAATACTGGGACAAGGAAATGAGCGACATTCACGTCTGCTTCGCCTTCGTTCTCGATCCCGGAACGTTCCACAGCACGAAGAAGAAGATCATGGTGCCCGACGACATCCGCGGCATGAAGATCCGTCCCGCCAACGCCACCATGGGCGCGTTCATGACGCTTCTGGGCGGCACCAACGTCCAGGCCTCCGCCCCCGAGGCCCGCGAAATGCTGGAACGAGGCGTGGCCGACGCGATCACCTTTCCCTGGGGCTCGATCATGCTGTTCGGCATCGACAAGGTGACCAAATTTCACATGGACATGCCATTCTGGACCGGCACCTTCGTGTGGGGGATGAACAAGGACAAGTACAACGCCATGTCGCCCACGCAACAAAAAATCATCGACGCCCACTGCACCACCGAATGGGCCGAGAAAATCGCCTCACCCTGGGCCGACTTCGAGCACGCCGGTCATGCCAAACTTGAATCGATGCCTGGTCATGACGTTTATAAAATCACCCCCGAGCAAACCGAACTCTGGCGCGAAGCCGCCGAGCCGTTGAAGGCAAAGTGGGCGGCGCAGGTGAAGGCCAAGGGCTTCGATCCCGACGCGGTCTACGCCGACCTGATCGCCGAACTCAAGAAGCACGGCGCTTTGGCCGAGTAATCCCGTGCGCCGGACGATGGATCGCTTTATCGACGGGATCGAGTGGATCGCCGCGTTCTTCGTCGGCATCGTCGCGCTGGATATCTTCGTCAGCGTGCTGCTGCGCTATTTTTTCGCCTTCTCGATCCCCGACAGCTACGATTTCGGTAAGCAGCTGTTGGGGATTTTGATCTTCTGGGGTATCGCCGCGACGTCGTACCGAGGCACCCACATCACCGTCGATCTGGTGTGGTCCTCGGTCGGGCCGAGAGCGCAACGCTACATCGACATCTTCGCGACGTTGGTGCTGCTGTTCGTGGTCACCGTGCAGACCACCATGCTGTTCGACAAGGTACGGCTGATCTACAAGGACAATATCCTGACNNACCTACCGGCTGATCTTCCACCCCGAGGACATCCACGACGCCGATAAGGTCCAGGAATGATGCCCGAGCTTTCCCCGGAACTCGTCGCCGTCCTCGGATTCGTCACGCTCTTCGCGCTGATGTTGCTGCGCGTGCCGGTCGGCATGGCGATGGGCTTCGTCGGTGTCGCCGGTTATGGGTATCTCACCGGCTCGACGCCCGCGCTGAAGATGGTCGGCCAGACCTCGATGCGCATCGTCACCGATTATACGTTCGGCGTGATCCCGATGTTCCTGCTGATGGGCGCGATCGTCACGCGGTCCGGCATGAGCCGGGAATTGTTTCAGGCGGCGAACCGTTTCGTCGGCCATTGGCGCGGCGGCCTGGGCATCGCAACCATCGCCGCCTGCGCCGGATTCGCGGCGATCAGCGGGTCATCGGTGGCGACGGCGGCGACATTCTCCACCGTCGCGTATCCGGAAATGCGCCGCTTCAATTACCCGCAATCCTTCGCCACCGGCGTGATCGCGGCGGGCGGCACGTTGGGCGCGATGTTCCCTCCGTCGATCGTTCTGGCGGTGTACGGACTGATCACGCAGCAGGACATCGGCAAGCTGTTCGTCGCCGGTATCCTGCCGGGCTTCCTGGCCGTGACGATGTACATGATCACCATCTGGATCATCGGCCGCGCGCGTCCCGGCTGGCTGCCCACCGCGCCCGCCAGCAGTTGGGCGGAGCGCTTCACCGCGTTGCGCGAAGTCTGGGCGCCCGTCCTGTTGTTTCTGTTCGTGATCGGCGGCCTGTACGGCGGCCTGTTCACGCCCACCGAGGCTGGCGGCATGGGCGCCGGCGGCGCGCTGATCATCAGCCTCGCGCGGCGTCGTTTATCGTGGGCGGATTTTCTCGCCTCGTTGCTGCAGGCGACGCGCACCGCCGCCGCCGTGTTCACCGTGCTGATCGGAGCGATCCTTTTCGGCTATTTCCTCACCGTCACCCAGACGCCGCAGAAGGTCACCGAATTCGTCACGGGACTTGGCCTGTCGCCGCACGGCGCGCTGGTGCTGATCATGGCGATGTATCTGGTGCTCGGCTGCCTGATGGACGCGATGGCGATGATCATCCTGACCATCCCGATCATCTTCCCGGTGATCCAGGCTCTGGGCTTCGATCCGGTATGGTTCGGCGTCATCATCGTGATGACGGTGGAGCTGGGTTTAATTCATCCCCCGGTCGGAATGAATGTGTTCGTCATCAAGACAGTCGTGAAGGACGTCAGTTTCTCGACGATCTTTTATGGCGTGCTGCCGTTCGTGGCGACCGACATTTTACGGCTGGCGATCCTGATCGCTTTTCCGGTGATCGCGCTGTATTTGCCGTCGCGGATGTAGCGGGCGCGCATGGATCAAACGGTCCTGATCGTCCTGACGGGGACCGTGGTCGCCGGCTTCGTGCAAGGCCTGTCCGGCTTCGCGTTCGGCCTCGTGGCGATGGGCATCTGGGCGTGGTCGCTCGATCCGGTGCTGGCGGGGCCGTTGGTGGTGTTCGGGTCGCTGATCGGCCAGTTGCTCGCGACCGGGTCGATGTGGCGGACGATGAATCCCTGGCGGGCGCTGCCGTTCGTGCTTGGCGGCATCGTTGGCGTTCCCTTGGGGGTCCTGTTGCTGCGCTACATCAACCCGACCGGATTCAAGGCAAGCGTCGGCGTTCTGCTGGTGATCTGGTGCCCGTTGATGCTGTTCGCCCGCGACCTGCCTCATTTAAGGTGGGGCGGAAAATGGGCCGACGCCGCGGTCGGCTGGATCGGTGGCATCATGGGAGGACTGGGAGGGCTGACCGGCCCGGCGCCGATCCTGTGGACGACGCTGCGCGGCTGGGATCGTCACGCGCAACGCAGCGTGTTTCAGGTGTTCAACATCTGCATGCACAGTTTGACACTGACGACCTATTTCCTTACCGGTACGATTCCACGCGCCGCGCTGCCGTTGTTCGCGATGATGCTGCCCGCGCTGGTGATCCCGACCATTACCGGCTTCCGGCTGTATCACCGGTTCAGCGACCAGACGTTTCGCCGCGTGGTACTTGGCTTGCTGACCGTGTCAGGTGCCGTGCTGATCGTCACCAGCGTGGCGAAGCTGATTTAGCATTATCGATCGTTGAAGAGTGAGCCGTTACGTTCCGGTCGAGCCCCATAAGCGTCAGGTTAAGGGACGGGAGAGGAACGCACCCCTTCCCGTCATCCTTGGGCTTGACCCGAGGATCTCTCGACACACCAAGGACGTCAAAAAGGCGGACACGGCGCGCGGGCGGGCCGATCCTCGGGTCGAGCCCGAGGATGACGAAAGCACGNNGAAAGCACGAGAGTCAACATCAACGGCGGCTGGTATAAGGGGGCGAGGATGACGCCAAGGGGGAAGGTTTACCCCTCGCCGGTCTTATCTTGATGCAAATGCGGTCGAGCCGGGTCATGACGAGGTATCAGGAATACCGCTCCTCGGTCCAGGGATCGCCGTTGTTGTGGTAGCCGCGAGCCTCCCAGAAGCCCTTATGGTCGCTGATGGTGAATTGTATCCGGCGTAACCATTTCGCCGATTTCCATAAGTACAGCCGCGGCACCAGCATTCTGACCGGGCCGCCATGCGCGCGGGTCAGCGGCTTGCCCTCCCATTGATGCACCAGAAACACGTCGGGCTGGTCGAACTGATCGAGCCGGATATTGGTCGTGTAGCCGTCGAACGAGGTGAAGATCACATGCTTCACCTCAGGGTTCGGCCGCACCGCCGCCAGAACCTCGCCCGCCGCGACTCCTTTCCAGTGGTTGTCATAGCGAGACCATTGCGTGACGCAATGAATATCGCTCACGCTGTCCG
>PLSZ01000605.1 GCA_003164305.1 Acetobacteraceae bacterium
GGGCGGCGGCGCGGCGAGACGGGCGTCCACGAGTTTGTCGGCACTATCCCGGGTCGGCGCCAGCGACTGATATCCAAGCGTGCCGCCATTGGTGGCGATGCCGAAAAACACATTGGCCAGACGCAACGATGGTGGTTGCGCCGTGTAGTCGCCGTGGTCGTAAGCCGGGTCCTGGCGGATCGCCTCCATCATGATGCGCCGTGTCATCCAGTTGCGTGCCGACATCTCGGTCGGCTGCGAGGCCATCGGCACCAATGCGTCCATGAACGCCGGATACGCCACCCCCCACACCCAGCTTTCCATGCCGCCCATCGAATTGCCGGTCACCAGGCGCAGGTGATGAATGCCCAGTCCCTCGGTCAGCAGGCGATACTGCGCCAGCACCATGTCGTCGTAGTTGTAATGGGGAAACGTCGCGTGCAAGCCGTCGGAGGGTTTGGCCGATTTCCCCGTGCCGAGCGCGTCGGGCAGGATGATGAAATATTTGTTTGCGTCCAACGGCTGACCCTCGCCGAACAATTCGCCCGCGTAACCAGGTGTGAGCATCGAGGCGCCGGAGCCCGCGGTTCCGTGCAACACCAGAACAGGTTGCCCCGACGGCTCGCCGACAGTGACATAATGCAGACGCAACGACGGCATGATCTGGCCGGTGTGGAAGCGGAAGTCGCTGGCGATCCAGTCGGCTTCTTTGGGCGTTGGGTAATCGGCCGCCATGGCGGGCAGCGATAACAGCGCGAAGCATGCGGCGAAGGTTGCGTAAAATTTCACAATGACCTCCTTGGTCTCAACGGCGGAACAACGCGAGACCCGCGCCGATCACCGCCACCACCGCCGTCAACGGGCCGAAGCCGGCGAAGCCCCGAACGCCCAGCATCCAACCGCCCAATCCGGCCGCGCCCATCCAGCCGATGCTGGAACACGTGACATTCCATCCCATCACCGTGCCCCGAATATGCGCCGGCACCTGGGCCAGCGCCGCCATCATCGCTGGCCGCGCGAGCGCGTTGAGAAACACGTAAAGAAATCCCATTCCCACCGAAATCTCCACGCCGCCGCGCCAGCCGAACAACCCCAGTGACGCAGCGCCGGAACTCAACATCGCGATGGCATAAATCATCAACCGGTGCGGCAATTTGTCTGCCAGTTGCCCACCCAGAATGGTTCCCAGAATGTTGCCAGACGCGAAGATGGCCAACGGAAGCGCCACGGCGTCCAGGCTGACGTTGTACGTCGATTGCAAAAATGTCGCGAAATAGACGATCGTCAGGCCGTAACACACGCGCTCCGCGATGCCCATCGAAAGCAGGCGGAGCACAGGCCATGACAATGCCGCCCGCGTGGAGGGGGGCCGTGCGCCCGCCGCGCGCGCCGAGGATGTCCTGCCACGCGACGTCACCAGCAAACCGATCGCCGACACCGCCGCCAGAACGCCGATACAAAGGTTGACTCCGCGCCAGCCGATCCAGGAGCCGACGAACGCGGCCAGCGGCACCCCAATCAGCAACGTGAGCGACTGGCCGCTCATGACCCACCCCAGCGCGCGGCCTTGCTGGCCCTCACCCACGCGGGAGGAGGCTTCGGCGAACAGCACGCCAGTGAACAGGCCGCTACAGCCGCCCGCGGCGACCGACCACAGAGCGACCAGCAGAAACGACGGCGCGGTGGCGATACCGGCCAATGCGAAACTCAGGGCGATCGGACCGACGATCAAAAACGGTCGGCGGCCCCAACGATCCGATGCCGCGCCGGCCAGCATCCCGGTGACAGCCCAGGAGATGGAGGTGGCGGCGACGAGGTCGGCGACGAGAGGCATGGACGTGGAAAGATCTCGCGCCATGTCCAACAGGAACGGCGCGCGAGCGGTGCCGCTGGCGGAAGCGGCGAACATCGCCAGTGCCCCCGCAGCGAGCAGCGCCCACGGCATGGGCGCTTCCGATTGGGCGGGGACCGCGGCGAGAGCGGTCACGCGCTCCGACGACGCCATGCGCTGAGCTGTTCAAGAGACGTGTGAACGTGCACGACGACGGGCCGATCTTTGGTGTTCAGCGCTTCGGAGATGACCTCGGCGATTTCGGATTCGTCATGGATCGTCATGCCCTTCGCGCCGAACGCGGTAGCCCAGATGGCGAAGTCCGGATTGGTGAGTTGCGTCGCCGCCTGATACGGCCGGCCGGGATAACGGACGTCGTGGTGCTGCATGATGGTACCGTAACAATTATTGTCCGACACGATGAACACCGGGTTGACGCCGTATTGGCGCGCGGTCGCCAGTTCGTTGCCGGTCATCAACGCACCGCCATCTCCGGCGAAGGCGATCACCTGGGTGCCCGGCCGGCGCAGACAGGCGGCGACGCCCATCGGCATGCCCGCGCCCATCGCGCCGACCACCGAGGCCAGGAACATCTGCCCCGGCTTCATGAGAAGGTAACGATGCACGAACGTCGCGAAATTACCGGCATCGGAAGTGACCGTCGCGTCGTCGGTCAGATGCTTGTTGACCTCGGCGATCACGGCCGAGAAATTGACGCCATCCGTGGTTGGTTGCCACTCCGGTTTGGTCACGCGCTTATGCGTTTCGTTGAGTTTAGCGACCCAGGGTTGGCGTTTCGCGGCGTTCGCGGGCGGACCTTTCGCCAGCAAGGCACGCACCACGGCGGCGGCCTCGCACGGCAAGCCCAGGTCGGGGCGCCACACGCGGCCGACCTCATTCGCGTCAGGCCAGACGTGAACAAGGGGAATTTGCGGATCGGGCGCGGCGGGGAAAGTAAACCCTTGCGAGATCGAACCGGTGATGCGTTCGCCCAACGCGATCAGCAGGTCGGATTTTTTCATTTCGGTCAGCGTGTCGGCGTGCACCCGGGACGCCATGTAGCCACCGTAGTTCGGATGGAAGGCGTCGAACAAATGCGGGCGGCGATGCGTCGGCATGACCGGCAACACCCATTCCTCGGCGAGTTTGGTCAGGTCCGCGACCTCGGCGGGGCGCAGCGCTGTGCCAACCCAGATCAGCGGACGCTCGGCGTTGGCGAGCATCTCGGCCAGGCGATCGACGTCATCCGGCAAAGGTCCGGCCTGCGCGGCGGGACGCGGTTTGGCGATCGGCGCATCCGTTTCGGCATCGAACACGTCCTCCGGCACGATGATGGCGACCGGACCCGGCGTGCCCGATTCGGCGATGTGGAACGCGCGCGCGATGGCCTCGGAGGCCTGGTCGGGTTCGTTGACCTCGATCACCAGTTTGGTGATGTCGCACAGCAGGCGGGAATAGTTTTGCTCCTGCAACGCCATGCGGCCGGCTTCGAACCGTTCGACCTGGCCGATCAGCACGATCAACGGCGTGGCGTCATGATACGCGGTGTGCAGGCCGATCATGGCGTTGGACAGGCCGGGCCCGCGGGAGACGACGCAAACCCCGGCTCGACCACCCCGCATGCGGCCATCGGCGACGGCCATGAACGCGGCGCCGCCCTCGTGCCGGCAGACGATCAGGCGCATGCGATTGTTGTCGACGAGGGCGTTGGTGAAGCCGAGATAGGATTCCCCGGGAACGCAGTAAATCAGGTCGATGTCGTGCGCTTCGAGACTATCGACGAGCAGGCGGCCGACGGCGCGGGCCATGGGGCGTTTCCTCCGAGGTTCTTGATGCGAAGGGTTTAGCGGGCGGGCGCGTTCATGCAAAGGCGCGCCGCATCCGGCCCCAATCTTCCACCGCGTGTTCCTGCCCCGGGAGGATTGAAAACACGATCTGATTGAAGCCCGCGGCTTCGATCGCGGCGATGCGTTCGATCAGTTCCGGCGCGGTCGCGGTCCAGGTGGCATGACGGATCAGGTCGGCGGTTAAATACGGTCGTTCGTCTTCCCGAACGAACATCAAATGGCCACGGTGATTCGACAGATAATACGCCCCCTGAGGGCCGTAACCACGCGCCATTTCCACGTACTTCGCCGCCGCCTCCCGGAATGGTTCCGGCATCGGCGTCCTATTGGGCAGGCCGCTGAGTGCCTCATCCGCCGCGCGATGCAACATCACCGTCGCCCGCGGCCCGGCCTGAGCGATAGCGCGCGGACTGTCGGCCGGTTCGCCCGGTTCCAGCACGGCGCCACCAGCCCAGGCCACGGCGTTCAGCGACCCGGCGAGGTGGCCGGCGGCGGACCACGCGTCCCGCATCAACGCCAGATTGGCCGACGCGTGCGCGACCGAGGCGGCGCCATCGATCCACCCCGCCTCCAACTTCGCCGTCAACGCGCGCGCTTTGGGCCCCGATGCCGCGATATACAGCGACATTGGATCGTCCAGATTGATCAATCCCAGATCCGGATTGAGGAAACGAATCAACCGGCGCTTCCCTTCGATGTCGGTCTCGACGGTTTCGCGCCGCCACAGGCCTTGAACGACGCGGATATAGTCTTCCATTTCAGACAGCTTCACCGCGCCGAGCCCCATCGTCCGCCGTCCGGTGAATCCCGTGCTGATCCCGAAATCGATTCGGCCCGGCGCGAGCTTGTTGAGCGAAGCGAATGCGTTGGCCGTCACGGCGGCGATCCGGTTGGACGGGATCAGCACGCCGGTGCCCAGACGAATGCGCGTGGTTTTCATCGCGCAGGCCGCCATGGCGACGAAACAATCCGCGCTGAGCAACTGCGTATCGTAAAACCAGGCGTGGTGAAACCCGAGTTCTTCGGCCCGCCGCACCAGCCGCCATGAGTCGCTGTCCGTCGGAATGGCGATGCCGAATTTCATGTCTGTCCCCTCCACGCTTTGGCGTTTTCGCCCTCGTTCACGCCTTCGGCAGCCGCACGATAAATCGCGCGCCGAGGACTTTGCCGGATTCGTCGCGCACGTTCTCGGCTGAGATCTGGCCGTGCAACGCCTCCACGATCTGCCGGCTGATCGACAACCCCAGCCCGGAATGCTGACCGAATTTTTCTCCGTGCGGCCGTTCGGAATAAAACCGGTCGAAGATATGTTCCAGGTTCGCTTCGGGAATGCCGGGCCCCTGATCCTCGACGCTGATTTCGGCCTGGGTGCCGAGGTCCTTCACGCGCACCATAATCCGACCGTTACGAGGACTAAAAGAGTGCGCGTTGCCGATCAGATTGCGCAACACCTGCACAAGCCGGTCTTCAACCGCCAGCACCTGCATTCCGGCCGGCGGCGCGATGACCTCAAGCCCGGGGTCGTTGTCTGGATCACGGGTGGCGTCGTCGAGTTCTTTTAAGGTGCGAACGATTGGAACCACATCGACGGGAAACGCGGTGACGCGGGACATTTCCGCGTCCAGACGCGACGCATCGCTGACATCGCTGATCAACCGGTCCAACCGCATTACATCCTGCCCGATGATGGTCAGCAGTTGGTTACGACGCGCCGGATCCTCAATTCGCATCAGCGTTTCGATCGCGCTACGGATCGACGACAGCGGATTCTTCAACTCATGCGCCACATCGGCCGCGAAGCGTTCGATCGCGTCCATGCGCGCCCATAAGGCGCTGGCGGAATCCGAAACAGCGTTGGCCAGTTCGCCAACCTCATCTCGACGACGCAACAATGACGCCGAAACGCTACCGGTGCGTCCCTTGCCCTCGCGCATGTCGCTGGCGGCGTCGGCCAACCGCAGGATCGGCCGCGCGATCGTCAGGGACAAATACCACGACAGCAACACCGTCAATGCCAGCGCGAGGCCAAACAGCGCGATGATCGACAGGCGGATGGCCAGCAGACTGTCTTCGACCTCCTGCGCTTCGCGGGTCAGCAGTACGATGCCGACGGTGCGTTTGTCGCGTTCCACCGGTTCGGCGACCGTGATCCACAAACGGTTATCGACGGTGCGGCGGATATAGGGCGGCATCTCCCGGCTGTTGCCCGCGCTTTGCAGGCGCAATTCTTCCTTCACGTCCGGTTGCCAGTCCGGCCCTCGCGCACCCGGGGTAACATCGACCGTGGTCACCGGCCCACTATGAGGCAGCAGCGACAGGACAAAGTCGTAGACCTGGCCAACGCGCGACAGAATCGGGCCCAGACTGTTCGGAGACATCACCGAAGGCCGCGCTGGTGCCGGATTTTGCCCATCCCGCGACTGCGAGTCGGCGACGATCGTTCCGTCCGGAGCGTATATTCTGGCGCGCGCGTCGGGCGTCGGGTCGGTCAACCGGCGCAACAGTGGACGAGCGATTTCCGGCACCAGATGCGGATTGTCCGGATCGGTGGCCAACACCGCGCTTTCGCCGATCGCGCCGGCGTAAATTTTCGCCTGTTCGCGCAGGGCGGCGACCTGCGCTTCCAGGAGACCGTTTTGGTACTGATCCAAATACAGCAGCGCGACGACCAGCAACGCCAACGGGAGAGCGTTGACCAGCAGAATCCGCCGCAGCAGCGGCGACACCCAGCGCTGGCGAAAGCGCCGGATCGGGACGCGCTTCGTCAGCGGTAACCCGGAAACCGTGCCGCCGTCGGGCACTTAATGCTCCTTGTACCGATAACCGATGCCGTACAGCGTTTCGATCTGGTTGAAGCTGTCATCGACCGCGCGGAACTTCTTGCGCACTCGCTTCACGTGGCTGTCGATGGTGCGATCGTCCACATAAATGTTCTCGCCGTACGCCGCGTCGATCAACTGGTCGCGGCTTTTCACCATGCCGGGGCGGGCGCCCAACGCCTTGACCAAAAGGAACTCGGTGACGGTGAGTTGAATATCCTGGCCTTTCCAGAGGCATTGGTGCTTGGTTTCATCCAGCACCAGATCGCCGCGGGTCATCACGCCGCCCGGCGTGGCACCCGAGCCCTCGGCGCGGCTGGCTTCGTTCCGCCGCAGCAACGCCCGGATGCGCTCCAGCAGCAGGCGCTGGCTGAAGGGTTTGGTGATGTAATCATCGGCCCCCAGGCGCAGGCCCATCAGCTNNGGTTTGGTGATGTAGTCGTCGGCGCCAAGGCGCAGACCCATGAGTTCATCGACTTCCTCGTCTTTCGAGGTCAGGAAAATCACCGGCATCGAGCTGCGTTGGCGCAGCCGTTGCAGCAGTTCCATGCCATCCATGCGCGGCATTTTGACGTCCAGGATCGCGAGGTCGGCGGGCTTCGCCGTCAGCCCCTGCAACGCGCTTTCACCATCCGTATAAGTGCGGACCTGAAACCCTTCCTGCTCCAACGTCATCGACACGCTGGTGAGAATATTCCGGTCGTCATCGACCAGGGCGATCGTTTGCTTCATTGGGCTGCGTCCTCTGGAGGCATGCTTCCGGCGGAGGGCCGGATAAGGCAACCTGCCACCCAATTGTGGCGCATCCAGGACGTGAGGTGAACAAAAAATGGCAGACGATGCCGGAAGCACCGCTTTCGAGGCCCGCAAGCTGTTGCGTTCGGCCCGATCCGGATCATTGGCGACCACGGTGGATGGCGGCCAGCCGTTCGCGTCTTTGGTCACGCCGGCCTGCGCGCCCGATCTGTCGTTGTTGTTGCTGCTGTCGAACCTGTCCGAGCACACACGGCATTTGCGCGCCGAGCCACGCTGCTCGATTCTGGTGTGTGGCGCGGCGGAATCCGCCAATCCACAAACCGCGCCTCGGGTAACGGTGACCGGGATCGGGGAAGTGGCGGACGACCCGGACTTAAAGGCGCGATATCTGGCGGTGCATCCTTACGCGTCGCTCTACTCGGATTTCGGCGACTTTCATTTGTGGCGCATCCGGCCTTTAGGCGCCCTTCTGGTCGGCGGCTTCGCGCGGGCGACGCGAATCCGCCAGGCGGATCTGGCTCCCAATCCCGCGGCTGTCACCGCGATCGACGCCGCGGAGGCCAGCATCATCAGCCATTGCAACACCGATCACCCCGGCGCGCTGTCCGCCATCGCCGGCGAACCTGGCGCCTGGCGCATGGTGACGGCGGATGTCGATGGGATGGACCTGGCCTTGGAGGAGCAGGTGCGACGGGTGCATTGGTCCGCGTCGGTGACCGATGCCGGTGGTGTGCGCGCGGAACTCGGGCGGATGGCCAAGGCAGCACGCGGGCAATAGGTCAGTTCGACGCGCGCCGCAACGCCGCGGCGGCCTGACCGATCACGCTGTCCCAATCGCCTGACGAGGGCTGTCGAAAAACGTTCGCGGATCGGTACCAGGGACTGTCGGTACGATCGAGCAACCATCGCCAACACGTGTCGAACCGGTTGAGCACCCATACCGGCACGCCCAGACCGCCGGCCAGATGCACCATCGCGGTATCGACGCTGATCACCAGATCGAGCGCCGCCACCAATGCCGCGGTGTCGTCGAAGTCGTTAAGCTCATCAGTGAAGTCCATCAACGGCAGTGGCGCCTCGCGGGCCTGCGCCGCTGGCTCGCCTTTTTGCAACGAAACGAAGGTCGCGTCTGGCGCGGCGGCCAACGGCTCCAGGCGATGCAACGCGAGGGACCTCCGGCGGTCGGCGGCGCGCAAGGCCGGCGAATGGTGACGCGGCGAACCAGCCCAGACGAGGCCGATCTTACGCCCAGGAACGGCGGCGAGACGATCGCGCCACTGGGCCGCGCGGTCGGGGTCGGGGCGGAGATAACTGTCAGCCGGCAAGATGGGAATTCGCAACGTCAAAGGCAGGCTCATCAACGGACAATGCCATTCGAACGGAGGCGGCGACTCGCCGCGGGCGATGACGGTGATCCGATCGTCCAGGCGACGCAGCAGGCGAACCAGACCGGGCTGAACTTCCAGCACGACCTTGACGCCCCGATCGGCGACCAGCCGAACGTAACGGCAGAATTGCAGCGTATCGCCGAACCCTTGCTCGGCATGCAGCAGAACGGCGCCTGTCGTCTCGCCGCGCCAACGAGGGCGCCCGAAGTCCCGCCGGTCAGCGGCCATCAGCGGATGATCCCAGCGATACTCGAAATCCCGCCAGCCAGCCTCGTGATCGCCCAGAAGCAGACGGCACAGGCTAGCGTTGAAGCGCAGATGCGCGTCGTTCGGACGGATCGCCAACGCGGCGTCGAAGCTGGCCATGGCCTCATGCGCGCGGCCGATCATCTGCATCAGCACGCCGCGGTTGCCCAGCGCGTCGGGATACTCCGGGCGTAACGAAATCGCCTGGTCGTAAGCGGTCAGAGCCTCACCGTACCGCTCCAAAGCCTGCAGCGCGGCGGCGCGATTGTTGTGTGCTTCGGCATCGGTGGGGTTGAGCGCCAACGCCCGATCATACGCCGCCAGCGCGTCCTCGTCGCGATGCAGAGCGTGCAGCGCCACGCCCCAGTGGTTGTGCGCGGCCGCGTCCCCCGCATCGCGCCGCAGCGCCGCCTCATGACTGGCCACAGCATCCTGGGCTCGCCCGAGTTTCAGCAACACGGTACCGCGATTGTCCAACGCGCGAACATTGTGCGGACTTAACCGTAGCGCCGCGTCGAATCCGGCCAGTGCGTTCTCGAAACGGCCAAGCCGCGACAACGCGAGGGCTCGATTGGCCAGTGTGTCGGCGTCTCCTGGACAAAGCGCCAGCGCCTGATCGAAACTCGCCAGGGCCTCAGCCGGACGATCCAACGCCCCCAGAGCGAGGCCGCGGCCGGCATGCGCGGGCGCGAAATTCGGTTGTGCGGTCGCGACAGCGGTAAAGCCATTCAGCGCATCCTCGAAATCTCCCATGGCGAGGGCGACCGAGGCCGCGCGATGAATCGCTTCCGCATGGTCCGGCCTTAAGCGAATCGCTTCACGCAAAGCCGCGCGAGCCTCAGGCAGACGGCCAAGCGCGATCAGCGCCGTTGCCTTACCGTTCAAGGCGTCGGGATAAGCAGGCTGACGCGCCAGAGCCTGATCGAATGCCGCGACCGCCTGGTCCGGTCGGCCCGACTGCCCGAAGGCACTCCCCAGATTAAAGTGGTAATGTGGCTGATGCGGCGCGAGTGAAATGGCATCCTGGATCAGTGGGATCGCGTCGGCCGATCGACCGGTTTGCAGGG
>PLSZ01000472.1:0-251 GCA_003164305.1 Acetobacteraceae bacterium
GCGGGCGATGGCCGCGTCGCGCGCGGCTTCCTTCGGGCGAGCCAGTTCGCCTCGGCAGGGGACGGCGGCGTCAAGAATGCCGTCACCCATGGCCTGGAATTTCAGCGCCCGCCAGCGTGCCGCGCCGGACGGCGGGAACAGCGCCGGGGCGTCGTCCACGCTGTCCAACACTTCGCAAATCACCGGGCTGTCGTACAGCGACAACCCGTCGTCGGTGACCAGGCATGGCACTTTCGAGGTCGGATTGTCCG
>PLSZ01000472.1:306-18651 GCA_003164305.1 Acetobacteraceae bacterium
CCGGGTCGGGGCCCGGCCATGACGTTGAGGGTGTCGTGCGTGGCGCGCGGCGGGGGTGGCGAGGACCAGGCCACCGGGCACGGCCGGGTCGCCGTTCAGAATCGATCCTTTTTGCCGCGCACATCCGCCAGTGTCGCCGCGTCCTTCGCCAACAGGAACGGATTGGCCCGTTTCTCGTCGCCAAGGCGGGACGGGATGGTCGGCTTTCCGGCGGCGCGCTGCCGATGCGCTTCCTCGGCGCGGGCACGCAGCGCGGCGTTGTCCGGATCGACGCTGAGAGCGAACTTCGCGTTGCTCTCGGTGTATTCGTGGCCGCAACAAACCAGCGTGTCGTCGGGCAGCGCCGCGAGCTTGCTCAGGCTGGAGAACATTTCGGTCGCGTTGCCCTCTATCAGCCGGCCGCAGCCGAGACTGAACAGCGTGTCGCCGGACAGCAGGATCGGCCCGCCCGGAAAGAAATAATTGATCTGGCCCCGCGTGTGGCCAGGCGTCTCGATCACCTGGGCGGTCGCATTGCCGAGCGTCACCGTGTCGCCCTCGCGCACCGCCTGATCGAGTTTCGGCAACCGGTGCGCGTCCGCCGCGGCGCCGACGACCTTGACGCCGGGATACTTCGCGCGAACGACGTCGGTGTCGGCGATGTGGTCGCCGTGGTGATGCGTCAGCAGGATCATGTCCAGCCGACCGCCGTCGGCCTCGATCGCGGCGATGATCGGCGCGCCCTCGGCTGGATCGACGATCGCCGTCGCGCCGGTTTCCGTATCGCGCAGCAGCCAGGCGTAGTTGTCCTTCAGGATCGGCACCGATCGCGCGGTCACGGCCATGTTTTTTCTCCCCGAATAGTGGCGTTCAGAAGTCGAGATCGACGTAGTGCTCGGGCGGTGTGATGCCGGGCACGCGGTCGGACAGCAGCGTGCGGAAGCCGGGCCTCGACTTGATCCGCGCGTACCAGTCCTTGGCGGTGCGCGACAGGCGCCAGTCCACGTCGCCGATGTAGTCCAGGCAGGATAAATGGGCGGCCGCGGCGAAATCGGCCAGTGACAAATTCGGACCCGCGAGCCACTCACGATTTTCCGCCAGCCAGCCCAGATAATCCAGGTGGTAGCGCAACGCGGTGTAGCCGGTGCGGATCGAGGCCGGGTCGGCGTTGCCCCGGCGAGCCTGCGCGCGCATGTATTTTTCGCCCAACAGGTTCTGCGTCACCTCGGCGGCGAACTTGCCGTCGAACCAGGCGGCGAGGCGGCGCACTTCCACCCGCTCCTGGATTGTGTCGCCCATAATGGGGATTTCCGGGTAGGCCTCATCGAGGTACTCGCAAATCACCGCTGAATCCGGAATGACCATGCCGTTGTCCTCGACCAACGTGGGGACGGTGCCGGCGGGGTTGAGCTCCAGATATTCGGGGCGACGCTCCCACGGTTTTTCCACGCGTAAATCGACGGGCAGGCGCTTTTCGGCCAGCACCAGGCGCACCTTGCGGGCATAGGGCGACAACGGAAGATGATACAGGGCGCGCATCGACGGCGTTTATCGCACCCGAGGCCGCGTTTCGCCAATGGGCCAGGGGGCTGGGGTGGAGAAGGCGTTGGGGCGCTGCCCCAAACCCCGCCAGGGCGTTGCCCCTTGGAACCATGGATTGGGGGGAATGAGGAGGGGGCGTGACCAGACCTCGCGAGGTCTGGTCACGCCCCCTCCTCATTCCCCCCACTGGATAGAGTCCAGAGGGCCGCGCCCTTTGGTGGGTCCAGGGCAAAGCCATGGCGGGTTTCAGGACGGAGCCCTGACGCTCTTCCCACCCCAGCCCCCCTGACCCACTGGCGACGCGGCCTTCGGCGTGCGATGAGCACGGCATGCCAGTCCTCAGCGCGGAGCGTGAGGCGGCCTCCGTTGCCGCCGAACTGATCGCGGTCATCGTCGCGGTGACCTCGGGGCAGCCGCGCGTGCTGACGATCGACAAGGGGCGGGCGTTGCCCTCGGGTCCGTTCGAATCCAGTGAGCGGTCGTTGCAGGCCAGTTTGCGCACGTGGGTGGAGCGGCAGACGCATCATCCGCTTGGCTATATGGAGCAGCTCTACACCTTCGCCGATCCGGGCCGCACCACGGGCTCCGATCGGAGGATCGTTTCGGTCAGTTACCTGGGACTGACGCGGGAGGCGGCGGTATCTGGCGATCCGGGCGCGGGCTGGCGCGATTGGTACCAGTTTTTCCCGTGGGAGGATCGGCGCAAAACCTCAAGTCTGCTGGACGACAATTTCACGCCGGGCCTGATCGCGTGGACCGAGGACGCGCCGGATGCCATCACGCGCCGGCAACGATGGCGGCGGGTGGCGATCAACTTCGGCCTGGAGAACGAGCGTTGGAACGAGGAGTTGATCCTGCAACGTTATGAACTGCTCTGGGAGGCGCGGCTGGTTCCCGAGGCCGGTGTGAACGGCGTGGTTCCGGGCGAGCCGATGGCGCACGATCATCGCCGCATTCTGGCGACCGGCATTGCCCGGCTGCGGGCGAAGATCAAGTACCGTCCGGTGGTGTTTGAATTGATGCCGCCGAGTTTCACTTTGTTGCAATTGCAACGGGCGGTGGAGGCTCTGGCGGGCCGGCTGTTGCATAAGCAGAATTTTCGCCGGCTGATCGATCAGCAGGATCTGGTCGAGGAAACCGGTGAAATGGCGACGGAAACGGGTGGCCGCCCAGCGAAGTTGTTTCGCTTTCGGCGCGAGGTGCTGGCGGAACGCGCGGTGGTGGGAAGCAAGTTGCCGCTGGTGCGCTCGGGATAAGACGTATCGGCCGTCGCGGTCAGGCCAATCCCCCGCGCGTCACGTGCCATTGCCCTCGATGAAACAGAGCACCTGACCCTGAAACCAGCAGGCGATCCCCTCGCCGGTGGGATTGTCGCGACGGTGCAGCACGTTCGCGTTGGGCACATCGACCCAGGCGTGCGGAGCGTTCGACCAGCGCGGAAACTCGTTGCCGATGTAGGCCTGAAAGTGATCGCCTGCCGTGCGGTACTGCACCATGCGGCAATCCGCCATGTCGCAGCACGATTGGTTGGTCTGTGGGTGACGCAGGCTGCGAAACCATGGTGCCAGGGATGGATCCGCGTCCTCGGGTGGTTCGGCCGGCACCGGCGTCGCGAAGTTGCCGATGACACCAGCGACAATGATACCGTAAACGGTTCGCGCCTGCATTCGGTCCTCCATTGGGACACGCCAGCGCGGAAGCCTAAAGCAACGCGTGTCCTGAATGCCAGTGTCTCGTGCGACCGTTGCCCCGCGCGGAACGCATGACGGGAGGTGCGCATTGCGCCGTTCAGGGACGATTCGCCTGGTCTCCGGGATAAATATCGCGCGGATATCCATCAGGCGAGGCGGGCGGCGGTGATCCGGAACGTTTAAGGTCATGGATCGGCGGACGGCGCGGGCCTGCCTCGTGCCGGACTGGTGTGGCGCGCCTTCCCGCGGAGACACCCATCGCGGGCCGCCAAACGGCTCCCTGGACGGCGCTTGACAAACTTATACTCACCTCTAGCATAAGCCCAATAAATGCTCATATAGAGCATAACCAGGAGGGCCCATTCTATGTCCATGACCGCCACGCGGGAGCGGACCGCGCCGCTGTATCAGAAAGTCAAATCGGTGATCCCGCCGATCGAGTGGCCTGTGTTCGCCGACGATATCGACGCCATTCTGACGCTGAAGCGGCAGCGGAATGCCGTGATTCTGGCGCACAACTATCAAACGCCGGAGATCTTTCATTGCGTCGCCGACATCGTGGGCGACAGCCTGGCTCTGGCGCGGGAGGCGATGACGGTGGACGCCGATGTCATCGTTCTCGCGGGTGTGCATTTCATGGCGGAGACCGCCAAGATGCTGAACCCGGCGAAGACCGTGCTGATCCCGGATCTGGAGGCGGGGTGCTCGCTGGCGGCCTCGATCACCGCCGCCGACGTGCGGTTGATGCGACAGCGACACCCGGGCGTGCCAGTCGTTACCTATGTGAACTCATCCGCCGCGGTGAAGGCCGAGTCCGATATTTGCTGCACCTCCGCCAACGCGAAGAAGGTGGTGGAATCGCTCGGCGTGCCTGAGGTGATCATGCTGCCCGACGAATATCTGGCCCAAAACGTCGCCGCCCAGACCCGGGTCAAAATCATCGCCTGGGCCGGGCATTGCGAAGTGCACGAGCGCTTCACGCCGAAGGAAGTTCGAGCCCTGCGCGAGGATTATCCCGGCGTCATCATCCTGGCGCATCCGGAATGCCCGCCTGACGTGGTGGCTGAGGCGGACTTCACCGGCTCGACCGCCGACATGTCGAATTACGTGGGGCGTGAAAAGCCGGCGCGAGTCGTGCTGCTGACGGAATGTTCGATGGCGGATAACGTTTCGGTCAATCATCCGGCGGTGAATTTCGTCAAACCGTGCAATCTCTGCCCGCACATGAAACGGATCACGCTGCCGAAAATCCGACGCTCGCTGGAGACGATGACGCATGAGGTGACGATCCCGTCCGATCTCGCCGCCGCCGCGCGCCGCTCCGTGGAGAGGATGCTGGCGGTATGAGCGGAAAGCCGCTCTCCCCGGTCGTCGTCCAGGCTCAGCGGAGCGTCGGGCCGGCGGATAAAGCGGATGCCGGCGGCACGAATATCCCGCCCCTGCCCGCGATCATGATCGAACCAACGGTGCGCGCGGCGCTGCTGGAGGATCTGGGCCGCGCCGGCGACCTGACGACCGACTCGATCGTTCCGGCCGGCGAGCGTACCACCTGCGCGCTGGTCGCCCGCCAACCGGGCGTCGTCGCCGGACTGGATTTCGCGCTCTGGGCTTTTCGATTGATCGATCCGCGCATCGAGATCGACGTCGTGCTGCCCGACGGCAAACGCCTGAAGCCGGGCGACGTGATCGCGACCGTTTCGGGACCGGCGCGGGGCATCCTGACCGCGGAACGCGTGGCGCTGAATTTTTTGTCGCATCTGAGTGGCGTGGCCTCGGCGACACGCGGCATCGCGGATGCCATCGCGGGAACGAAAGCGCAGGTCTGTTGCACGCGTAAAACGATGCCGGGCCTGCGCGCGGCGCAGAAATACGCAATTCGGGTCGGTGGCGGATCAAACCATCGGTTCGGCCTGGATGACGCCGTGCTGATCAAGGACAATCACGTCGCCATCGCCGGGGGCGTGAAGCCGGCGGTGGAACGCGCGCGCGCCGGCGTCGGCCACCTGGTGAAGATCGAACTCGAGGTCGATACGCTGGAGCAACTGCGTGAGGCGATGGAGTTGCGGGTCGACGCGGTGCTGCTGGACAACATGGGGCCGGATTTGTTGCGAGAAGCGGTCTCGATCGTTGGCGGGCGGGCGATCACCGAGGCGTCCGGCCGCATCCGGCCGGAGACCGCTCCGGCGATCGCGGCGTCGGGCGTGGATTTGCTGTCGGTGGGGTGGCTGACGCACAGCGCGCAGGTGCTGGACATCGGGTTGGATCATCGCGACGGGTGACGGCGCCGATTACTTCCGCGCCAGCACCGCCACGCCAGCCAAAGTCAGAGGCGGGATCACGAACGCTCCGGCGTTCGCGTGACCGGCGAAGGACAATGCGGTCATGACCGCCACCAGGATCGCGACGACGGACAGGTTCCAGGCGTCGCCGAACAGGGTTTTGACGAAGGCGCTCATCGCGTGGCCCGCATGGTGACCGGGCGCCGGGCGATGGTGGCCAGCAACAATCCGCCTCCGGCGTAAAACACGACCAATCCCGGCAGGCTCCAGTCGCCCCCTGGCCACACCCCTGGGCCGCCGATCGCCTCCAGGGTCCAGAACGTGCCGAACGATACGATCATGGCGCCGACGACGAATTTGATCGCGTTCTCGGGCACGCGGGCCAGCGGGGCGCGGACCACCAGGCCGGCGGCGCCGACGACCAGCAGGGCGGCGATCGCGGCGCCGGCGCTGGAAGCCCAGGATCCGTGGATGCCGAGGGCGACGACGATGAGCCAGACTTCGAGGCCTTCCAGCAACACGCCCTTGAACGCGATCAGCCAGCCGGCGGAGCGGTCGCCTCGGGTGAGTTGGGCGCGGGTGTGCTCGAATTCTTCGGCTTCGTCGTGCGGCGCTTTGAGGCCGGCGTGGCGCGCGACGGCCTTGGCCAGCCAGCGGACACCGAACAGCAGCAGGAAAACGCCGATGACCAGTTGCAACCAGAAGATGCTGACGCCGAGGCTCAGCGCGCCGCCGGTCGCGACGGTCATCGCTGCGAGCACCAGCAACGCGGCGAGGGCGGCTCCGCCGGCGGCGCGCCAGCCGATGGTCAGGCTGACGGCGAGGACGATGGTGAAGGCCTCGACCCATTCCACGGTGGCGGCGAGGAAAGTGGGAACGGCGACGGTCCAGTCCACGGGACCCTCCTGGTGTTTGACGGTGATGTAGTATACGCTACATAAAAGCGATCAATGTAACAAATGGATCATCGTGAAGATTTCGCCATGAGTGAGGCTCCGCCAGCCGCCGTATCCGCGTTGTTGCGGGATCGGATCGGTGACGCTGTTGGCGGATTGCCGCCGGCGACACTCAAGGTGCTGCGTTTTATCGAGGCCAATCCTGGGTTGGCTGTTGCCGGCTCGGCCGCGGATCTGGCACGCCGGATGGACCTGTCCGACGCCAGTGTGATCCGCGCGGTGCAGGCGCTGGGGTTCGAGGGGATGGGCGGATTGCGGCGGGCTTTGGCGTCGGCATTGGAGGGGCAGTCGCCGGCGGCACGGATGCGACGGACGTTACAGGACGCGGGGGCGGATTCCGGGCGAGCGATCGACCTCGCGTTGGACGCGCATCAGGAGGCGTTCGCGGCGTTGCGCTCCGGCGTGGCGCGGGAGCGTTTGCTGATGGCGGCTGGGGTTTTGGGTGGCGCCGAGCGGATTGTGGTGTTCGGAATTGGGCCGTCGGCTTTGCTGGCGGGTTACGCCGTTACGCTGCTGGGTCGCGCGGGCCGTCGGGCCCGGGCATTGGACGCGACGGGGATTGGACTGGCGGATCAGCTGATGGATCTGCGAACGGGGGATGGGGTTTTGCTGCTGGCCTACGGGCGCGCGTATCGGGAGGTGACGGCGACCATCGCCGAGGCGCGGCGGCTGGCGCTTCCGGTTGTTCTGGTGACCGACTCGCCGGAATCGGGATTGGCGCGGATGGCGGATGTCGTGGTGCCCGCTGCTCGGGGTCGATCTGGGCGGGTGGCGCTGCATGGCGCGACACTGGTGGTGCTGGAGGCGCTGGTGTTGGGGCTGGCGGCGATTGACCGGCCGCGGGCGTTGGCGGCGCTGGAACGTCTGAACGAGTTGCGGAAGGCGGTGTCAGGGGCGCGGCACGCGGTTGGCGAGACGGGCGGGTAAGGGTGGATTTTGGTCCTGCGACAGAGCCAGCCATTCGGCGCGGCATGTGTGGCGACGGATCAGCGGGTCGGGGCCCGGTGATGACGATTTCCAAATGAACCGGTGATGACGGTGCCCAAATGAATATGCATTTCAAACGCGGTTGGATCGGCATCCAGGCCTGAACAGGTCAAGCAGCCAGTTTCGCCGGAGCGATCAGCGTGGTCGGCTCGATGCCGAAGGTGTCCCGCAAACCGACTCGGCCCTCGTCGGTGACGCGGATCGATCGGCTGTCGCGCATGCGCTCGATCCAGCCCAGTTCGAAGCAGCGAGAGGCGAGTTTGGTGCCGAGGAGGCCGGCGAGATGCGGGCGGCGCTCGGTCCGGTCGAGGCAAGGACGGCAGAACAAGCGTTGTCCTGGGTGGGCGGGATCGATGCCGAAATTGGTAAGAAACAGAGCGCCTTTCGAGGTGACCGCGCCGGCGTCGTCGTCCAGCACCACAAGGTCGCTGGCGACCATGGCGTCGGCGATCGCGACCCCCAACCTCCCCGCCAGATGGCTGTAGCACGACCTCGCCTGGGCGAATTCATCATCGCGCGGGGTGCGTGGGCGGTGGCGCGGCGGACCGTCGATGGCGGCGACCAGCATGATTTGCTCGATCATGTCGCCGACCCGCGACGACGCCAGCCGGTAATAACGATGGCGGCCCTGGCGAAGCACGGCCAGCAGCCCGCCATCGACCAAACGGGCGAGGTGCACGCTGGCGGTCGGCGGCGTGATGCCGGCGACGTAAGAGAGTTCGCCGGCTGTGAGGGCCCGGCCGTCGGAGAGCGCGTCGAGCATCCGGGCCCGGGCGGTATCCCCGACCAGCGCCGCGACCGCCGCCAGGCCTGCTGAGTCCAATATCATGGCCGCACTATGGGGGTGCCGGGCCGGGTGGGACAAGCGCGGATGCTTCGGTGGCGGGCGAAGCGTTCGGACGGGATCGCGGATGGGGTGAGGGCCATATTGAGTGCGAACAGGCAATGGAGCGTTGCGATGGCGGTTCGTGTTCAATTCGGCTTTCCTGCGGTCCCGTATAGCGCGGTGTTCCGGCGGGCGGTGGACGGTGGCGCGGTGCGGTGGGTTTACGCGGCGGTCGCGCGCTGGAAGCAGCGGCGGTTGTTGGAGGAACTCGACGAGCGGATGTTGCGCGATATTGGCATCAGCCGGTCGGAGGCTCTGGCGGAGGCAAACAAGCCGTGGTGGCGGCGGTGATGATGGGTCGGTGGCGGGGCGCGCGTGACTGGCGATCGCGGTGGGGTGCGCGGGTAGGAAAGTAAGAATCTAACACTGAGGACACCGAGGACCACGGAGTGCCACTGAGAAGAAAGAACAATAGCGCTTCGCGCGGGCGTGCGATCCACAACCGCGCGAAGCGCCACCCGTTCTTCTCAATGGCCCTTCGTGGTCCTCGGTGTCCTCCGTGGTAGAATCTTTTCTTGTTTGCTTGCCGGTGCGTGGAAAACCCTCGAACCTCACCGATATGCGATCGAAACGGGCGTCGCGCGAAGGGCGAGGCGGTCAGGATAGCGGTGGCACGACATCGCACCGTTCGTCGAGCAGGCTCGGCTTTCCGGTCGCCGATCCGATTCCGTCATGGTAATAAATGGTTCCGTCAGCGCCGACCGACGTAACGGTGTGAAATTTGGTCCCGTGCCATTCGACCGTGACGGTCAAAGCGGGCCTGGCATTTCGCACGACCACGAAGCGGAGTTGATTGTCGTTCATGCGCGCCGCCGACGCGACCGTATCGATCAGCGCGAACGTCCTGCCGTCAAATGTCACGGCATGCGTGAATGGCCCGGAGTCGCGCGGCCGCCAGAACACACGGGGATTGTCGATCGACGGGTCGCGCCGGCAATCGGGCGACCAAACGCCGTCCAGGCCGAAATTCCGGAAAGTCTGGGACAGATCCGTCCCGGCATGCGCGCCCGCCGTGACGAACAGGCAAAGCGGGACGAGCGCGACGGCGATGAGTCCAGTCCGGATCATCGCCCTCGGTCCAGGAAAAACCGCGCGATCCCGGCCGTGTCGTGCGCCGGGGTGTCATTGGCGTCGTAGCCTCTGACGTGGACAGCGGCTGGCTCGGACGGAAATGGCGATGCGGCGAACGTGCGGGCGGCGACGAGATTTTGGCCGATAACCGGGAAGCGCGCGGTGACCTGGCGCAGATCGTAACGGCCGCCGGGACGCCGGACCAGGAACCAGGCGCCGCCTTCCAGTCCATGAATTATATCGAGCACGACGTGGCCCAGTGGTCTGGGTGACGCGGGCGGAATGAAAGCCTCCAGCCCGATCAGCAGGTCGCCGCCCGGCAGCTTCGCCATGTCGTTGTACGCGGCGACAACATAGCTGACCCGGGTGCCCCAGGCGGCGCCGAGGAACGCATCCAGGTCGATGTCGGTCGTCTCAGTCCCGGTCGCTGGACCGACACGGACGACGCGGTTGCCGTTGCCCTCCACGGCGGCGAGCAGGCCTCGGCGCGCGATCCTGGTGTGCGCGGCTGTGTCCCTTGGGCTCGGCTGGGTGGATTTTAGCAGTGGCGACTCGCCCGAGAAACCGCGGGAGTTGCCGAACGCGTCGGGCCACTTCGCGTGGCGAGCGATGGCACGGTCGAGCGGTGCCTTGACGTGGCGGGGAACGAGGATGGATCGCGTTGGGTGGCGTTCCTGGTATGCTGCCGCGGTCACCGGGGAGTGTTGAACCATGCTGCCACAAGCCGCCGATTTCCGGGCCGAAGCGGACGCGCTGCGGGACCTGCTGTCGACATTGTCCGCGGCGGACTGGGATCGCGCCACGCAGTTCAAGCGATGGACGGTCAACGACATCGTACAACATTTGCACGATGGCGATCTGATGGCCGCCGCGTCGGTTTCCGGGCCGGAGGCGTTCGCGGCATGCCGCGCCCAGCGTCGGGCGCTGCTGGATCTCGGGATGACTCGCGTGCGGGCGGCGCGGGAGCGGTTGGGCGATCTGACGGGCGCTCGGTTGCTGGAGCAATGGCACACGAAAGCAGTTGGTTTGAGCGAGACACTGTCCGCGCTGCCGTCCGATACGCGATTGAAATGGGCGGGGCCGGACATGGGAGTGCGCATGTTCACGACCGCTCGGCAGATGGAAACATGGGCGCACGGACAGGCGATTTACGATCTGATGGGCGTTGGGCGCGGGCCGGCGAACCGGTTGCGCAACATCGCCGAGATCGGGGTTCGCACGTATGGCTGGACTTTCGCCAATCGCCGCCGTCCGGCTCCAGGACCGGCGCCGTATGTGCGGCTGACCGCGCCGTCGGGAGCGATCTGGGAGTGGAACGATCCGGCGCCGGACAACGTGGTCGAGGGCGATGCGCTGGCGTTCTGTCAGGTCGTGACGCAGACACGCAATATCGCCGATACGGATTTGCGGGTGACGGGTGAACCCGCCCGCGTCTGGATGAGTTTGGCGCAATGCTTCGCCGGACCGCCGGAGGATCCGCCGGCCCCGGGGGCGCGATTAGCCGTTTGAAGTCGTGGTGCCCACCGGAGGCAAGGTCCACGGCGTGGTTCTGGCCGACCAGACGAAAAGCATCGGCTACGCGGCGCGGCATGTCCGGCGCATCGCGCGGGCGCCTGACGGACTTGTCGAAGGCGTGCTCGTACTGGTCGCCGCGATTTTGCCGATTTAAGCGCGGCCGATCTCAGCGTGGCGGCCGCGGTTTCGCATCAATGCCGATTCGGAACGAACAGGCGGCTGGCGGCGCTTCATTTGCTCCATGCGCCGATCCCGCTAAAATCCCGCCATCGATTGAGGAGGAGCGTGGAATGAAGCAACGTATCGCCGTCGTGGGTGCCGGCGCCGTGGGTGGTTATGTCGGCGCGAGCCTCGCCCATGCCGGCCACGACGTGACCCTGATCGATCCCTGGCCCGCGCATGTGGAGGCGATCCGCGCGCACGGCATGAACCTCTACGGCATGACGGAGGCGGAACGGAAAACCGTGAAAGTGCCGGCGATTCATTTGACCGAGGTGCAGGAGATCGCCAAGGGACGGCCGATCGACATCGCGCTGATCTCGGTCAAGTCGTACGACACGATCTGGGCTTGCCGGATGATCAGGCAATATCTGTCGCCCAACGGCATAGTCGTGTCGATGCAGAATTGCGTGAATGAGGAACGCGTCGCATCGGTCGCCGGTTGGGGCCGCACACTGGGGATTATCGTCGGCGGCGGCGTGGGCGTCGATCTGTACGAACCGGGCCACATTCGCCGCGGTTACGCGAAACGCCCGCACGTGACGTCGTTTTACGTCGGCGAGCCGAGCGGTTTGATCACGCGACGATCGCGCGCGCTGGCGGCGATCATGAACGATGTCGATAGCGCGAAGGCCACCGACAATCTGTGGGGAGAGCGCTGGACCAAGCTGTGCGTCAACGCGATGCGCAACGGCGTATCAGCGGCGACCGGCATGGGCGGCAACGACCGCGACCGGCACGACGCCGTGCGCCGCGTGTGCATCGCTCTGGGCGGCGAGGGCGTACGGGTCGGGCAGAAACTGGGCTACAAGCTGGGGCCGATCGGCACTCTGCCGCCGGACAGCCTCGCCCGCGCGATGGAGGGCGACAAAGCGGCGATCGCTGAGATCGACGGACTGATGCTCAGCGGCACCGGCGAGGATTTGCGCGCGCCGTATCAACGCCCCTCGATGGCGCAGGACATGGCGAAGGGCCGGCGAACCGAGATCGAACTGATGAACGGCTTCGTCGCCAGCGAGGGCGCCCGTGTCGGCGTCGCCGCGCCGGCCAACGAGATGATCACGCGGCAGGTGCTGCGGGTGGAACGCGGGGAGATCCCACCGCGGCCGGAGAATGTGCTGATCAACACTTGAGGGCTGGCGGACCCTGCCCGTTGTCGCGATCTGGCCAAGGTTTCACGTTGCAAGTTGCGTGTGATGGCGGCGGCGGCGGTCAGGCTTGGGGAACTCCGCCCGCCGCCGAGCAACCGTCTGGAGGCGCGGGCGGGCGGGTGGCGGAGGTAGTCGGCCAGCGCCGCGTCGACGTCGGGTGGGTTTGAGCTATTGCTGGGAGAATTCTGAATGAAGACGCTCCGCACTCGACTGGAGGACCGGCGCCAGCGCGAACAGGAAAAGATGGCGATACAGGCAGTAGATCCCGGGACGAACGAGAAGAAGGTGGTTGAAGCACCTGCTTGGCTGTTTCGTGGTGAGCGAGCTGTTTATCCCAGAACTTGCTCGTCGTTCCACAGGTTCTCGATGTCAGAACTGTCAGAGACTGCGCGGAAAGAGGTGCAGCGGCAACCAGGAGGCTGGACTACATTCTACAACGCCATGGTCTGGAGCCGATGTACTCAGCGGCGCTTTTGCAGCACTGCTTTCTTCCAACCGAGCTCATCGATCTTACTGAGTCCTTGGACAATGCCGGCGCGTTCGCAGCGTACAAAAATGCCGGAGAGGTGGGTGTGTTGATGGCGTTTCCGACCGAGCATTTGCAAAAGCACGGACTGGTGATAGACCTCAAACTCATCCACTTCGCCAGGCGACCAAGACATCAGCATGCCTATGTCTGGTTCCACCGCTCCGAACCAAATCTCAAAGAAGAATCACTCTTCGAAACGATAAAAGCAGAAAAGGTTTACTTTCAAGGCGGCTCCGAAAGATCTGGATCATTATCAAAAGCATTACACAGGAATTTGTGGAGCCCCAAACACGGATGCGACTTCCGGGCTTCTCTACAAGCTCTTTAACGACGTTGTTCTCGTGGATCATGATAGCGGGGTCCGATACTCGATCCGCGCGGAAGCTCGGAATTGGATCGAAGAAAGGATCCCATGGGCACCTGTTCCAATGCGGGAGTGCGTGGACGCCCCAGGCACGATGGAGCCAGCATGGGACCAGTTCCAGGATGTTGGAGCACTGATTCAACAGCGCCGTGTGGACACCCGCTCGAAGGCGATGGGTGATGCGGGTAGGCCGCGGGGGGTTGTCGGCGTCGGACCAATGATTGTTATCTGAACACACCTCATAGTCAGCTGCCTTTTGGTGAACACCATATGGCTGGTGGACCGCGGCCAAACCGCCAGCCCCCTATCATGCGGGATAATCCGAGTTTCGGCATAACAGTCAAGCGCGGAGGCACATGCAACGGGCGGCGTGATGGACGAAGGCGCCGCCTGGCTCCCGCGGGACGCCCCCCTTGCGGGACCCTGGCCCACGCGGTTAAGTCCGCGTGGCTGGCGAAAGGGACGTTCATGGCGGTCAACAAAATCTACCCGGATGCCGAAGCCGCGCTGACGGGACTACTGCGCGACGGCATGACCATCATGTCCGGCGGGTTTGGATTGTGCGGCATCCCCTCGGCGCTGATCGAGGCGATCCGTGCCTCGGGCGTCAAGGATCTGACGATCATTTCGAACAACGCGGGCATCGACGATGCCGGGCTCGGCTTGCTGCTGCACACGCGGCAGGTGAAGAAGATGATCAGTTCCTACGTCGGGGAGAACGCGACATTCGCGCGGCAATTCCTCGCGGGCGAGTTGGAGATCGAGTTCAACCCGCAGGGTACGCTGGCGGAACGGATTCGCGCCGGCGGGGCGGGCATCCCGGCGTTCTTCACCGCGACCGGGGTCGGCACCCAGATTGCTGAGGGCAAGCCGACGCAGGTGTTCGACGGCCGCACGTATGTGATGGAGCGCGGGTTGTTCGCCGATCTGGCGATCGTGCATGCCTGGAAGGCCGATCCCGAGGGCAATCTGATCTATCGCATGACCGCGCGGAACTTTAACCCGATCATGGCGACCGCCGCGAGCAACGTCGTGGCGGAAGTGGAAGAAATCGTCGAACCTGGGCAGATCGACGGCGATCACATCATCACCCCGGGTATCTACGTCAACCGGATCGTTCCGCTGACGACAGTCGAGAAACGCATCGAACAGCGCACCGTGCGCAAGCGCTACTGAAGGGAGACCGCGAGCATGGCCTGGACCCGCGATGAGATGGCCGCCCGCGCGGCGCGCGAATTGCAAGACGGCTTCTACGTCAATCTCGGCATCGGCATTCCGACTCTGGTGGCCAACCACCTGCCGGAGGGCGTCGCGATTCAGTTGCAGTCGGAGAACGGCATGCTCGGCATGGGTCCGTTTCCGTTCGAGGGCGAGGAAGACGCCGACCTGATCAACGCCGGTAAGCAGACGGTGACCACGCTGCCGACCACCAGCTTCTTCGACAGCGCCGCGTCGTTCGCGATGGTGCGCGGCGGGCACATCGATATTTCGATCCTCGGCGCGTTGCAGGTGGCGGAGAACGGCGACCTCGCGAACTGGATGATCCCGGGGAAAATGGTCAAGGGGATGGGCGGCGCGATGGACCTCGTCGCCGGGGTGCGCCGCGTGGTCGTGCTGATGGAGCACACCGCGGGCGGCAAGCCGAAGCTGTTGAAGCGGTGCGATTTGCCGCTCACCGGGGCCGGCGTGGTCGATCTGATCATCACCGATCTGGGTGTGTTCGAGGTGCCGGAGAAAGGTCGCGACGGCGATTTGCGGCTGCTGGAGATGGCGCCGGACGTGACCCTCGACGAGCTGCGGGCGAAGACCGAGGCATTGTTCCGGTTGTCAAACGGCTAATTTGTGTCAGCCGGGCAATCTGGTCAACCCGGGCCGATCAGCTCCGCGATCACACGGGTCCAGACGGTTTCCATTTCGCCGGTCCATTGCTCGGCCAGAACGTCTTTGAACGTCGCCATCACGATCAGGTAGAACCGGTCGAACATTTCGGGCTCGACGCCCAGTCCCTGATGGTTGACGCGCTCGATCTGGATGAGGGCGGCGCCGTAGGAACGGTCGCCAAGGAAATCCAACAGGCTTTCCATCGTCACCTGAAACATCTGGCCGCGCACCAGGCCGCCTTTGTCGCGGACGAACAGGGGCTCGGCGTCGGGGATTTCGGCGAACAGGCGTGCGAAGATCAGCGGCATCGGGTCGCCGACGCGTTCGACGACACGCTCCATCGTTTCGGTAATGATCGCGGCGTCGTTGTCCATGACCGCCGAGGTTGGTCGATCCGGCGCGGCGAGGCAACCTGGGCGCGGTCGCATCTTTGTCCTTCGGGCGCCATCCGCCCCGTTGATATTGAACGACCCGTCCGGTGACCCCGGAACCTTCATTTTCCAACTTCCAGGCGCAGGATTAATCCGTTCGCATAGGCAATCCGAATGTAAAGACCTTCGCGAATTGGCCCGCATGGGCGGCGGTGGTGTGGAACCCGGAAGTGACGACGTAGTCCGAGTAGGAGAAGGGATGACCGTTGACCGAGAAACTTTCAACGGAACGACCGCTGTTGGCATAGTCGGTGACGGGACCTTCCACGACCTCCTAGAGACCCTGCTCCAGGCGATGTCCCGCACCCCAGGAACCCATGGCGGTGATTGAGAACGTGATGAATGTCCAAACCGAGGCAACAACGACGATTGCCCGGTTGAAAGACCGTCCGCCTGGCGGGCCCAGCAGAAGGTCCGGGCAGTATATCCGCGAAAACCCGTAGGCGACGAAAACCAATCCCCCCGCCGGGAACCACCAGTTCGAATAGCCTTGTCGCCCGGCGTCGAAAACGGTCGTGAACGTCATGGATGATCCTTGGCGTTATTCGCGTTTGATTCTTGTCTGCCCCTCCGCCGTCGTTCGCCATCGGCAAAGGGAAACGCGAATCACGCCAAGAAACGCAAAGGGGCCCGCGACCATGATCGGCCGCTCGGGCCATGATACGGTGGCGATCAGACAAAACATAACACGATGCGGATGTGGCGGGGAACATGACGAACTTCCCGATGAACGGCCTCACGGTTCGAATTGCCCGTACTGTATTATTATGGCATGCCAGTTTCGGGCAATGAAATCGTCGCTGTCGCCATGCCGGCCGCGATCCAGATCGGTGACGGAAAGACCTTCGCATTGGCTGACCTGTTGCGCCGGCTGAACGAAATCCAGGCGATGGCCAACGGCGGACGGCTGGCGGAGGCGGAAGCAGCGTGCCGTGCCGTTATCGCCGCGGCGCCCGACATGCCGGAGGCGGTCGCGGTCCAGGGGTTCCTCCTCGGTCGGCTGCACCGGGTCGAGGAGGCGCGGGCGCATCTGGAAGCCGCCATCGCCGCGCGGGGCGACGTGCCGCACTGGCACCTGGAACTGGCTCAGTCGTATCGCCGGACGTTGCGGCTGGACGATGCGTTGGCGCGGTCGCGGGAAGCGGTGCGGCTCGATCCGAACGATTCGCGGTTCCATCTGGGACTGGCTCGGGTGCTGGTCGATCGTGGCGACAATGACGCGGCGCGCGAGGCCTTGCTGGCGGCGCTGGCGGTGGCGCCGGACGATGTCGAGGCGCATCTGGCGCTGGCGCATCTGCTGCTGGCCGAGGGCGAGTATCGAGCCGCCTGGGAAGAGTATGAATGGCGGTTCCGGGCGCCGCGGTTTCAGACGGCGATGCCTCGGTTTACCGCGCCGGTTTGGAACGGGATGCGGTTGCCGGGGCGGCGGATCCTGGTGGCGGCGGATCAGGGGTTTGGCGACGCGTTTCAGTTCTGCCGGTATTTGCCGCTGGTCGCGGAGCGGTGCGCCGGTGTGGTGGTGCTGTGCCGGGCGGCTCAGGTGGCGCTGTTTTCGCGCATTCCGGGGGTTGAAGCCTGTGTCGTCAGCATCAACGATGTGGGGCCGCACGCGGTGTGGTGCTGGATGGGCAGTTTGCCTCGGTTGTTCGGCACCACGCTGACGAACATTCCGGGCGGGCGGGCGTACCTGTCGCCCGAGCCGCGGCGCAAGGCGATTTGGCGGGATCGGTTGGCGCCGCTTTCGCCGGCGGGAAGCGTGCGGGTGGGCGTCGTGTGGGCTGGCAATCCGGAGAACTCGATGGACTGGCGGCGGTCGGTGCCGCTGTCGCTGCTGGCGCGTTTGGCCTCGATCGAGCGGCTGGCGTTGGTGTCGCTACAGGTTCAGGCGCCGGAGGCGGATCGCGCCACCATGGCGGCCATGGGGTTGCTGGATGTGTCGGCGGAGCTGACCGACTTTCAGGAGACGGCGTCGCTCATCGCCAATCTGGACCTGGTGGTGAGCGTCGATAGCGCGGTCGCGCATCTGGCCGCGGCGATGGGCGTGCCGACCTGGGTGTTGGTGTATCGCCCAGCCGATTGGCGCTGGTTGATCGGGCGGGAGGACAGCCCGTGGTATCCGACGATGCGGTTGTTCCGCCAGGAAAGTCGCGAAGATTGGCAAGGCGTATTCCGGCGGNNGCGGGAGGACAGCCCGTGGTATCCGTCGGTCAGGCTGTTCCGGCAGGACACGCCGGGGGATTGGACGACGCCGGTCGGGCGGCTGATCGAGGCACTCGGCGGGCCTGTTTGATCCCGGCCGACGGCGGCCATGGGGGCGCTTCCCGGTGGGAGGCGATCCTACCGCAACCGCAGTCCGGCCGTGGTGTCCACAGCCAGACCGCCGGCGGCGGTGGCGATCGCGGTCATGTCCTGAGGCGACAGGGTCAGGTCGGCGTCGGTGCCGCAATCCGTCGCCTTCTCGCTGGTGAGAGGCCCGGCCCAATGGGCGCGGTAAAATCGGTCCGGACCGGTGCCGCGCTGCTCCACCACCAGGCTGCCGCCGGATCGNNGATCGCCAGGTCCAGGACGCACTGGGCGCGGCCGGGCCGGCTGGCGGTCAGCCGCGCGATGCTCTCGAACGGCGAGGGATGGGTGGGGCCAAACACGATCACGTCGCCCACTCGGGGCCCCAGTTCGGCGACTTCGCGGGCGAGGCTGGCGACACCCGAAACGGCGGCGAGCACGGTGGCGGTCGCCAACAGAAGTATGACGGGAGTCTGGCGGGTCCTGGGGTCGTTCTCGGCCATTGAAAGCGCTCCGGCGGGCATCGTGGTCCTTCCGGCGAAATCGTGCGCCAGAGGCAATGTTCCCCCCAAATGGTCCTC
>PLSZ01000279.1 GCA_003164305.1 Acetobacteraceae bacterium
GATCACGATGGGGGCATCGGGGTAGCGGCGGATCAGCCGGGCCAGGGCATCCGGGCCACGACGCAGCAAGGCGGGCGGGCCGCTGCCGACGAGGGCTGCGTCTTCCGGCGTGAGGCGGGCGGACAGCCTTGGGCCTTTGCCGCCCTGCGCCGCACGGGTGATGCGCACGCCGAGGATGGTGCCTTCGCCGGCGGCTCCCTCGCTGTCGGGCAGGAAGCCCTCCGCACCGTCCAGCGCCACGAAGGCGCCGGCCATCGCCGGCACCCTGGCGGTGATGCGGCCGCGATGCAGATCGTCCACGCCATCCGGCGCACCGGGGCGAGAGGTCGCGTAGTCCTGCAGCCAGCCGTCCCAGGCGGCCACGCGCAGTTCGCCGGGGCTCACGCTGGCAACGAGCTTCATCGTCTAAGCCATGGGAAAACCGAGGCCGCGCAGCAGTTGGGCGGTCTCGAACAGCGGCAGTCCCACCACCGCGGAATAACTGCCGGACAGGAAGCGGATGTGGGCGGCGGCATGGCCCTGCACCGCGTAGCCGCCGGCTTTTCCCTGCCATTCGCCCGAGGCGAGGTAGGCGTTCATCTGATCGTGTGACAGCCGGTGAAAAATCACGAAGCTTTCACACATCCGCTCGGCCACCCGGCCATCGGGCGCGCGCACCACCACCGCCGTCAGCACGCGATGCCTGCGGCCGGACAGCAGGGTCAGGCACTCACGCGCCTGCTGTTCGGTTTCGGCTTTCGGCAGAATGCGGCGGCCGGCGGCCACCACGGTGTCGGCGGCGATCACATATGCGTCATCGTCAGCGATGGCCGCGCATTTCTCGCGCGCCATCCTTTGCGCATACAGGCGTGGGCTTTCGTCGCGCCGGGGCGTCTCGTCGATCTCGGCGGGAAGAATGGCGTCGGGGTGAAGCCCGATCTGGGCGAGCAAAGCCAGGCGGCGCGGGCTGGCGGAGGCGAGTACGAGCCTCTTCAAATGCTTGAGACCGTTATTTGAAGCGGCCAAGTTACTTGAAACGGAACGTGATGCGGCCCTTGGTAAGGTCGTACGGAGTCATTTCGACGTTCACGCGGTCACCGGCGAGCACGCGAATGCGGTTCTTGCGCATTTTGCCGCTGGTATGGGCGAGGATGGAGTGCTCGTTGTCCAGCTTCACACGGAACATGGCGTTGGGGAGCAACTCCATAACCGTACCGCTGAATTCGATCATATCTTCTTTCGACATCAGGCCTCTTGGGATTGTTACGAACGGCGCGGACCATGGGCGCGGCCAGCCGGAAGGTCAAGAACGCGGCCGCCTGAAAGAACCGGTGCGATTGGACGAAGGTTCCCGCGGCGGCCGCAAAACACCGCATCTGACTGCATTGGCGGGCGAGACGACCGGACGGTCAGCGCCGTCCAAACATGGTTTCGATCTCGGCTTTCGACAACCGGAGAAATGTGGGACGCCCGTGGCTGCAGGTGGCGGCGCGCGGTGTCGCTTCCATCTGGCGCAGCAACGCGTTCATCTCCGCCTGGCCCAGACGGCGTCCGGCGCGGATGCTGCCATGGCAGGCCATGCGCGCGATAACCGCGTCGAGCCGGGCCGACAGGGTCATGGTTTCATCGAGTTCGGCGAGTTCATCGGCGATGTCGCGGACCAGCGGCGCGGGCTCCGGCGCGCCGAGAGCGGCGGGCAACGCGCGGACCAGGACCGCCCCGGGTCCGAAGGATTCAATCTCCAGCCCAAGGCGCGCGAGGTCTTCGGAGCGGGCGAGCAAGCGGTGGGCATCGATCTCCGGCAGATCGACCACCGCGGGCAGCAGCAACGGTTGGGCGGCCGCGCCGCCGTCGAGCATACGAGCGCGGATCGCTTCATGAGTCAGGCGTTCATGCGCGGCGTGCTGATCGACCAGGATCATGGCGCCGTCGGCGGCGACGGCGATGATGTAAGTGTCCAGCACCTGCGCGACGGCGGCGCCCAGGGGATAGCTTCCCAGCGGATCCCTGTCCTGGTTGGCGGCGGTATTGGGGACGGTTCGCGCGGCGGGAGCGGCGGCGAAATTCAGCGCCGGGGGATTTGGGCCGGCGGCATCGTGCGAAGCGTCCGCCGGGGAGCGGATTGAGCCGTGACCGAACGCGGACGTGGCTTCAGCGACGCCCGATGGTGAACCGGGGCCGCGCGCATCTCGCGGAAACCCGTTGCCCGGTGGCCATGGCGGAGCCGGAACCGGGGCGAAGCCAGGCAACGGCAACGCCCGAATACCGCCGCGCGTGGTTGGTCTCGACCAGGCCAGGCTGAGCGCGGGCCGATGTTCCATCAGGCCGGATCGCGTCATGCCCGGAGATGTCAGCCCAGGTCCCGGGACGTCGGTGCCGGCGGCGCCGGACAGCACGCGGCCGAGCGCGCCGATTACCAACGAGCGCACGGCGGCGGGATCGCGAAACCGCAACTCGGTCTTCGCGGGGTGCACGTTGACGTCGATCTCCTCGGGCGGGAGATCGAGCCATAGGGCGACCACGGGATGCCGGCCATGCGCGATCACATCGCGGTAGGCCACACGCACGGCGGTCTTCAGCACCGGATCGGCCACCGGGCGGCCGTTTACCACCAGCCCCTGCGCCGCACCGGTCATGCGCGAGATCGCCGGAGCGCACATGTAACCGCTGAGGACCATCTCGCCGCCCGTGTCCCCTCCTGGATTCCCCCCTGGATCGCCCCCTGGGTCGCCGCCGCGGGTTGGGCGGGTTTCGCGCACCGGCAGCATCGCGGCGGCGGCCTCCGCGCCGAGCAACGCGGCCACACGCGGGGCGCGTTCTTGCGCGGGCAGGTCGAACACGACGCGGCCTTCGTTTTCCAGGCGAAACGCGGTGGCGGGCGCGGCCATGGCGAGGCGGCGGACCACGGCCTCGGCGTGCTCGGCTTCGGTGCGCGGGTTCTTGAGAAATTTGCGGCGAGCGGGGGTGGCGAAGAACAGGTCGCGCACCACGATCCTGGTGCCGGGCGCGCCGGCCGCGGGCTCCACGACGCCGACCGCGCCGCCTTCGACGGCGATCGAACTGGCGTGGTCGGCGTCGCGGGTGCGCGAGGTGATCTCCAGCCGCGCGGCTGCGCCGATCGACGGCAGTGCCTCACCGCGAAAGCCCAGGGTGGCGATGCGGATCAGATTGTCGTCGGCCAGTTTCGAGGTGGCGTGGCGCAGCACGCAGAGGCCGAGTTCCTCGGCGGTCATGCCGGAGCCGTCGTCGGTCACCTCGATGCGGTCGATACCGCCGCCCGCGAGGACCACGGAAACGCGGCGCGCGCCCGCGTCAAGGGCGTTTTCGACCAGTTCCTTGACCGCCGCCGCCGGGCGCTCGATCACCTCACCGGCGGCGATGCGGTTGACCGTGGTCTCCGGCAAGAGGCGGATGCGGGACGCGGTCATGACGCGGGCTGGCCAGGCGAGCGGCGCCCCGTGACGCATTCGATCGAGGAGTCGGAGAAAGCCAACGCCGGATCGCCGGGCGCGGCCCTGAAGCGTCCGGCGCGTGGTGGGCGGGTCGCCAAGGACGCGGCGATGCCGGGGAGATCGGTCGGGGCGGCGAGAAATTCCGGGAGCGCCATCCCGCGGCAGGCGGAAGGGGCGATTGTGCCGGCAACCGGAGTGGCGTTGGCCAGGGAAAGCTTATCCAGGGACAGGTTATTCGAATTGGGGCGTCCCTTAACGGCATGGAAGCTGCCCAGGCGGCCACGGATCGCCGGCGCGGGGCCTCTCGATGGCGAATCCGGATTTGGCGGAGTGTGCATGGATGGAGATTAGCGGAACGGCGGGGAGAAGGGAACAAAGGTGGACGAGACACGGCGGTCAAACGAACAAAGCAAAAACGATTGTAACGAACAAAATCCGAACCCATATGCCGTGATGACCGTCGGGGGACGACATTTTGTATCGTTAGTATCATTCTCTCTCCGGAATCCAAACTTTTCCCCGGCATGATCCGGTATGTGAAATTCCCGTGTCCGTCCGGGAAATATTGACTTCTACCCTGGGTTGTCACGTCAGCGAGACGACATCACTGTATCATTCATGTCAAGGTTATTCATAACATAGCCGTATTGATACCAGAGGTAATGAAAACTCGGCACCCGTGCAGGATCTCCTCGGCCAGCGATCTTTGGCCGTCGGCCTGAGCGAGCCAGGACACCGCCGCGACACATGCGACTCGCCACTATCGGCGGTTCGGTTGGTGTCCGGCTTTCGGACGCGGCCTTTTAGCGGCGATCTGTTCGCGCCGGTAAAGACTCGTGCCGCGGCGGCATCACGCTTCCAACGCTGTACGACCCGGCAGGCCTCGATTGGTGACCCGCCGCCCCCGCTCGGGATAGCCGGGCCAAAGACCGCGGTTCGTAATCGCATCCTCGCAAGGACCGCCGGCCTCTTTCACGAAGGCTTCCTTCGCGCGTCAGGGTATTGCACGGTTCGAGGCCGTGCATGACCAAACGCGGGAGCCTGGGACGCCTCTTGGCCAGCCGCCCAGGATTGGGAGATTTCGCGGCGGATCAGCGGCCAGAATCGCCGTGGCCAGACGATCCGGGCCAGGACGTTCGCCTCAGGCCGGGATGTTCACCGTGGCGAGCAACTGGCGCAATCTCGCGGCTCCGGCGGGGCCCTTGATCGCTTCCCGCCAGCTGGCCTCGGCGACCCGCTGATGCGCGGCGATCGCTTCGTCGGCGCCCGTGATCATCGCGACGCCGGTGTGAGCGTTCGGATGCGAGTCGGGACGGAACGGATTGACACCCAGGCTGACGCGGTCGCGGGCGCGCAGGATCTTGAAAGCGGAGGTTGGCTCGGCCCCGGCCAACAGCCCGAATTGCAGGCCCATCGGCTCGGTTTCCATCAGCGTGGCGATGTTTTCCACTTCGGCGACGGCGACGTCGCGGCAGATGCGCTTGACCCGGTCGGAGATCGCGACGCCGGAGGCGATCCCATGTTCCAGCAACCTCCGCACCTCGCCGATCGACAGCATGGCGATGATTCCGGGCCGCCGCATCGCGTACATGCGCTTGCGGGCGGCGAGGATGTTGAGCGCCTGCTCGGCGGTGCTCCGCATCGCGACACGCTCAGGGCCGGCCTGATCGGCGGCTTCGTCGAAGGCTTCGCCCAGCACGGCGTCGTAGGCGTCGGACGTGGTCAGATAGCAAACCGGGCCGAACAATTGGAGGATCTGCTCGGCGGTTTCTTCGACCTGACGGATGCGTTCGAAATATCCGATCGGCCGGTTGTAGTACTCGACGCCAATCCCCAGCAGCGACAGCGGGGAAATCTTCAGCAGTTCGGCGAG
>PLSZ01000161.1 GCA_003164305.1 Acetobacteraceae bacterium
CGTTGCCGACATGCACCAGGTCGTAAACCGTTGGGCCACACACATACATCCGTACATTCGACGGATCGACCGGCTCGAACCGCTCCTTACGGCGGGTGAGGGTGTTATGCAGATAAAGCTCGGGCATGGCTGTGGCACTCGTCGAAGCGAGGCGGTGTTTTCCGCTAAAAGGCCCGGCCAATCAACACGGATTGCCCGCGGGAGGTGACACCTGGGCCGACGTCAGGGGATCAGGCCCGGGTTGAGCCGGGCGCAGCGGGCTGTCAGAACGTTCTCGCGGAACATTCGTCGCGGAGGTGGATCGTGCAGGTCGGCATTCAGTTTTTTCCCGATATCGGCCCGGAGGTGAAGTCGGCGCGCGATTACTGGCAGGAGGCGCTACGCCTCGTCGCGCTGGTCGATCGCTATGGCTACCACCATGTTCGAACGGTCGAGCACTATTTTCTTCCCTATGGTGGCTACAGCCCCAACCCGGTGGTGTTCCTGGCCGCGGCCGCGCAAGTGTCGCGGCATGCGCGCATGGTGACCGGCGCGGTTCTTCCGGCGTTCAACAATCCGCTGAAATTGGCCGGCGAGTTGGCGATGCTGGACGCGCTGTGCGACGGACGGCTGGATATTGGCTTCGCCCGCGCCTTCCTGCCGCACGAGTTCCACCATTTCGGCGTGAAGCTGGATGAGAGCCGCGCCCGCTTCGACGAAGGCGTGGCGCAGGTTCGCCTGCTGCTGGAGGACGAGAACGTCAGCAGCGAGGGACGCTTTCACTCGTTCCGGAACGTTACGTCGTTGCCGCGCCCCACGCAGTTGCCCAGGCCGCCATTCTACGTGGCCGCTCTGGGCACGCGGGAGTCGTTCGAACGCGCGGGTGCCAATGGTTACGGCATCATGGCGATTCCGATGGCGGGCGGCGCGATGAAGGAGCTGATCGATGTCTACCGTGAGGCCCGTGCCACCGCCGGTCATGACGGGCCAGGGACGGTGATGCTGGCCTTCCATATGCTGTGTCACGAAAACCAGGCCGAGGCCGAACGCCGCGCGGCTGGGCCGATCAATCGGTATCTGCGTTCCCTGGTCGATTCAGCTTCGGATTGGACATCAGGGGCACGGTCGGCCGATTATCCCGGATACGACAAGGTGATCGAGATGCTGTCGCGGGAGACGTTCGAGACCCAGGTCGAGAAATGCGCCGCCTGGGTTGGAACGCCGGACCGCATTCTCGACACCATCGCGACGTATCAGGCGCAAATCGGCGAGTTCGAGATCGCGTCGTTGCAGGTGAACTTCAACGATCTGCCACTTGCGGCCGCCGAACAGTCAATGCGTCTGTTCGGGGAGAGCGTGCTGCCCCGCCTCCAGCGTTAAACGACGCCCCAGGTGTCCCGGCCGCATTGCGCGGCACGGAGATGGCCAACAGACGCGTTTAAGCAACCTTGTGGAAATCACGAATTGATCCAGCTATCGCCCGTCCACCCATCCGTGTCGTAATCCGCGAGGCACTCGTCCACCAGCGCCTCCATCTCCTTCAATCCGCCCCCTCGTTGCGCACCCGTCAACACCTGGGCTCGGATATCCTCCCAGCCGCCGGAATAATTGCGCTCGTAAAGTTCGTGCCGCCCAGCGAATTCGGTTCCGACAGCGTCCCAAAGTAGTTTCATGAGTTTGATGCGCTCGACATGGCCAATGTCGTGGGAGCCGCGGACATACTGCCGCAAATAGCGATCGATGTCCGGATTGCCGAAATCCTTCACCGACGACGGCAGATAAATCAGCGCCGACGTCACCGTCTTCTGCACGATATCCTTGATACGAGGCCATGAATCCGGCCCGAACACCCGATACGCGTGCCCCGCCTGCAATTCCGGCAACACCGCGTCGCCTTTCCACGGCTGCGGATTATTCGCCATCGCGTTCGAAAGCGACCAGAACAAATGCCGCCACGCGATCACCTCACCCAGCAGCACCTGGTTATTACGTGCCTCGTCCCCGCCCGTGCAGCGCAGCGCCTTGGCCAGCAATCCCGAAATGAAATCGAGTTTCACCGCGTACCGCGTGCACCCCTGGAACATCGCCCCATGTACGAACCCGGACCCAGGGAAGAAACTCATCACCCGAGCCGGATCGCGATAGATGAACACATCCTCCCACGGGATGAACACATTATCCATCACGAAGATCGCATCGTTCTCATCGAAACGAGATGACAACGGATAATCGAACGGCGAAGCGTTCCGCGCGACAGCGGCTTCATAGGAAGTCCGGCAGAACAATTTAAGTCCCGGCGCGTTGATGGGGACCATGAACATGACTGACAAATCCAGGTCCTGCGTCGCGGTTTTCGACGACTGTCCCATGAAGTTGTAATGGGTGAACGCGGCCGATGTCGCGACGACCTTCGCGCCGGACACATAGATGCCGGCATCGGTCTCCTTCTTCACGCAGGCATAGACGTCCTTCACCTCTTCCGCCGGCTTATGGCGGTCGATCGGCGGATTGACGATGGCGTGGTTCATGAACGGCACGGCTTCCTGCGCGCGCTTGTACCAGGCGCGCGCGTTGTCCGCGTAATCGCCGTAATATTCGGGAAAGCCGCCCAACGTGTTGGAAAACGCCGCCTTATAGTCCGGCGTGCGGCCCATCCACCCGTAAGACAGCCGGGCCCATCCCGCGATCGCCTCCTGCGCGCCGCGCATATCCTCACGCGACCGCGGCACCCGGAAAAACTTATGGGTGTATCCGCCCGAGCCGGTGTCGGTCGGACAGGTCAGCCGCTCTTTGCTTTTCGGGTCATGCAGCGCGTCATAGAGCCGCGCGACCGAGCGAATGGCGTTGCGAAACGCCGGATGCGTCGTGACATCGGCGACACGCTCGCCATCGATATAAACCTCACGCCCATCGCGCAAGCTCTCGATGTATTCGGTGCCCGTGAACGGACGGCGTTTGTCGGCGATGAAATCCTCAGGGCGCATGGTCGTTCTCCGCGAAGGAGCCGTCTCCGCGGCGAACGCGCGCCGCGGAGACCCGGAACCTTACAACGGTTTCAACGGCGGCTCGACACCTTCCGGCAGCGGCACCTGCGCCACATTCAACACCATCGACACGAGACTGTAATAACCGACCGCGCCGACCAGATCCATCACGCCCCGCTCCCCGAAGCGGTCGAACACCGCCTGATAGCGCGGATCCGGCACCTGACCCGTACCCAACAGCGACATCACGAACTCGTAGACGATCATTTCGTCCGACGACATAGCCTCCGGCCGGCGTCCGTTCGCCACCGAGTCCAGAATGGCCGGGCTTAATCCCGCGTCGATGCCGAGCTTACGATGCGCGTAGAATTCGTACTGCGCGCCCCATTTGCGCCCCGCCATGCAAATCGCCAGCTCATTCAACGGCGCCGGAATGGAACTGCCGAAACGCACGTAAGCGCCGACCCGCTGCACCAGATCGCAAAGTTGCGGGCTGCGCATCAGCGCGTTGAAAGGCCCGCGCAGCCCGGAGCCACGCGGCCCGGACTGGATCGCTTCCGCGACCTGCCGTTGTTCGTCCGTCATCGTCTCCGGCGATAGGTCCGGAAAGCGCCTCTCACTCATCGAATTCTCCTGTGGTTCTTGGGGGTCAGGGCATCGCCGCGGTGCTGCCACCATCGACGACGATTTCAGTGCCGGTGATGAACTTCGCCTCATCCGAGGCGAGGAACAGCACCGCGTGCGCCACGTCCCACGCGTCGCCCATGTGTCCCATGGGCACGGCGGCGTTGCGGGCATCGATGAGTTTCTGAAGGTCATTACCGCCGACCGTGCGGGCCAGCCGGGTCTCGACCAATGGCGTGTGCATCAGGCCCGGCACAACCGTGTTCACCCGGATGTTCTGCTTGGCATAAGTCCCGGCGACCGAGCGCGACAACTGGATCACGCCGGCTTTCGACGCGCTATAGCCGACATGCGACCGGCCGCTGAGAAAATCGTTCCGCATTCCGGCCACCGAGGCGATGTTGACGATCGCGCCCTTGCCCTGTTCCAGCATCACCGGAATGGCATATTTACAGCCGAGAAACGCCGTCTTCAGATTGAAGTCGATCTGCCGGTCCCAGACTTCTTCGGTCATCGCGACCGGGTCGCCGGGCGCCGAGCCGCCCACGTTGTTGACCAGGATATCGATGCGCCTGAAACGAGTGACGCAGGCCTGGACCATCTCCTGAACATCCGCCGCGATCATCATATCGCTTCGGTGCACATGGGCGGTGCCGCCTTCTTTCTCGATGATGGCCTGAGTTTCGCGAACGGCGTCCTCGTTGATATCGACCAGGAACAATTCGGCGCCCTGTCGCGCCAGCAGGGTCGCGGTTGCCTTCCCGTTGCCCCAGCCAGGTCCGACCGATCCGGCACCGGTGACGATCGCGACCTTTCCCTTCATGCTCAGCACGCGGTTTCCTCCCATGCGCGGCCGGAAGATGACAGCCAAGGCGGCGGAAGGCCAGAGGCAGCCGCCCGGAAGCGCCCGCCGAGACCAGCGCGGGGGTCGTGACTCGCGCCGGAAGGCGGGCTAGGACTCGCCCGTGATCACCGGGGGGCCCTCAGCGGGCCTGTCCCTTTCGGGGAGTGAGAAAATCATGACGATCAAAGTTGGCGATACAATTCCGTCGATGAAACTGATGATGGCAACGGCGGACGGACCGAAAGAAGTGTCCACCGACGATATCTTCAAAGGCAAGAAAGTGGTGCTGTTCGCGGTGCCAGGCGCCTTTACCCCGACATGTAGCGCCAAGCATCTGCCCGGATTCGTGCAGAACGCCGACGCGTTGAAGGGCAAGGGCGTCGATACCATCGCCTGCATTTCCGTCAACGATGCGTTCGTCATGGGCGCCTGGGGCAAGGACCAGGGCACCGGCGACAAGGTCCTGATGCTCGCCGACGGCTCCGCCATGTTCGCCAAGGCGCTCGGCCTGGAGATGGACATCACGGCGCGCGGCATGGGCGTGCGCAGCCAGCGTTACGCGCTGGTCGCCGAAGACGGCAAAGTGACACATCTGGGTGTTGAGGCCCCGGGCGGATTCGAAGCCAGCAAGGCGGAGACGATCCTCGGCGTCGTCTGACCAACGATAGCGGACAGCCGGCGCGCGAGCGGACACCGGCGCTGTTCAAAAGTTAGCACTGAAAACCCGGCGGCGCGTCGCAACGCCCGCCGGGTTTTTCGATGGCCGCCCGGCGTCCGCGCTCCACCGCCCGCGCGCGCTTGTCACTCCGCCTCCGCGAGCGCACCATTCTGGGCAAATACGTCCCCATCAGGAGGGTCCAGAAATGCCGGAGCATGATCTCGTCATTCGCGGCGGCAGCGTCGTCGATGGCACCGGACGCGCGTCTTTCCAGGCCGATGTCGCGATCAAGGACGGTAAGATCGCTCAAATCGGCGTCGTCGCCGGAACCGGCGCGGAGGAAATCGACGCGAAGGGGAAACTCGTCACGCCCGGCTTCGTCGATATCCACACGCATTACGACGCCCAGGCGGTTTGGGATCCGCATCTGGCGCCGAGTTCATGGCATGGGGTGACGACCGTCGTCATGGGCAATTGCGGCGTCGGCTTCGCGCCGTGCAAACCCGCCGATCGGGACCGGCTGGTCGAGTTGATGGAAGGCGTCGAGGACATTCCCGGCGCCGTCATGAACGAAGGCCTCAGGTGGGAATGGGAAACCTTCGGCGAATACCTTGATGCTCTGGATCGCAAGCCGCGCGACGTCGATGTCTGCGCGTTGCTGCCGCACGCCGCCGTGCGGGTCTTCGTGATGGGCGACCGCGCGATCAATCTGGAAAACGCCAACCAGGGCGACATCGCGCAAATGCGAGAGATCGCGCGCGAGGCGATGCAAGCCGGTGCCTTCGGCTTCTCCACCTCGCGCAGCATTTCGCACAAGACGTTGAAAGGCGATCCAACCCCCACGCTGCAAGCCCAGGAAGACGAGCTGACGGGCATCGCACTGGGCATGAAAGACGCCGGCTCGGGCATGCTGGAAATCGTGTCGGAATGGGCACCGGATCCTGACGCCGAATTCGCCATGGTGCGGCGGATCACCGAAGCCAGCGGTCGCCCGACCGTCTTCACGCTCACGCAACGGCATGCGAGGCCCGAGGTGTGGCGCGATCTGCTGCGCTACGCCGACAAGGCCGCCGCGGATGGTGTGCCGATCCGTCCGGTGTTTGGGCCTCGGGCGACGGGTGCGTTACTTGGGCTGTCAGGCAGCCAGAACCCGTTCTCGGGCACCAGGACGTATCAGACGATCGCCCATTTGCCGCTGACGGAACGCGTGGCCCGGATGCGCGATCCGGAAATCCGGAAAAAGATCCTCAGCGAGGATCCGAAAGAATTCAACAAATTCCCGCTGTTTCATCGCCTGCGGTGGGATCTCATGTTCCGGTTCGGCAACCCTCCGATCTACGCGCCGAAAAAAGAGGACAGTTTCGCCGCGATCGCCGCGCGCGAAGGGCGCACGCCGGAGGAGGTGACATACGACGCCCTTCTGGAAAGCGATGGCACCGACTTCATCTATACGACCATCTCCAGCTATGCGTACGGCGATCTGTCCATGGCCGAAACGTTGCTGCACAACCCCAACTGCATCATGGGACTGGGCGATGGCGGCGCGCACGTCGCTTTCATTCTGGACGCGGGATTCCAGACCTGGATGCTGACCCATTGGGGCCGGACACTGAACAAATTCACGCCGGAAGAATTGATCCGGCGTCTGACCTCCGACACCGCCGGCGCCGCCGGCCTTTACGATCGCGGCATCTTGCGCCCCGGCATGAAGGCCGATGTGAACGTCATCGACTGGGACCGTTTGGGCGCTGGAAAGCCGTATATCGCGCACGACCTACCGGCCGGCGGAAAGCGGTTGTTGCAGGAGGTGTACGGTTACGAAGCGACGATCGTTTCGGGTCAGATAACTTACCGGGAAGGCCACGCGACGGGCGCGCTGCCCGGGAAGTTGGTGCGAGGGCCTCAGGCGGCCTGACCGGCCGGCCCGGCGCAAAAAAAACGGCCCCGAATTCGCGTTCGGGGCCGTTTCCGTTTCATTGATCGGTGACCGAAAGTCTTTACTCGTGCCGTCAACCCGTCATCACCGGGCTCGACCCGGTGATCTTTCGCCGCACGTGCCGCGCCAGATGACCGGGTCGAAATCCGGCCATGACGAAGAGGGCATGTGACGACCGGTCAGAAATTTAATTCCATTGGTTCTACTTCAACCAACCCGCCAAAACCGCCAGCAGCAGCAGCGCCACGATATTGGAAATCTTGATCATCGGGTTCACCGCCGGGCCCGCCGTATCCTTGTAAGGATCGCCAACGGTATCGCCGGTCACCGCCGCTTTATGCGCGTCGGAGCCTTTGCCGCCGTGGTGCCCTTCCTCGATATACTTCTTCGCGTTGTCCCAGGCGCCACCGCCCGAGGTCATCGAGATGGCAACGAACAGGCCGGTCACGATGGTGCCCAGAAGCATCGCGCCCAGGGAGGCGAACGCCGCCGCCCGGCCCGCGATGATATCGATCACGACCCACAGCACGATTGGCGCCAGCACCGGCAGCAAGGACGGCGCGATCATCTCCTTGATCGCGGCCTTGGTCAGCAGGTCCACCGCGGTGCCATATTCCGGCTTCGCGGTGCCCTCCATGATGCCCGGGATCTCCCGGAACTGACGGCGCACTTCCACCACGACCGCCCCGGCCGCGCGGCCCACCGCCGTCATGCCCATCGCCCCGAACAAATAGGGAAGCATGCCGCCGATGAACAACCCGATCACCACGAAGGGATTGGTCAGGCTGAAATCCATCTTCAGCGTCGGGAAGTAGTGCGTCAGATCCTGCGTATACGCCGCGAACAACACCAGCGAGGCGAGACCCGCCGAACCGATCGCATAGCCCTTCGTCACCGCCTTGGTCGTGTTGCCGACGGCGTCCAAAGCGTCCGTCGTGACACGGACTTCCTTGGGAAGGTCCGCCATCTCGGCGATGCCGCCCGCGTTGTCGGTCACCGGTCCATAGGCATCCAACGCCACGATCATGCCGGCCAGCGACAGCATCGTCGTCGCCGCCACCGCGATCCCGAACAGGCCCGCCACCATGAAGGTGATGATGATGCCGATGCTGATGACCACGACCGGCAGCGCGGTCGCCTCCATCGAAATCGCCAGCCCCTGGATCACGTTGGTGCCGTGCCCGGTCGTGGAACTCTGCGCGATCGAGCGCAC